>JBMOGB010000256.1:0-5654 GCA_049318585.1 Bacteroidia bacterium | reverse complement strand
ATGCAGAAATAAATCCTAATACTGACGAAGAAGAGGAAGAAGAATCTGAAGAAGATGAAACTCCTCCTGCTGAGTAGAATATTTATGTAGTTGGTGAGGACACCAACCACGGACATAAAAAACCTTCAAGTGTAAAAGCTTGAAGGTTTTTTTTATGGGAGTTGGTTTGTTTTATAATATTTGTTTTATAATCTCAAATTATCGTCATGCAGCAGGCATCTCCTTTCCTTAGCAACCAACCAAGATTGGTGAAAACACTAACCATAGGCAATTGGATTTACAACATAAAAGTATACTTTTGTTAAATAAAGCCTTACAATTATGGGGTGATATATCAAATAAATGTAACCAATAACATTGACAGAAATTGAAAAGTAAATGGAAAATAATATTGTTGAGTTTATTGGTGCTTCTAACGGCAGGACTAATTGCTTTTACGACTCGAAAAAAATCTATTGATGACCAAATTTTAGCTTATACGGTAGATACCAAAACACAAGACATACAGCTTTATTGGAAAAACGATAAAGGTGAAATTTTGAATAGTATTCAAAATTTAAAGACTTATGTTCAAAGTAAAAATAGGAGGCTAACCTTTGCAATGAATGGAGGAATGTACCTTAGAGACTTTTCGCCACAAGGACTTTTTATTCAAAATAAAAAAACACTGGCAAAAATAGATACTGCAAATGGCAGCGGTAATTTTTATCTAAAGCCAAATGGAGTTTTTTACATAACGACAGACAATATTCCTTTTGTTTGTAAAACAACTGACTTCAAAGACAATGGAAGTGTAAAGTTCGCTTCGCAATCAGGACCAATGTTAGTAATTGATGGACAAATTCATGATTCTTTTAAAAATGGCTCCACAAATATGAATATTCGAAATGGTGTTGGTATTTTACCTAATAACAATGTAATATTTGCCATGTCAATGACTGAAATAAACTTTTATGACTTTGCCAAATACTTTCAAAGTTTAGGATGCAGCAATGCTTTGTATCTTAATGGTTTTGTTTCCAGAACGTATTTACCTGAAAAAAATTGGGTTCAAATAGATGGAAATTTTGGAGTAATCATTGGTGTAACTGAAAAGTTAAACAAATGAGAAGCGAAATTGAATAACTTAAATATTAATACAAAAAATCGCTAGCATCTTGCCAGTGAATTTTTACATCAGCCTCCGGCTGATTAGTATAAATGAAAATTGCATTTGCAACATAAAAGAATATTTTTGTTAAATAAACTTGACGGATTCAGGGTTAAATAAAATTTATCAATAATTATTTTGAAGCAACATATTTTCATAACAACATTTTTTTTGCTATTTTTTGGATGTGAACAAGCTCAGAAAATAAAACTTGCTGACTTAAAGTTGGACGACATAAATAAAGAGTATTTGAGTGCTAACCAAATTGAAACTACATACTTGATTTCTAAAAATAAAATTTTGAATTTAGGAAAGTCGGACACCTTTGCTAATTTGAATTATGACAAGAACGGAAATCTATTGAATGAAAGAATTCGAAAATTTTTTGGACATCATGTTGCATACGAATATGATAGTATTGGTTTTGTGAAATATAAGAGATACGTTACTGATTTTTCAGCCCAGTTCATACCAACATACAAATTTATAGCAGACAGTTTATTGCTTTATCAATTTTGGATCGGTAACGACTCGGACACTTGTGTTTTCAAATTTGACAATGCAGGAAAAGTTATTGAAGCAATTGAATATGCGAATGACGACCATGGTAAAGGGCGCCATTTTAAAACTGTTTATGAATACAACACCTCTGGAAAACTTTTGAAAAAGACTGTTAATCTTTTAATAAGTATGGATAAGCAACAGATTTATGAATTGGAATATAGAAAAGGATTGTCAACACAAAATATCACTAACTACTTCTATTTTGACAACAAACTAAAATTAACAGTAACCACATTTTATTTTCCTACATATCAAAACCAAAACTACAAATCAAAAACATATTACAATAATTTGGGGCTTATGGAAAGAACTGTTGAGAAGGACACAATAATTATTCACTATGAACATAGGAAAAGGATTAATTGATAATAAAGGATTATTGTTGGACTTAACCCTAAAAATTTAGTAGTAATTTTTTGTCCGTGGTTGGTTGCCGGTAGCTATCGGCACTACCAATCGAGTTAGAGTAAGTCCAAACTTGTTGGTGAAAACACCAACAATAGTAAAAATAAATAGTCATTCCGTAGGAATCTTCCTTGACTTAAACAATCGTTGATTTACACAAAATTTATTATTGAATTCAACGGTATAAGGTAGGAAGGAAGATTCCTTCGGAATGACCCAATCTCATTTTATATTGATTTATGTTCTCGGTTGATTACCGATAGCTATGGAAAACCAACTTCAGACATAAAATGAAAAACCTTCAAGTTTAGCTGCTTGAAGGTTTTTTATGGGTAATGGTTTTGGTGGGTTAAACCCAAATTACGCATTAGAAAATCTATTACGAGCCAAATCTACTTCCAATCAGTGTTTCCTTAAATTTAAAAAACGTAGCGATGCTATGATTTTTAAATTTAAGGAACTGATTTATTGTATATTTAACTCTCATAACGAAGTTCTAACGCGTATTCTGGGTTAAACTTATTGAGTGAAAATTTTCGTCATAAATCTACCCATGTTGCCCACCTTCTATTATTCTGAAAATATGTAAAATAGCTGGGAATAATGCATCCATCGATTCCTGTGCTCCTTTGGTTGAGCCAGGTAAAGTAATAATCAATGTATTTCCTTTCATGCCCGCAATTCCTCTGGATAACATGGAATATGGAGTTCTGTTTTGACCGTAGTTTCTGGCTGCTTCCATAATTCCAGGAACTTCTCTGTCAAGTAATGGTTTAATGGCTTCTGGTGTATTATCTCTTGGCGAAAGTCCTGTTCCTCCAGTAAGAATAATTATGTCGTTTTTGGCTTCATATAAACTCAAAACCTTTTCCTGAATTACTAAAAAGTCATCAGGGATAATGCTGTAATCTGAAATGGAAACTTTGCTTTTTTCTAATTTACTAATGATTGCTTTTCCTGCTTTATCAGTTTTTTTTCCTGCCGAAATACTGTCAGAACAAACAATAACAGCAGCTTTTAAATCAGTTCTAAATTGATCAACAAAATCTGATTTTCCACCTTTTTTCTCTAATAATTTAATGGCATGAATTTCTATTCCTTTGTCAATTGGTTTGAGCATATCATATATAGTTAATGCAATAACCGATGCGCCATGCATGGCTTCCACTTCCACTCCAGTTTTGTAAATGGTGTGAACTTCTATTTCTATATTTATATCTAAACCATTTATATTGTAACGAATAGCAGTGAATTCTACTGGCATTGGATGACAATCAGGTATCATATCGCTGGTGCGTTTTACAGCAAATAATCCAGCAGTTTTAGCCATTTCAAACACATCGCCTTTGGGTACATTTTTGTTCACCAAAGCATCTATTGTTGCTTGCTTGCTCACTTTTACTATTGCAGTTGCAATGGCTTTTCTGAGTGTGTTTGATTTATATGTTATGTCTATCATTTAATATCTTTAATTGTTTTGTTTCCAAACATGGGTCTCATCTTCAAAAATTTCTTTACCCCAAATGGGTGTCATTGCTTTAATTTGTTCTACTAAATCACGGCAAGCATCAAAGGCAGCTATTCTGTGTTTGGCCGATACAAAAACAAACAAACAAATTTCACCTGTTTTTACAACACCTAAGCTATGATAAATATGCATGCAAACAATATCATATTTTGCAAATATTGCTTCACGTATATCATGAAATAAGTTTTCCGCCATTTCCTCGTAAGCCGAATATTCAATAGCTGCAACTGTTTTATTATCTATCAAATCGTTGCGCACCTGACCTAAAAAAATATCATGCGCACCAATGGTAGTTTTTCCACTGTGCTTTGCAATGCTATCGGCAATGAATGTTGGCGTGATAGCACCTTGAATAAATACTTTATGTTTTTTTTTCTCTGTCATTTTAAATCAAGTTTTATTGTTAAATTGTTGCCAAGCATCTAATCCACCTATTAAACTAAAAGCTGTTATTTGAGGATGTTTTTCGTAAAATAATTTTACTGCTTTTAAACTTCTATTCCCCGATTTACAAAAGAAAACAATTTTATTTTCAGTTGGAATGGTTGCGATTAAATTTGGCAAATCATTCAAAGGAATTGTTGTAAAATCAAATTCATTTACCAAAGGTAATTCATTCATTTCACGCACATCAATGATGGTGATTTTTTCTTTGATTCTTAACTCCTCAAAATCAATGATTGAAATTGCTGAAACATTAGCTTTTGAATGACAAAACCAATCATAATTAAAGTTTAAAAACTCCATTTCGTTTTTTGGAAATGTTTCAATTGGATTCAAAACTGGAGTTATTTCAAAATCATAAAATGAATTTTGCAAAGCATTATAGGAAATAATTTTATTACATAAAGGCTTGCCAACTCCAGTAATTATTTTTATGGCTTCTGTAGCTTGCATGGTTCCAATAATTCCAGGTAAAACGCCAATAACACCGGCTTCATTGCACGAAAGTGCGTTTAAAGGATTTAGTGGTTCTGGAAATAAATCACGGTAATTTGTCTTTATTTTAGTTTCATTATCCATCAAATTAAACACACCAACTTGTCCTTCAAAACGCAAAACTGCTCCGTAAACCAAAGGCTTGTTTAAAATAACACAAGCATCATTTATTAAGTATCGAGTTGCAAAATTATCAGTGCCATCAATTACCAAATCGTAGTTAGCAAATAACTCAAAAGCATTCTTGTTTGTAAGCTGAAAATTAAAAGCTTGAATTTTTATTTCGGGATTTATTTCGGCTAGTTTTGAAGCTGCTGTTGTTGCTTTTTGTTTGCCAATGTTATTGGTAGAAAATAATATTTGTCGGTGCAAATTCGAAATTGTTACCACATCAAAATCAATGATACCAATGGTGCCAACTCCTGCTGCAGCCAAATACTGAAGTGCAGGGCAGCCCAAACCGCCAGCACCAATCACCAATACTTTTGAATTCAATAGTTTTTGTTGTGCAGTTTCACCAAATTCTTTTAATATAATTTGACGATGGTATCTATCATTATTTTGAGTAAAACTCATTGATTTATCAGCTAAATTATTAAATATTTTTATAAAATTATCCTCCCGAAAATGGTGGTAACAAAGCCACAATATCTTCATGATACAATGGCATATTTTCATGAATAATTTTTTTGTTTACGGCCACTGTAAATTTCATTTCTTCCAATTTCGGATATAATTCAAACAATTTTTTATTTAATTCATCGGTATTATTTATTGCTAATAATTCTAATTCCGATGTATTTATTATTTCAGAAAGTTGTCCAAATACCAATATTTTCATTTTCATTTTTGTTCAAAAAAATTATTCTAAACTGAATTAAGTTTAATCCGTCATATTTATAAACTTATGCTTTTAGATATGCGTTTCGACAAGCTCAACGACCGCGTTTCGATAATGGTCACTGAGCTTGTCGAAGTGTTTTTCATATAGAAACTATATAAGGATCAATTTTACAGCTGCAATAATAAGCACAACTGCTAAAATTTTATTTAAAAAACTACTGTTCA
>JBMOGB010000255.1:0-5687 GCA_049318585.1 Bacteroidia bacterium | reverse complement strand
GTCTTTGGTGCAAGCAGCAAAAAGGCTAAAAAAAAGAAGCAGGTAAATAATCTTGTTTTTCATTTTGTTTATTATTAATTATTAGTCAAATATATAAGAATTACTATTAAACAAAGCCATTGGAGCAGTTGTGTTTTGTCCATCTTTTATAAATTCGCCCCAAACAGGTTGCCATGGACTGCTTAGCCAATCTATAAAATTATCTAGCCAATCTGGCCATTGTTCTTTGGTAATAGTATGAACTTTGTTTTTGTGCTGGTTTTTTTTAATCTTTTTTGCTTCTACTACTTGACATACAGTCAAAAGTAATAGTAGGGTATAAATTAGTTTTTTCATTTTTGTAATTATTTATGGTTGTATTTCATATTCATTATTAAATTGAGCAATTTTTATTAGACCATTTTTTCTGTTGTAGTAAAGTAATCCACTTGGTTCAGAAGACCCATTAATTGATTCCAACTTCTGAACATTGTAATAATAAAAGTTATTAACTTTCAGAGAATCAATATATAATTTAGATGGGGGGGGAGGGAAAATTCCAGTAGAATTTTTATAATAATATGAATTTGAAAAATCAACTCGAAAATAATCACTTGCACTATTTCTACCATATTCATAAAACACTTTAACAAAAATGCTTGGTAGGGTTTTCACAGTAGGTTTAAGTTCTAATTTATAATATTGTAAATAAAAATTATCACCATCGCAGCTTCCACCTGTTACCGGTTTTTCAAAACCAAAACCAGTATCAGGTTTTTGAGCTATAAAATAATAAACAGTACCGCTGTTATGTTTTAGTTTTAGAGTATCTCCTTGTTTGTAAACATCTACTAAACTGGTGGCAAAGGTATCGGTAAACCTAAAGTAAATATCTTTAACAGGCGGGCAACCAGAAGAACCAGTAGGGTCTTTGGTGCAAGCAATAAAAAGACTAAAAAAAAGAATGTACAAAACAATGTTTTTCATTTCAATGGCTCTGTTTCTTATTTTCATGGTATTTATTTAGTTTTAGTAAAGGCAAACATGGTTTAAGTTTTTGATATAAACAATACCCATTAATAGGTATATTTTATTAAATTACAAATTGTGTTTTTATTCAAAGCAAACCTTAGTAATATAAATTGTAAAAACAATAATTCATATGTAGTTTTTTTTATATGCAAACATTCACAATATAATTCAATAAAAATATACCTAGAGGTAGTGAATTTTGAAATTCACTACCTCTAGGTATATTCAGTAAAATGGAATATGGTAATTATTTCTTCTAGAATTAAATGGTCAATTTAATAATGCATTCAATTCGGAACTAATTGTGAACCAAATTGGAAGAATAAAAAGAGGAAAAATAATTACAAGTTTGAGTACTATTTATGAAATAGCCCAAACAAAGGAAGTAGATATAAAAGATTTTTTTGATTTTAAATAAACTCATATTTTCCAATGGTCAATAAAATCATCTTTAGCACTAAATTACGAGTATTTGGGTAATTATATGGCCAAATATATTCATAATTTTTATTTTTTATTTACAAATAAAACACTGATAAAAAAGCTTGACAAAATGGTTTGCAAGCCCAAAATAATTGCTACCACACTTGGTATAACAATTCTTAAAATAGATGGATAAACTAGTTGTCCAAAATGAACTTCATTCCAAAGTGTTAACGAATAAAAAGTTCCAAATATTCCAGCAAAAAATATGATTAAACCTATAATCAAACCTTTCTCCAGGCTAATGATTTCAAGCCATCTAATTAACTTATCGTTTTGAGGTAAAAAGCCAACTTGTTCGGCATAAGCTCTGGTAAAAATTCCAAAAATAAATGCTTGAAATCCAACAATCATAAATGCACCTGCGTATAATAAAGTATTGGTATCAAGTTGAATATTTCCAATAATGTTAAATGGTTTTTGAATAATTAAAACACTCAAAATAAAACCAAAAAGCATCAAAAAAACACCAGGAATTAAGAATAACCAACGAGGTGAATAAATGAGTAAAAAACGCAAATGTCTCCAACCATCTCTCCAAGTTCTTAAATGTGGTGGACGAGAGCGTCCATCGGGCGATAAAGTGGTAGGAACTTCTGTAATTTTCAAATTGAATATGGTTGCTTTCACTACCATTTCACTTGCAAATTCCATTCCTGTAGTACGTAAGTTTAAAACCGAAACAATGTCTTGTCTAAATCCACGTAATCCACAATGAAAATCTTTTGCTTTACTACCAAAAAACAAACGGCCAATAAACGATAAAACAGGATTTCCTAAATAACGGTGTAAAAATGGCATTGCACCTTTTGCAACACCGCCTCTAAATCTGTTACCCATTACCAAATCGTAACCATTTCTTAGCTCTTGAACAAACAACGTAAGGTTTCCAAAATCGTAACTATCATCGCTATCGCCCATAATAACGTATTTGCCATAACTGGCTTCTATAGCGCCCATCAATGCACTTCCATATCCTTTTGTAGGCACATTTATAACACGCGCACCTAAGTCTGTTGCAATTTTTTGACTGCCATCGGTACTTCCGTTATCGCCTATCACAACTTCACCTTTTACATCATTATTTTTAAGCCATTTATTGGCTTTTGTAATGCAAATGGCAAGGGTTTCGGCTTCATTTAAGCATGGCATTACAATGCTTAATTCTATGTCTTTTATATCTGTCACTTAGTGTGAATAAACTTTTATCTAATCTTGGTTATCTTCAATTGTGGTATCGTTTCCAATTTCAGCTTGAATGGCTCTCATTAATGAATCGCTGGCTTCTTGTTCAGTGTTTACAAAACTATCTATAGTTTGTTCTTCTACTTTGTTTAAAGGAGCATCGTTAGTGCAACTAGCAATAAATGCTAACAATGAAAATGATATAATTATTTTACGCATTTTGTCAATTTTATTAAGAAGTCAAATAAAGGCAAAAAAGTGTTTTAATCAAAACAATTCTGCTTAAATAGCTTGAGTTTAATTTTTAAACCAAATATCCAGTAAAAAAAATAAGCTTAATAAGGGCTTACTAAATCTTTTAAATTTGGTAAAATTTTATCTTTATCACTAATCAATGGATCGTTGCATTGCCATTTTATTCCTAATTCAGCATCGTTCCAAAGTAAACCGCCTTCGCTTTCTTTGTTATAAACATCGGTACATTTATACAGGAAAATAGTATTGTCTTCTAATGTTTCAAAACCATGAGCAAAGCCTGGTGGAATAAAAAACATGGTTCTGTTTTCGGCTGATAACACAATAGAAAAATGTTGTCCGTAAGTAGGTGAGTTTTTACGAATATCAACTGCTACATCCATTACCGAACCTTGAATAACTCGAACCAATTTTCCTTGTGCAAAAGGTGGAGCTTGAAAATGTAAACCACGCACAATTCCTTTTTGCGATAGGCTTTGATTGTCTTGAACAAATTCTAAATTGATACCTGCTGCAACAAATTTTTCTTTGTTATAACTTTCGTAAAAATAACCGCGTGGGTCAGTAAATACTTGTGGTTCTATAATCAATAAGCCTTCAATTGGTGTAGTTATTATTTTCATAAACTATTTTAAATTATTCAATTAATTTTTAAAACCAAGAACCTGTTTTTTTAGTACTTTTTCCACCTAGACCCAATGCACCAAGCAAACTTCTTGTTATAATTTGTGCGGCAGTTCGGCCTACTTGTTTAGTAATTGGGCTATTTAATATTTGTTCTAAAGTTGATTTTTCGTTTTTATTTACTTTTGTTTCTTGTTGCGCTGCAATCACTTCTTCATTTTTTTGAGCAGCTTCTGCTAATTTAGCATTTAAAATTTCGTAAGCACTTTCGCTATCTATGTTTTGATTATATTTAGCAGCAATTTTCGATTTTGAAACCAAACTATTTATTTCTTCATCTGTTAAAATATCCATCCTCGATTTTGGAGCACAAAGCATAGTAGCAGCCAAAGGAGTAGGAATTCCTTTTTCGTTTAAACAGGTAACCAAAGCCTCACCCATACCTAGTTGAGTTATCAATTCATCGGTAACATAAAAATCGGAAAGAGGATAATTTTCAGCAGTTTGTTTTATTGTTTTTCTATCATTGGCAGTAAAAGCGCGCAAAGCATGTTGCACTTTTAAACCCAATTGTCCAAGTACAGAAGCAGGAATATCGGATGGATTTTGAGTACAAAAATATATACCAACTCCTTTAGAACGAATTAGTTTTATAATGGTTTCTATTTGTTGTAACAATGCACTGCTGGCTTCTTGGAAAATTAAATGTGCTTCGTCAATAAACAAAACCAATTTGGGTTTATCCATATCGCCTTCTTCTGGTAAAGTAGCATATAATTCGGCCAATAAACTCAACATAAAAGTAGAAAAAAGTTTAGGCTTATCTTGAATATCCGTAACCCTTAAAATAGAAATTACCCCTCTCCCATCATCACTAATTCTCATCAAATCATCTACTTCAAAACTTTTTTCACCAAAAAAATTATCAGCACCTTGTTGTTGTAATTCTATTACTTTACGTAAAATAGTTCCAGTAGAAGTAGTTGAAACTTTACCGTAATCTTTTTCCATTTCAGCTTTACCTTCATTGCTTATAAATTGCAAAACTTTAATAAAATCTTTTAAATCTAATAAAGGTAATTGAGCATCATCACAAAACTTAAAAATCATGGAAACAAAACCAGCTTGGGTTTCATTTAAATCTAAAATTTTCGATAATAAAATTGGACCAAATTCACTTACAGTAGCTTTTAGTTTAACCCCTTTTTGCATGCTAAGTGAAAGTAATTCTACAGGATAAGTTTGAGGTTTATAAGTTAAACCAAGCTTGGTATAACGCTCCGTAATTTTATCATTTATTGTTCCGCTTGCAGCAATTCCACTCAAATCGCCTTTTATATCCATTAACAAAACAGGCACACTTGCATCGCTTAAACCTTCGGCTATAGTTTGCAAAGTTTTAGTTTTTCCAGTACCAGTTGCTCCCGCAATTAACCCGTGTCGGTTAAATGTTTTTAAAGGTAAATGGATAGCACATTCAGCTATTACTTCACCATTTAACATGGCAGCACCTATTTGAATTGTTTCACCTTTGAAGGTATAACCACTTTGAATATGTTGTGTAAATTTTTCTTTCATTATATTGGCTGGTAGCGGCTGGCTCCTGGCAACTAGCAAATTTTAGCTTTAAAAATTATGTCCGTGGTTGGTGGCCACACCAACTACTTTTATTCGGTTGGTGAGGACACCAACCGAGGACAAATGACCATGTTTCGTGATTCACAAATCCGTTTATGCTTGCCCAGTTGTTCCACCAAAATTCATTGGAAAAGGAGGCATCATATCAGGCAAATTTATTTCCCCAACTTGGTCTTCGTATTTTCTAATATTATCGCTTAATGCTAAAAGCAAACGCTTTGCGTGTTCTGGAGTTAATACAATTCTCGATTTTACTTTAGCCTTAGGAACTCCTGGCATAATTCTAATAAAATCTAAAACAAACTCACTATTGCTGTGTGTAATAATTGCCAAATTAGCGTAAATGCCTTCAGCCATTTCTTCGCTTAATTCAATATTTATTTGATTTGGATCGTTAGGTGTTTCGTTACTCATACTTGCAAGTATAATTTATTTTTGGTTTAAAAAAACACAAAAATCAAAGTATGAATAAAGTGTTAGTATTTTTATTG
>JBMOGB010000254.1:0-5695 GCA_049318585.1 Bacteroidia bacterium | reverse complement strand
GTAGCGTTAATAATATAGTATATTTTAAACTCCGTTTACAAGTTATGATTGCTAGGTTCCTAAATGGTTCAAGGAAACTAAAAACAGATTCGAATTTCGAATTTATTTTTTTGAATTTACTAAAGTATTTATTCCATTGCTTTTAAGCAACTTTTCCAAAGCAAATCAGCCGTTTTATCCCAACTAAATTTTGCTTGTCTTTCTAAACCTTTTGTTATTAATGTTTGTTGTAACACTTCATCTTTACTTAGCAAAACCATGGCATAACTAATGCTTTCAATGCTATTGGGGTTAATTTGAACAGTTGCGCCCTCCCCTATTTCTTTCATAGATGAGGTGTTACTACAAATAACAGGAACCCCACATTTCATGGCCTCAATAATTGGAATTCCAAAGCCTTCAAATAATGAAACATAACACAAAGCAAATGCTGCTGCCGTTATTTTTGCTAAATCTTCATTGCTTAAATAACCAGTAAAAATAACATCATTTTTATGTTTCATTTGGTTATAAATATAGCTTACGGCACCAGTTTTCCAAGCCATTCTTCCTGTTAGAACTAGTTTGAAATTGCTGTTTGTTTGGGTTTTAAATGAATCGAATGCTTGAAGCAAACTAGCAACATTTTTTCGTGGGTGAATTGAACCAACATATAGAAAATAATTAAAGCCTGCGCTATATTTTTCTTTTATTTCATCCTTTTCAATAGTTGAAATTGGTTTAAATAAATCGTTTGCACCATTATAAACCACATCAATTTTATCAGGATATATTTTATATTTATCAATAATATCATTTTTTGAAAACTGACTTACAGTGGCTATTCTATTCACTTTATTAGTAAATTTAGGTGAATTTTTTCGCATATATTTTAAATGCCATTTTTGAATTCCATCTTCAAAATGTTCAAATGCTAAGTCATGCATTACACTTAATTGTTTGGTTTTGGTATTTAAACTTGCATATCCATCAGGACTTAAAAACAAATCTGGTTTATTTTTTTTGAGCCAATAAGCAACTGAAATATTGAACCAAATATTCCATAGAATTGGATGTCTGGCAGGCGGAGGAATTACAACAGGAATAACATTTTTTGCATAAATATAGCTTTGGTCAAATGGTCTATCAAACAAAAAATAAAATTGAATTTGGGGATTATTTAAAACAATTCTCTTTAAAGTTTCATTGGTGAAATGGCCAAATCCTTCTAATTTATTTTTCAATAAAAATCGAGTGTTTACAGCTATTTTCAACTTTATTTAGAATTATTATTGTTTAAATTAAGCAAATTGGTTTCCATATAACAGCCATTTTTCAACCACTTTTTTTATAGTTTCTTTTACAACAGGTTTTGAAATATATTCATCCATACCTGCTTCCAAACATTTTTCTTTTTCACCAAACAACACACCAGCTGTTAAGCCAATAATAGGTATTCTTTTATTCGTTTCTAAACTTCTTATTTCTCTTGTAGCATCATAACCATTCATTTCTGGCATTTGCACATCCATTAATATCAAATCTGTATGTTCTTCTGTATACATTCTCACTGCATCAAAACCATTTTTTGCTTGTAAAATTTTAACTTCAGGCATCACTTTTTTCAACATTGATTCCAATAAAAATATATTTACTGTATTATCATCTACAATTAAAATGGTGGGATTACTTAAAATTTCAAAGTCAGTTTTATGTATATTATTTTCCTTTTTTTCAATTACTTCTATTACAACTTCATCTTTTATACTTTTAAGAACTTCCAATTCTATATCAAAATAAAACGTACTTCCTATGCCAAATGAACTAAAAAGTTGAAGCTTACTGCCCATTAAATGTAATAATCTATTTGAAATAGTTAAACCTAATCCTGTTCCGCCCAATTTTCTGGAAATGGATGAATCTTCTTGTTCAAATGCTTTAAATATTCGTTGCTGACTTTTTAAATCAATTCCAATTCCAGAATCAATAATTGAAAACCTGAATTTTTGCATTTTACTTTCATTGTCAGTGATTGTTTCTATATTTAATTCTATTTTTCCTTTATGGGTAAACTTTACAGCATTTCCCATCAAATTTGACAGTATTTGTCTAAGTCTTTTTAAATCACCAATCACAAATTCAGGCAATCCATTTTGAAAACTAACAAACACATTTATATTATTTTGTAAAACTTGATACCTAATTATTTCAGTTATTTGATTTCCTAAATCATATAAACTTATAACTTCAGACTCTATATTTAATTTTCCAGCTTCTATTTTCGAAAAATCTAATATATCATTTACAATATCAAGCAAAGTTTTAGCTGATGAATTTACATTTTCCATGTACTTCATTTGAGAAGCCGAAAGTTCTGTTTTTATTAATAAATCGCTAAAACCCACTACACTATTTAAAGGAGTTCTTATTTCATGACTCATTTTAGCTAAAAATTCAGATTTCGCCCTATTGGCATTATCTGCATCTTGCTTAGACATTTCTAATTGTTTATTATTTTTTTTTATTTGGTCGCTTTGGTTTTTAAAAATTGTAACAGCCATAGCAAGTTCTTTATTTTTAAACTCATCTTCTTCTCTGGATTTTTGAATTTTATCGAAATTAGAGCGAACAGTATAATTACTGATAATAGCTAAAATTATTGCAGGAATTAGCGTGTATGAAAAATGTAACCAATAATCATTAAAATCATTTCTGTAAGCTATATAAACCCAAATGGAAGTGGCAATAAAAATAATGGTAATTACCAAACCCCTAGAAGTTAATATTAACCCTGTTCCTACAAATAATATTAATAAAACAGATGACTGTAAAGGATCGTTATAAAGCCAAATTTGAACAAATGTGTTAAAATATGGAAACAATAATAAGCAAAATGATAATAAAACTGTTTGGTTTATATGGGTGTCTTTTTTTAATAAATAAAACCTCATTCCTGCATAAAATAATGCTGAAATTAAAGCCATTGTTATCATAAAAGGTTTTGGGTATCCTTTTAATAAAAAAAAATGGGATGCGGCAAAAACCAAATACATAATCATAAAACTCATTGAAACTGGCCTTAAACTGGCATAAGCAAATTCTAAATGCGCTTTATTTGTTCTCTTCATTCTTTACCTTTAAATTTTTTCTTTTATATTTTCACGAATATACTATTTGTGGTATTGAAAAAAAAGACCTCTTCTAATTAAATCATAGTGAAAAAACACCAATCATTTGAATGTTAGTTATAACCAAAAGTTTGAGTCTAAAATTATTCTTATTATTTTATGTCATATCATCATTTTCAAAAACATTTATCACAAACCATAATCTTATGTAGATTTATTCTAAATTGCACCCTTATTATGAATCTTACACAATTAGGTTTTGGAAAAAAGGCCATTATTACTAAAGTAAATGGACAGCTGTTATCGCTTAAACTTTTTGAAATGGGAATATTACCAGGAGAATCAGTTGAGCTTTCAAATGTGGCTCCTTTTGGTGATCCTATTGCGATAAATTTGAGTGAATTTAAGGTTTGTTTGCGTATGCAAGACGCAAAATGTATAGAAATTAAATTAGTAGATTAGTTTGGAACAAAAAGAAATAACAGTTGCCCTTGTTGGAAACCCAAATTGTGGTAAAACCAGTTTGTTTAATGCCTTAACAGGTTTGAACCATAAAGTTTCAAATTTCCCAGGAACAACAGTAGAAAAAAAAACTGGCTCTGTAAAATTAAGTAATAAAAAAACTGCGCATATCATTGATTTACCAGGCACTTACAGCCTTTATCCTAAAAGTGCCGATGAATTAGTAACATACGATATTCTTAGAAACAAAACAGAAAACTATTACCCCGATTTGGTTATTTTTATTGCAGATGCCAGCAATTTAAAACGAAACTTATTGCTGTTTACTCAAGTAGCCGATTTAGAAGTGCCAATTATTTTGGTGCTTAACATGCTTGATGTAGCTGAACGAAGAGGCATAAAATACGATATTGAAAAACTAAAAGAGAAACTAAAAGTTCCGATTATTTGTGTTAACGCCCGAAAAAAAGAAGGTATTGAAAAAATAAAAGAAGTATTACTTGATGAAAAAGCAAGAGCTACCACTCAATTTTTTAGCTTAGAAAATGTTAATGCAACAATGCTTTCTGAAATTGCTAATATAAACGATAAGCGTAACAAATATTCTGCTTTACAATATTCAATAAATGCTTCTAATTTATTAAGCGAAAAAGCAATAAAACTGAACGAAATATTTAACAAATATGAGTTTGACAGAATTGGTTTTCAAGAGAATGAAGTTTTATCCCGATATCAAATTATAGACGAAACGGTAAAATATGCACGCATCAAAAATACAACACAATTAAAAGCTTCTATTACTTCTAAAGTCGATAAAATATTGACGCATCGTTATTATGGAATTGCAATATTTTTAGTGCTTTTATTGATGGTTTTTCAGGCCATGTTCAGTTGGAGCGAATATCCAAAAGAATGGATAGAATATGGTTTAAAAGTTTTTACCGATTATATTCAAAATACTTTGCCAGCAGGCGTACTCAACGATTTAATTGTGCATGGAATTTTAGCAGGATTAACCGGTGTTTTGGTGTTTTTACCTCAAATTATTTTATTATTTTTATTCATTGCCATTTTAGAAGATGTGGGTTATATGGCACGAGTTGGTTTTATTATGGATAGAATTATGCGCCCGTTTGGAATGAATGGAAAATCGATTGTTCCATTAATTGGCGGAATGGCTTGCGCTGTTCCAAGTATCATGGCGAGCCGAAGCATAGAAAACAAAAAAGAACGTTTAATTACCATTTTAGTAACTCCACTCATGAGTTGTTCGGCACGTTTACCAGTTTATACTTTATTGATAAGCATGTTACTTAAAGATACCGCAAAATGGGGGCCGTTTAATGTGCATGGATTAATTCTGATGCTTATGTATTTGATTGGTTTTTTTGCAGCCATTTTGAGTGCGTGGATGTTTCAATTTTTTATAAAACAAAAAGAAAAAACGTTCTTTATTCTGGAATTACCAGGCTACAAAGTTCCTTTAGTTTCAAACCTTTTAATTACCATTTACGAAAAAGGTAGTGCTTTTGTATTTGGTGCGGGAAAAATAATTGTGGCAGTATCAGTAATTCTTTGGGTTTTAGCATCTACTGGTCCACATTCAAATATTCAAAACATAGAAAACAAATACACTGCCATTATTAATAGTGACACCACTTCGGATATAGTAAAAAAAGAATTGAGTTTGCAAATGAATGCAAAAAAACTAGAGGCCAGTTATGCTGGTGAGTTTGGTAAATTAATTGAACCAGCTATTCGTCCTTTAGGTTTTGATTGGAAAATTGGAATCGCTTTGCTTACTTCACTTGCGGCACGCGAAGTTTTTGTGGGAACCATGAACACTATTTATAGTGTAAACGATGATGGAGACAATAGTTTTGGACATATAAAAACCAAAATGATGGCCGAAATAAATCCACGAACTGGTAAGCCAAGTTATAATACTGCCACGTTTTTATCGCTACTTATTTTTTATGCTTTTGCTTTGCAATGTATGAGTACAGTGGCCATAGTTAAAAAAGAAACGGATAGCGTAAAATGGCCAATTATTCAGTTCATTTATTTAACCGCTTTGGCATACGGAAGTAGCTTTTTGGTGTATAATTTGTTTAGTTAAAATAGCT
>JBMOGB010000253.1:0-5699 GCA_049318585.1 Bacteroidia bacterium | reverse complement strand
TTAAAAAAGTTTACTTTTGCCAAAACCCAAACCACTTTGACAAAGTTAATAAACAAATTTCCAGCAGTGTTACTTTTAGCCGATGGCACTGTATTTAAAGGAACTTCAATCGGTAAAATAGGAACCACCTATGGCGAGATATGCTTCAATACTGGTATGTCGGGCTATCAAGAAGTTTTTACAGACCCAAGTTATTTTGGACAAATATTGGTTGAAACCAATGTTCATATTGGAAATTACGGAATTCATAACGATGAAATTGAAAGCAACGATATAAAAATTGCTGGTTTAGTTTGTAAAAGTTTTAACGTAACTCACGATAGAAAATTAGCAGATCAAACCATTCAAGAATATTTTGCATTGAATAATTTAGTTGGCATAGCTGATGTAGATACAAGAGCAATTGTTCGCCATATTCGTCAAAAAGGGGTGATGAATTGCATCATTTCTTCCGAAGAAAAAAGCATTGAAGAATTAACTGCTGAGTTAGCTAAAGCCCCATCAATGGAAGGTTTAGAGCTTTCAAGTAAAGTATCAACAACCGAAACTTATTATGTAGGAAATGAAGATGCAGCAAGGAGAGTTGCAGTATTGGATTTAGGTGTAAAGAAAAATATTTTACGTTGTTTAGCCGAAAGAGATAATTATTTGGCAGTATTTAATTGCAAAACTTCGTTTGAAGAAATGATGAAATTTAAACCAAATGGTTTCATGATTTCTAACGGTCCTGGCGATCCAAGTGTTATGCCTTATGCAGTAGAAACTGTTAAACAAATTGTAGATGCCGGAGTTCCATTATTTGGTATTTGTTTAGGACATCAAATATTGGCTGAAAGCCAAGGACTAGAAACTTTCAAAATGTTTAACGGACACAGAGGTTTGAACCATCCGGTAAAAAATTTACAAACTGGTTTATGTGAAATTACTTCTCAAAATCACGGTTTTGCAGTAAATGCTAAAGATGTAAGTAACAATTCAAATATTGAAATTACACATGTTAACCTTAACGATGAAACCATTGAAGGTATCAAACTAAAAAACAAAAAAGCATTTTCGGTTCAATACCATCCTGAAGCAGCTCCTGGCCCTCATGATAGCAGGTATTTGTTCGATGATTTTGTGAAAATAATGAATTAGAAATCCAAGCATTTTATTATTTATTTACAAAAAAATAATAGATTGCATTTTAAATAAACATAAAAATTTTAAAGAAATGAGTTCAATAGTAGAAATTAAAGCAAGACAAATTCTTGATTCAAGAGGAAATCCAACTGTAGAAGTTGATGTAGTTACCGAAGATGGTGCAATGGGCAGAGCTGCTGTTCCAAGCGGTGCTTCAACTGGTGCGCACGAAGCTGTGGAGTTACGTGATGGTGATAATGCAGTTTATATGGGCAAAGGTGTTTTAACTGCTGTTGCAAATATTAATGGTAAAATTTCGGATGCTATTTTAGGTGTTGATGTGTTTGAACAAAACAATATTGATGCAGCCATGATCACTTTAGATGGTACCGAAAACAAAGCTAATTTGGGTGCTAATGCAATATTAGCAGTTTCATTGGCTTGTGCAAAAGCAGCTGCCATTGAAGCAAACATGCCATTATATCGTTATGTAGGTGGAGTAAATGCAAACACGCTTCCTATACCAATGATGAACATTGTAAACGGTGGTTCTCATGCCGATAATTCGATCGATTTTCAAGAATTTATGATAATGCCAGTTGGTGCCGATAGTTTTAGCCGTGCATTACAAATGGGAACTGAAATTTTTCATCATTTAAAGTCAGTTTTAAAATCAAAAGGTTATTCAACAAACGTAGGCGATGAAGGCGGATTTGCACCAAATATAAAAAGTAACGAAGAAGCAATAGAAACTGTTTTAATTGCAATTGAAAAAGCTGGATTTAAACCAGGACATGATGTTTACATTGCAATGGATGCTGCAACTTCAGAGTTTTACGATAGCAAAACAGGTTTATATACTTTCAAAAAATCGGATGGTAAACAATTAAACTCATCAGAAATGGTTAGATATTGGAAAACTTGGTGTGATAAATATCCAATTATTTCAATTGAAGATGGTTTAGACGAAGACGATTGGGCTGGTTGGGCTGAGTTAACCAAGGTTTTAGGAGATAAAATTCAGTTAGTTGGTGATGATTTATTTGTAACCAATGTAAAACGTTTGGCCGATGGAATTAAGCAAGGTGTTGCCAATTCAATTTTAGTTAAAGTAAATCAAATTGGTAGTTTAACCGAAACCATTGATACTGTAAATTTAGCTACACGCAACTCATATACAAACATTATGAGTCATAGAAGTGGTGAAACAGAAGATACCACCATTGCTGATTTAGCAGTTGCTTTAAACAGTGGACAAATAAAAACTGGTTCGGCTAGTAGAACAGATAGAATAGCAAAATACAATCAGTTATTACGCATTGAAGAAGAACTAGGTGGAAATGCTTATTTCCCTGGAATGGATTTTAAATTTTTAAAGAAATAAATATACGTATAAGTGATTGGTGAGAAAACCAATCACGGTTTTAAAAAAAATATAAGTCCTCGGTTGGTGTCCGCACCAACCGAATAAAAGCACAAAACAAAAATTGAAAAATTTTATCGTCAAATATTATGTATATATTTTAAATAAATATGCGGCCGCAATTGCTGTATTTTTATTCATTTTGTTATTTAATGAACGAAACGGTTTAACCAATCAATGGGAGCAGAAAAGTAAGTATAACAAGGTTTTAGAAGAAAATGAATATTTTAAAACAGAAATTAAAAAGTTGAATTACGATCATGAAAATTTGTTTTCGAATGCTAAAAATTTAGAGAAATATGCAAGAGAAAAATATTTAATGAAACGTGATGATGAAGATGTTTTTATCATAGTAAAAAAATAGCTTGTTTTTTCAATTGATAATCTTACTTTTGCAAACCCAATGAAGGGAGGTGTTAAGGGATATGATATATATTAACGTAAAAGAAAACGAATCATTAGATAAATCGTTAAAGAAATTTAAAAAGAAGTTTGAAAAAACTGGAGTTGTAAAAGAATTACGCGCACGCCAAGCTTTTATTAAACCATGTATTCAAAATCGTATGCAAAGCATTCGTGCAGCATATAAACAAAAAATGCAACAACAAGTAGAAGGATAATTTATAAAAATTTTCTTAATAATTTAAAAAGCCTGCCTTCAAGCGGGCTTTTTACTTTTTATTGTCAATAAAAATCAATACAATTGCGCCACTAAATTTAAAAAATGAAAAAAATAACATTATCCATTGTAGTTTTATCTACTTTATTAATTTTTGCTTGTGAAGAAAAGAAAACCACAACACCTTCTACAAATACTACCTCAACAACTTCAACAACAAGTACCACATCAACAACAGGAACAACAGGAAGTACATATTCAATTAAAGCTGATTTCAATGGAATAAGTAAGGAGTTTACTAACTTAACTGTTTATAGAGATGAGTCAACATCAGACCATTTTTTACTAATTGTTGCAAATAATTTAGACAAGGATAATCCTAAGATAGAATTTAGTTTTAAGGAACCACTTACAGGTTGGTCCGATAACATAAATTATTTTATGAATGTTGAAACATCAGGTTCTTATGTAAAATACACCAATGAATCAGGAAAAGTATTTAGTACAATAAATACCCTTGCTACTCAAATACCATTAACTGTAAATTTTACTAAATTTCAATTTGTAAAAGATGGTTTAATTGCTGGCAATATGTTTGGTACTTTAGCAATTGATACAGATACAACTACAGTTAGAATTACTGCTGGAAAAATAAATTTAAAAGTAGATAATTAATTAACTGTCTGTTTTTGTTTTCAAAATAATTTTAAGTGTTTATAATAAAAACAACTATCATTACGTTTACCTTTATATTTGATACCCTTATAATAAACTAAATGTTCAAAAAAATAATATTCATTTTAACTGCTATATTTGCTACTAATATTATTAGTGCTCAATCAATAATGAGTGATAATAATATTTTTTTAGCAGCTGTTGATTCTAATACTGTTAAACTAAGAAATAAGTTATTTCCTGTAGTTTGGCAAGGCGATTTGAATATTTATGGTTTTGAAGAAAATGAAGTACCCGTTTATTCAAACGAAGATATAAAAACACGTTTGAGTTTATTAGAAACTGAAATTCCATTAGATTATAATGATCAAGTTAGGCCATATATTGATTTATATACTGTTCGTAAACGTAAGTTATTGGCTAAAGTGCTTACTTTGTCAAAACTATATTTCCCAACAATAGAAGAAATTTTTGATAGAGAAGGAATTCCTTTAGAAATGAAATATTTGGCAGTAATTGAATCAGCTTTGAATCATGCTGCTACTAGTCCTGTTGGTGCAGCTGGAATGTGGCAGTTTATGGCACCTACTGGTCAAATGTATGGTTTAAAAACTACCAGTAATTTAGATGAAAGAAGAGATTTTATAAAGTCAACTGAAGCTTCTGTAAAGTACTTTAAAAACTCGTACCGTGTTTATGGTGATTGGTTATTAGTAATAGCTAGTTACAATTGCGGAATGGGTAATGTAAATAAAGCCATTAGAAAAAGTGGTGGAAAAAGAAGTTTCTGGGAAATTATGCCTTATTTACCTAGAGAAACTCGTGGTTATGTACCAGCATTTATAGCTGCAACTTATGCCATGAATTATGCTTCTGAACACAATATTTATCCATCTGAAATAGATTTAAATTTCCATACAGATACAGTTCAAGTTGATAATAGATATTCATTAGAACAATTGTCAATGGCACTAGATATTTCAGTCGCAGAAATTAAACATTTGAATCCATCGCTAAAAAAAGGATATATACCATTTACAGCAAATAAAATAACACTGACATTACCTTATAATAAAATTATAAAATTTGCTTCGGTTAATAATATTGAAAACCTAAACTTAGCCGATGAACAATTAATGGCTTTAGCCAATTCAAAACATAAAGTTACAAAAGTTTCTGATAAAGTTTTTTACAAAGTTAGAAAAGGTGATTTGTTAGTAAGTATTGCAGGTGAATTTGATGTAACCGTAAAGCAACTTAAAAAGTGGAACAATTTAAAAGGTTCTAAACTAAAAAAAGGTCAGCGACTTAAAATATTTACCAATAAAGCTTAGTGAAAACTAAGCTTTTTTTTTGCATTAAAGTTTAATATACCAACATACAACTAATACCAAATGCTCTTATAATTTAGTCCAAAGATGCGAAGTAATTTTTTATCAAGACAATGAACAAAAATCGTTTCATAGCATTAGTTATGGTACTATTTTTTGAAGAAGTATTGATGAAAAAGAACAAGTAGATTGGACTAAATTATATGGGTATTTGGTATAATTGAAGATGCTATCAAATATTCATTTTTGAAATATGTATAACAATTGAAAAATTGTGGATACTCCATTGAATATTTTAAATAAATTTGTTAGCTTTTAAATAATTGAATTTTTTTGATGGACGAGATAAATAACAACAATAACGAAACAACAGGTAATAACGAATATCATGTAACACCAGTAAGTGGTTTGTATCAGGATTGGTTTTTAGATTATGCAAGTTATGTTATTTTAGAACGTGCAGTTCCTGCAATAGAAGATGGTTTAAAACCTGTTCAACGCAGAATATTGCACAGCATGAAGGAAATGG
>JBMOGB010000252.1:0-5720 GCA_049318585.1 Bacteroidia bacterium | reverse complement strand
TTTAACGAAAATCATTTTGATACTTGTATCAATTTATTGAACAATATTCAAATGAATCCGAGGTCTAATTATTATGAAGATGCTTTGTATTTATCAACTCAAACATATTTGAAACAAAACAAAAAAGCGGAAGCTAAAAATGTGTTGAATGTTTTGATAAATTTTAAAGGCAAAAAACAAAAAGAAGCAAAGAGGTTATTGAAAAGTATTTTATAAAAAATAACACCTTTTTAAAAATGTTGAAAATATAAATTACAATTTGCTAGCAAATTAGTAACAAAAAAATATTTTAAATTCAGTTGATTTTTTAATAATATTTTTTACTTTTACATCTTAAATATATAAAATTATGGAAAATGAATTTGAAATAGGCGAAACCGTAAGATTGATATCTGGCGGTCCATTAATGACGGTGAATGAATACAACGAAGAAAAAGATTTAGTTGATTGTATTTGGTTCAATATTGATGAAAATATTTGTACAGCTACATTTAAAGGTGCAGTATTAATTCTTGATGACGATGATTTTGATATGGACGACTTTGACTTTGATGAAGATGATGATGATGACGAAGATGAAGAGGACGAATGGGAAAAAGAAGTTGATGAAGAAGAGGAAAAATAATATTTAAATTTTGAAAGGCTGTCTCAAAAAAGGCAGCCTTTTTATTTTTTTGTTATATTGTACGATTTTAGCCTATTGGAAAATTTTTCAAATCAGTGAAATGAAACTAAACCAATTTAGAATTTTATGTCATCCTTAAAAAATCCTTTTAAATTTTTCTTTGATAAAAAGTCCAAAGTAATACAGACCCTGCTAAAATAATAAGAACCCATTCTTCAGGTTCAGGTGTACCTGTTGCTTCTAACACACCAAATCCCCAAGGTTTCGAAAGGTTTTCTTTTCCACTTTCAGTTGTTCGTCTAAATCTGTCTTCGTCTTGCTCGGCTTCTTTTAAACGTTTCCATTGTTCTTCATCTACCAAAACAATCATGGATGAATATGGAGTAATAATGCTGTTTTGAACCGCAATTTGATGAATCAAATCCAAGTTTTTATTTTCACTTAAACTAGAGCCAACTGCTTGTTGCATGAGTATTTGAATATACTTTTGCGCAGCAATAGGTTTTAACATTGCCGTTGATATTTGTGATTTTACAAGCTCTTTGTTGTTTGCTAAACTCCATGAAACTTGGTTTTCATTTATAGCATTTTGAACGCCTGCATTTTTGTATAAAAATTGAATGGTTTGTTCCATATTAGTGGTAGCGGTTCCGTTGGACGACAAAATGGTTTCAAACAAATTATCGCTGTAAACTGGTGCTTCCGCTCCATTTATGTGACATAAGATTATTGGAGTTTTTAATATTAAAGTTGGTAATCTGGTAGTATCTAATTCATAAGAACCTTCGTCTGTTAACACAATAATACCATCATATTTTTCCGGCAAATTATTTTGTGCAAATTGATTTAATAAAATAGCAGGATGTTGAATGCCGAAAAACAAAAGTTCATCGACATTATTTTCATCAATTTTTGCAGTTTTTATTTCATTATTCTGGTTCGTAAAGATCTCCACTTGAACGTTATTATTTTGTTTAATAGTTAAAAAAACACTTTTTAATTGTTCCTTATATTTACCCATACTGTATGATTGATCTAACAATAATGCAAGCTTTAAATGTTTTGGTGTTGCTTTAGTTTCAGCGTTCATACAAATGTTTATTGTTTCATTCAAGTTTATTTTCAAACTGTCTTTGAAAGCAGGCATTGCTTTTTCTGCTAAAATAGTTGGCATCCAATTTTTAGTTGTCCATGCTATATTTTGTGAAGTATTTCTTTGTGTTTTTTTATTCCAAAACACATTTCTTTTTTCTAGTAATTGTAACATTGGAATGCTACCATTAGGTTCTTTAAGCGTTACATAAGTTAACCATAAATGAAATGGAGCGCCCTCAACAATTTCAAAATTACTATGCAATTTATATTCTTTGGTTTTGGGCAAAATAGGAAAAGCACGTAACCTATATTGATGTGGTCCCACTTGTTCCAATAAAGATGGATCAACTCTACGTTCTACTTCTTGGTTGTAAATTTTTTGAGCAGCACCTCTTGGTGAAACACGGTACGCATATTTTTTCGAAATACTATCGGTATCACTTAACCATAAACCTGTAATGGCAGCATTGTCTGGCAGTCGGAAATAATAAAACATTTCAAGCCTTTCAAAAGTTTGATTCAAATACCGCTCATGAATAGTTACTTCAGCAGCAAATTGTGATTCATTAACAGCAATATCTTGATTAGTGATTAGCACTTTTTCTTCGTCAATATTTAACATGCCTGCTTTTGCTGCATCTCTATCCCAAGTTGCTGATAAGGCACTTTTTATTGCATCTTTTTCAGCTTTTTGAATTGGAGTATCAAAAACTAATTCATATAAGTTGGCAGATTTTTCAATGTCTGCTGCTCCTTTTTCTACATTTTGGTATAAAAAAGGATATAATATTCCATTGAAAGCATTTTGAATATTGGAAGGTTTTTCTTCCAATTTAAATGCTTCTTTATAAATTTCTTTTATAAATGTTAGGCTCTCCCAAGTATCTATATATCGGTATGGAGCCAAATAAGCGTTCAATAAACCAGCTTTAACAATCTCCTTATTTTTGATAATATTTTCTTTATCAGCAATTGTTAATTCAGTTTTATTTGTTAATTCAAATGCTTGTAATTGGGGTTGTTTATTATTGGTAAAATAAATAATGGCGATAAACAAAATCGAAAAAGTAATTGGAACTAAATAGACGAATTTGTTTTTATGTTTGTATTCAGAATAAGCATTTCTGAATGATTTGAAATAGTTAATAATAATAGCAATTGGGCTTATAATAAACAAAGTAGCTGTAAGTGAAAAAAATATAAAAGATATAAATCCCATAAACCCTACTTGGATAATTATTCGTGGATCGCGTAAAATTTCCTTTATCAAATGACCAAGTCCTTGAATTATAAAACTAGCCATTGGGGCTACAAAAAATGCAATGATTAAACAAATGTATAAACCAATAAGTGCTAATAATGTATATAGCGATAATTTGAAAACATCTGTTGAATTTGAAGGCTTTAATAACTCATAAAAATAAAAAATAATACCTGCAAGCACTGAGTATGCAACTATTCCACTTCCTAAAGTTAACTCTCTGAAAACCGAAATTCGAAGCAAACAAATTAGTAAAATTGGTACTTGCACGCCATAAAAATACTGTATCAGTTTGTTGGGTTGGTTCTTAAATACTTTTATGCCTAAATATATACTTAGCAATGGAAAGAAAAGCATCAATAAACTAAAAAGACCAAAGCTTGTTGGAATAGTTCCAACAAAAATTTCCTTGATTATTTCAAATAAAAAGGGACTATTCACTTGAACTGTAATGAGTGTGATTAGGAATACTAAGTTCCACGACCAAAAGATTATTTTTTTGATCCAGTTCTTTGAAAAAAAGGAAATCATGGTGTTTAAATATTTCATTAGTTATATAAGTTTTTGTTTTAGAATGATTGATGAATTTGTGTTTTTAAATATTTAAGAAAGTCTTTTATTTCAGGATTGTTATAGCCTTTATTTACCACTATATTTATTAACACCCAATTGTTTTCTTTGCCACTTAGTTCCAACCAGTTTCTATAACTAAAATCGTCTGTTATAATTTTGGGTGATTGAAACCAAGTAAACACTGCAGCATTTTTATGATTGAAAAGTAAATATTTTACCGGAAATGATTCATCAATTAATAATGTTTGGATGGAAGAAATAGTATTTCCTTCTGCCTCAAAACATAACTCAGGTTTATGCTGCGCTCTCCAATCACTTCCGATTACAATAATTGCTTCTCCTATAATCGAGTTGTACTTAAATGAAAACTTCCTAGCTAAACTACCATCTTTCTCAAAAACTTCTTGTTCTCTGCTTTTAAATGAAATAGGCGCAATAAAAATGGAATCATTGGAATGCAATAATGGTAATGCCTGTTGAACTTTATGATTAATTGGTTTGCTAGGTATAAAATTAAGAAATGTTATAAAAGCCATCAACGAAAACAAAATAGAATAAGTGGAACCAACATATTGTTTGGCAATGTTTGAATTTTGGGGACGATTGTTTTTTTGAATTAAATTTAATTTGATAGCTAAAAAATGAACAAGAAAACATGATAAAACCATTCCAAATGCTGCAATGCTATAATGAAATAATTGAACCCCTTTTTGAAGTTTTTCGGATGAATTTAAAAAAACTAAAATGCTAACCCTTATCAGGTTGAAAAACAATAAAGAACAACATAACACTATAAAAAGTAATAGCCATTTCCCATTGAATTTCAATTTATTTATCCAGCTGTATGTAATAAAAAATATTAACCCAATCCACAAACCTTTTACTCCACTACAATCTATATCAACTTGTGAAGCCCTATTTTCAATCACGAGAATAGTATCTCTTGATTCAAATTTTAGATTTAATAAGTGCATTTGGGAGACAACAAAATCAACGGTAAATAAACGTAATGGAAAACCAATATAGGTGTCAAGCTGCCTTCCAAAAGGCAAACACATGAGCAAAAGTGTGAAAGGAATTAAGCCTTTTTTCCAGGTTTCAAAAGGAAGTACAAAACTAAATAAAGTAAATAATCCACCAAGACCAATGATGGTTGAAAGTAGGTTGATATGAATAAAATAACTAACTAAAGGAAATGCAACACTTAAAACTAAAAACAATAAAACATTCCCAATATTTATATAAAAACGAAATATGTGATTAAATTTTAAATGGGTGTTTCGGGTTGAAATAAAATAAATACCCAAAATTATCAAGATGCATAATTGCAGGTCAAAATGTTCTGTAATGCTTTTATAAATATAAATAAAGGAAGGGAAAATGGTAAACCCATAAAATAAAACAATAAATCCAAACAATAACTGTTGAAGAATATTGTTATTTTGATTGATGAGTTTTTTTAACATTGCTGAATAAACGAAAGAAGGATAAAAATATTATAAAAGGTTTTATTTCCGTCTTGTATCACAAATTTGAATAATTTTCCAACCAGCATTGCTTTTAAATAATTGAAAAGCATCCACACCTTTGTGTGACAATTTTCCGTCAATATAAAATTCGTATTCAGCCCAAACGCTTGCCAAGGGATCATCAATTTTTATATCGTAATTGGTAATTCTTTCCTCAATTTTTACTGTTAATTTTTTGATGCTGTTCACTTGGAACAAAAAAGAATCAAGCGGTTCATTAATCAGTTTTGTTTTGTTGGTTTTTTTATCAAATAACGCAGTTTGTAAATGAGCCGAACCATCAAAACAGCTGTTGGCTAAAGTCGAATCGCCTTGCTGCATGGCAACAAATAAGGTTTGAATTACTTTTTTTATATCATCGTTTGGTGTTTGTGCTTTTGTAAATAAATTGCAAAGCAACAACACTATTAGGAACAAATTTTTCATCAATATTTTTTTGTAAAGATAATTTTTACAAATTCATTTATTACAAAGTTGTATTTTTATAATGCACGCCCATGAATTTAAAAATAGCCACAGATTCACAGATTTATTTCTTAAAAAAATGTAATTTAGAGAAATAGATTTGCAATTGAACTTAAGAATAGCCACAGATTCACAGATTTATTTCTTAAAAAAAATGTAATTTAGAGAAATA
>JBMOGB010000251.1:0-5752 GCA_049318585.1 Bacteroidia bacterium | reverse complement strand
CTTGTAGTAAACTCAAATTTGATTACCCACTATATTCCACTTAGAGCCAAATTTAGTTTTTGTTCTTCCATCATCACAGTTTCTTTTTGATTGTTTTCAAGTATTTTTTTCACCCAATCGGTAAGTAAATTTTCTAGTCCTAGTTTGCTTAAAATAAATCCAGCAATCATGGAAAGTACAATACCACTAACAACATAAATAAACGTAATTTTTACTCCGAACATTCCAAAAAATATGGCTACAGTTACTGCATCAACCAAAGGTGAAGAGATAAGAAATGCCAATGTTACTCCCAATGGAATTCCACCTTTTACAAATCCGATGAACAATGGAACAGACGAACAAGAACAAAAAGGTGTGATGGTTCCAAAAAATGAAGCAACAAAATAATCTAAACCATACCACTTACGTTTGGTTAAGAATTCTCGAACTTTATCAATAGGAAAATAGGAGTTGATGATGCCCATCAAAAAGGAAACAAGCCCTAAAAGTATAAATATTTTGATGGTGTCGAATACAAAAAAATTGATGGCATCACCTAATTTGGTGCCTTTGGCAATTTGAAAGACGGTGTAAATTAACCAATCAGCAATATGTTGTAACCAATCAAACATATTAGGTTAAGCTAAAGCAGCTAAAATTTCATTTTCGGTTGGGACTTTTCCTTTAATTTTCACCACTTCATTAATCACCACAGCTGGAGTTGATAGCACGTTGTATTCCATTATTTTTTCAATGTCTTCTACTTTTTCAACAGTAGCTTCAATATTGTTTTTAGCAATGGTTTCTCTTACTGTTGCTTCAGTTAATTTGCATTTGGTGCAGCCAGTTCCAAGTATTTTTATGTGAATCATTTTGAATGAAATTTATTGAGTCAAAGTTCGTACTAATACATTGTTCGTAAAATGACGAACATCACCTGCAAAAAAAACTTTTAAGTTAAAAGGTCGTTCAATAATTGTTTGGCTAACACCCAGTTTTCATGATTGATACAATATTTAGTTTTTGGTGGAGTTATTTCACCTTGAATTAAACCTGCTTCCTTCAAAACCTTTAAATGTTGTGATAAGGTGCTATTGGCAATGGGTAATTCTTCCGCCATGTCGCCATGAAAGCAGCAACTTTGTTTTGATAATAATTGTAAAATAGAAACTCTAACCGGATTGCCCAATGCATTTGCAAATTGTGCAATCATGGTTTGCTCATAAGTGTATTTTTCTTTTTTTATAGGCATATTTAGTTTGCAATTATTGTTCAATTAAATGAATTTTATTTCTACCCAAAACCACCAATTTTTGATCTTCCATTTGTTTGAGTAGTCTTGAAACCACCACGCGTGCGGTGCCTAATTCATTGGCTAGTTGTTCATGAGTAATGTATAAAGTATGTGCTTTGGTCAATTCACATTTCTTTTTGATGAAGTTCAATAAACGCTCATCCATTTTGGTAAAAGCAACTGCATTTACAACTTCTAATAACTCTTCAAAACGTTTATGGTATAACCTAAAAATATAATCTAACCATTCGGGATATTCTTTAATCAACAAGGTAACTTTATCGATGGGAATAAATAAAATTTCAGTTGGTTCTTCAGCCACTGCTTTTACTTTGCTGGTATCGTTATGTATGCCACCTAAAAACGACATGATACAACTTTCGCCAGCTTTGATATAATACAACAGAATTTCTCTTCCGTCATCATCTGTACGCATTACTTTTATATTACCTCTGGTAACAATTGGAATTGCTTTTATAAAAGCGTTTTCATTTAAAATAATATCGCCTTCTGCAAAAGTCTTTACAAAACCATAATCTTTTAGTTTTTCTTTTACTTCGGGCAGCGATTTGAATTCAATTAAATTATCTAATTCCATTTGGCGAATTTACTATTTGAAACCTTTTTATTTGAAAAAAAAAATATTGTAAGCAAACTAAATAAAACATAGCATTTGTTTTCTTTAATTGATGCTAAATTATAACACAAAATTTTTTTTGAACCACATAGACACATAGAAAACATAGCTTTTGTTCTGATTTGTTTTATAACATAAGTTATTCAAAAATTTTCAATAAAAAACCACATAGAAACATAGAAAACATAGCCTTTGTTCTGTATAATTGAAGTAACAAAAATAATAATTGAATAACTTTTTTTGAACCACATAGACACATAGAAAACATAGCTTTTGTTCTGATTTGTTTTATAACATAAGTGATTCAAAAATTTTCAATAAAAAACCACATAGAAACATAGAAAACATAGCGTTTTTTCTATGTAATCTATGTACCTATGTGGTTCAATTAATTTAAAAATTTAGTATTCGGATTTCGAATTTTATTTTTCGAATTTTAAATTATAGTTGCTCAAAATGAGCTGTAAAGTGGCGCAATAATTTTGGTTCTTTGGTAATTTTATAACCTCTAACATTGGCTTTGTTTTTAATCAATTCATCAAAAACTTCTACTACATAATCAATATGACTTTGGGTATAAACTCTACGAGGAATAGCCAAGCGAACTAACTCCATAGCAGCAGGAATTAACTCCCCTTTTTCATCGTATTTGCCAAACATTACTGATCCAACTTCTACACTTCTAATTCCACCAATTCTGTATAGTTCACATACCAATGCTTGTCCAGGGTATTCATTTAAAGGTATATGTTCATACATTTTTGCTGAGTCAATATATACGGCATGTCCACCAATTGGGTACATTACTGGAATGCCTTTTTCGCGCATTTTATTGCCTAAATATTCGGTACTTTTTATACGATAATACAAATAATCTTTATCAAAAACTTCTACCAATCCAATGGCAATAGCTTCCATGTCACGTCCGCTTAATCCGCCATAAGTAGAAAAGCCTTCGGTAATAATTAATAAATTGGTACAAGCTTCTGCTATTTTTTCATCTTTCAGCGCTATAAAACCACCCATGTTAACCAACGCATCTTTTTTAGCACTCATTACACAACCATCGGTTAGTGCAAACATTTCTTGTGCTATTTGCTTGTAAGTATGGTTTTCGTATTCTTTTTCTCTGTGTTTAATAAAATAACTATTTTCAGCTATTCGGCAGCAATCTAACACATAAAGCACGTTGTATTTTTTGCAAATTGCCCCAACATCTTTAGCATTTTGCATGCTTACTGGTTGTCCTCCACCACTATTATTTGTAACAGTTAATATAACTGCACCAATATTTTCAGCACCATGTTCAATAATTAGTTTTTCTAATTTTACACAATCCAAATTACCTTTAAACGGATGGAAAACATCGTGGTGTTTTGCTTCTTCTATTTGAACATCATAAGCTGTAGCACCGCCAAATTCTATGTTTGCTCTGGTGGTATCAAAGTGAGTATTGCTTATAAAAACTTTTCCTTTTCCACCCAAATGTCCGTATAAAATTCTTTCACCAGCTCTTCCTTGATGAGTAGGTAAAACATATTCAAAGCCTGTTAAATCTCGAACTGCATCATAAAAACGTTCCCAGCTTTTTGCACCAGCATACGATTCATCGCCACGCATAATGCCAGCCCATTGTTCGTTACTCATTGCTGATGTTCCGCTATCAGTTAAAAAATCAATAATTACCTGGTCGCTTTTTAATAAAAAAGTATTGAAATGTGCCGCTTTTAAATATTCAACACGTTCGCTTTCAGTACTCATTTGAATTGGTTCAACCGATTTAATTTTAAATGGTTCAATGATAGTTTTAAACTCCATAATGTTATTTTTTCTGTAATTTTTAAAACAGCAAATAACATTTGAATCGTGCTTGTATAACATGACACAAGTAAATTGAAATGTTGATTTAGTTCAAGTTGCAATTACGAACAATTTTCAGGGAAAGGATAAAGAAGAGGCTGTCTCAAAAGCTTCAAAAAGCTCGTCAGTTCGAGCGTAGTCGAGAACGTAATGATTACGTTTTATAACATTTCGACTTCGCTCAATGTGACAAAAAATAAAGAAGCTGTCCTTTTGAGACAGCTTCCTAAATTTTATACCATTATATACATTCATCTATAATTTGAAATACTTCGTAACTGTTCAAATAATCTTTGGTATATTGATATGCAAACAAGAAAATTTCTTCAGCTTTATTTACCTCAAACATTCCAAATCTACTCATTTCGGGTGGTTCAATAAACAAATCACACAAGTGAACTTTATCGTAAACAGTTTTGCTCATGGCTAAGTGAAAACTTCTATCAAGCATGTCTTTTATATGAATGTTTTCGGTTTTTATTCCCATTTCATTGGTATGAACACCAATAATAAAATCGCACTTACCTATTACGGCTTCTACAGGTAAATTATTTAAAATTCCACCATCTAAATACAAAGTATCGTTCCACTTAATAGGTTCAAATAATAGTGGAATACATGAAGAAGCTAACAATGCTTTTGATAAATTTCCTTCTGTAAAAAACTTGGTTTTACCTTTAACAATATCGGTGGCAGCAATACAAATTGGAATTGGTAATTTTTCGATCAAGTTTGCTTTAAAATGTTTTTGGTAAATTTTTTCGAAGGCTTGCATGGTAAACAAACCTGACTTTTTTAATTGTAAATTTGAGTAGCCAAAAATTTTACTATTTACTAAAATGTCAATAATTTCTTCAGGACTATAACCTGCCGAATAAAATGCCGCAACGATAGCCCCTGCGCTAGTTCCCGAAATTATTGATGGTGTAATATCTATTTCTTCCAATGCTTTAATTACACCTAAATGAGCAATGCCTCTTACGCCTCCACCCGATAAAACTAAACCAATCTTTTTCATTTTATGTACTTAATTATTTTCTTCAAAGTAAATATTTTTTCAGGAAAATAGTCTTGATTTTAAAATCAAATTCAACCAATAAATGTTAGTGAAAATTCGAAAATAGAAATTCTAAATTCGAAATTCGAATAAAGAAAAATATCGAATATCGAATAAGAAATATCGAATGAAGAAGTAAAAAAATATAGCCACAGATTACACAGATTTCACGGATAAAAAATTCGAATAACGAAATTCTAAATTCGAAAATATCGAATATCGAATAAGAAATATCGAATGATGAAGGAAAAAAAATGTAGCCACAGATTACACAGATTACACGGATAAAAAATTAGAAAAACGAAATTCTAAATTCGAAAATATCGAATATCGAATAAGAAATATTGAATGATGAAGGAAAAAAAATATAGCCACAGATTACACAGATTTCATTGAAAAAATAAATTCGAAAACACGAAATTCTAAAAATAATAACAAAAAAAATCTGTGAAATCTGTGGCTTTAGTTGTTGGTCAGGAGACACAACAACGGATGGAATTTAATTAATAGCAAAAGATCAATTGCCTGCCGATAGCTATCGGCAGGCTTTAGCCAACGGAACAAAAAAAAATCTGTGTTATCTGTGGCTTTATTTCACAAAAAAAAGCCCACAATTTTAAAAATCATGGGCTTTAAGTTTGTTATAAAAACTAATACTAAGCGTGCATTCTGTCTTTTTTCGCTGTTAATTGTTCTTTCGTTTCTACGTGATCAGGATCAGGTAAGCAGCAGTCTACCGGACAAACAGCAGCACATTGTGGTTCTTCATGGAAGCCAACACACTCTGTACATTTTCCAGTTACAATGTAGTAAACATCTGAAGAAACAGGCTCAAAACGAGCGCTTACATCAGTAGCAGTTCCGTCAATATCTACAGATCCACTTAAATTGTTACCATCTTTCCAAGCCCATTCAGCACCCG
>JBMOGB010000250.1:0-5783 GCA_049318585.1 Bacteroidia bacterium | reverse complement strand
GTTTGTCGGGCATGGTAACTACCGCCACCACTTCATGTCCGGCTTTTACTATAGCATCTAAAGATGGAACCGAAAAATCGGGTGTTCCTAAAAATATTATTCTCATTTTTTGTTTACTAAATCTATAATTATTTGAGCAGCATTATTGCTTGCACCTTGTTTGTTAAGTTCAGTTGCTAAAGTTGAATAATCTTGCATCAAAGCCTCGTATTTATTGCCCGTTGGCAATATAGCTTCAAACTCTAGTTTCAGTTTTTCTAAAGTATAATCATGTTGAATTAATTCGGTAATGGCAGGTTTATCCAAATTTAAATTAACCAACGATATGTATTTTATTTTTACAAATTGTTTGGCTATAACATACGAAATTTGATTAGCCACATAAGCGCACACTTGAGGTACTTTAAACAAAGCTGTTTCTAAAGTAGCAGTTCCACTACAAACTATGGCAGCCTTGGCTAAATGCAAAACTTCGTAAGTTTTGTTATAAATAATTTTAGTGTTTGGTCCAATAAAAGTTTGGTAAAACTCAGGCTTTATAGATGGCGCAGCACAAATTACAAATTCATAATTTGAGTATGCTTGTGCAAGCAACATCATATTGGGTAAGGTAGTGCTAATTTCTTGTTTACGGCTGCCGGGCAATAAAGCTATAATCGGCTTTTGTGGAGATAAATTATTTTTAGTTTTAAAATCAGGGTCGGGAACAAAAGCGTTTATTTCATCCAATAATGGATTACCAATATATGAAGCTTTTACTTGCCATTTTTTAAAATATGAAACTTCAAACGGAAAAATGAGCAATAATTCATCTACAAATTTCTCTAATTTTTTGGCTCTGTTTTCTTTCCAAGCCCACACTTTTGGGGCTATATAATACACAGTTTTAATATGTTGTTGCTTGGCAAATTCAGCTATTCTAAGGTTAAAGCCAGGGTAATCAATTAAAATAACCACATCGGGTTTAAAGGCAGTAATTTGTTTTTTGCATAAAGTTAAAAAGCCCAAAATAGTTCTAATTTTAAGCAATACTTCTACAAAACCCATGATAGCCGTTTGGTTATAATGCATGAGTAAACCATTGGCTTGTGCCTGCATTAAATCGCCACCCCAAAACTGAAATTCAGCTTGAGCATCCTTTTGTTTAATAGCTTTTATTAAATTGGCACCATGCAAATCGCCACTTGCTTCACCTGCTACAATAAAATATTTCATTGCCGCGAAAGTAATATAGAATTGTTATATTGTTGAATTGTTATATTGTTAATGAAGTTGAATGGTTATTTAGGTTGACAAGTTAAAAAGTTAATTGAGTTGATTGGTTAATAGGTTGAATTGTTCATTGGTTAATAAGGTTTATTTGATGAAAGTAAAAACTTATTTTTTGAATTCATTTACAATATTTTTTCTTATTTCTATCCCAAGTAATAGTTTTAAAGTCAAAATTTATAACTTTGTAATAATTTATTGATTATGCCAGAAATAACTATCAAATATAAAAACAAAAAAACCTTAGATGCATTGATTGATTTTTCAAAATATTTTGATTTTTCTGTTGTATTACCAAATAAAAAGACTGTTGAAAAAATATCAAATATTAATGGGGTCACTATTATTTCAGCCAATAAGTCTATAGATATAAGTGAAATAGAAAATATTTTTACTGGTAAAAACATAATTGCAAAAGAAATCCGTAAGGCAGCATGGCAAAGGAAAAAGTAATTTGTGATACAGATGTATTGATAGATTTTTGGGATGCTAAAAGTAAAAGACACATTGAAACTATTGATTTAATTAATAATTATATTGGACTTGACAATGTGGTAATTTCAACAATAACACAAATGGAACTCTTAATGGGTGCATTTAATAAATTGGAAGAAAATAGAATAAAAAAATCATTGCAAAGAATTAATATAGCCCTAATCAATAACGAAGTTTCAATTGTTGCACTTCAACTTTTTGAAAAATATAGATTGAGTCATGGATTAGCTATTCCAGATTGTTTTATTGCTGCTACCACTATTGTAACAGATTTGAAATTATTTACCTACAACACCAAAGATTACAAGTTTATTAATAACTTAAAACTGTTTGATATAAAAAAGCTTAGCTAAAAAAATATAGTTTACTGGTTTTGGTATTGCTTAGTTATTTGGCTGAAGTTAATTAAGTTGATAAGTTAATTGGTAAATTAGGTTTAGAAAAATCCGTTTTGCTAGAAGCAAGAAGCCAGTTGCCAGAAGACGCCATAAAAGTTCTCATTTCTCATTTCTCCATACTTCGCACTTTTGTCACTTCACATTCCGCATTCATTCAAAATTCAACATCCAACATTCAAAATTTAACCCTACATTTGCCCCCTTTAAAAAAGTAAAAAATAAATGATTTCAGTAGCTAATTTAAGTTTGCGATATGGCAAGCGTGTGTTGTTTGAGGATGTAAATGTAAAGTTTGCACCAGGTAATTGTTATGGTGTAATTGGTGCAAATGGTGCTGGAAAATCTACTTTATTAAAAATACTTTCAGGCGAAATAGATCCAAGTACAGGTTCGGTTTCTATAACTCCTGGCGATAGTATGAGTGTATTAAGTCAAAATCACTTTGAATTTGATGAGTTTCCAGTTTTGCAAACTGTTATCATGGGTAACAAAAGATTATGGCAAATCATGGAGGAGAAAGATGCCATTTATGCTAAACCCGATTTTAACGATGCCGATGGACTAAAGGCTGCGGACTTAGAAGGTCAGTTTGCCGATATGGAAGGCTGGAATGCCGAAAGTGATGCCGCAAGTTTGCTCAACGATTTAGGGATAGCTGACGCATTGCACAGCAAATTAATTAAAGATTTGAACGGAAAAGAAAAAGTACGTGTGCTTTTGGCACAAGCTCTTTTTGGTAATCCTGATATATTATTATTAGATGAGCCTACCAACGATTTGGATGTAGAAACAGTTACTTGGTTAGAAAACTTTTTAGCAGATTTTCAAAATACGGTAATTGTGGTAAGCCATGACAGGCATTTTTTAGATGCTGTTTGTACGCATGTTGCCGATATTGATTTCTCAAAAGTTTCACTTTATACCGGAAATTATTCTTTTTGGTATCAAAGTAGCCAATTGGCATTGCGCCAAAAAGGCGATCAGAATAAAAAAGTAGAGGAAAAACGCAAGGAATTACAAGATTTTATTGAACGTTTTAGTGCCAATGCCTCTAAAAGTCGTCAGGCTACAAGTAGAAAAAAACTATTGGAAAAATTAGTAGTGGACGATATTCAAGCTTCTACTCGTAAATATCCAGGTATTATTTTTAGACCAGACAGAGATTGTGGCGACCAAATTCTTCGCATTGAAAACTTAAGTAAGAAAAATAATGATGGAGATGTATTGTTCAAAAACATTTCCTTCAACTTAGATAAAGGCGATAAAGTGGTAATTCTTTCAAAGAATCCTATGGCTATTTCTACATTTTTTGAAGTAATTATGGGAAATGACACTCCTGAAACTGGCGAATTTATTTGGGGACAAACCATTACAAAATCGTATTTGCCAAACGATAACAGCAGTTATTTTAGTGCCGATTATAATTTAATAGATTGGTTACGCCAATATTCGGCTGAAAAAGATGAAACTTATATTCGTGGTTTTTTAGGTAAAATGTTGTTCAGTGGTGAAGAGGTTTTCAAAAAATCGAATGTGTTAAGTGGAGGCGAAAAAGTGCGTTGCATGGTTTCGCGCATGATGTTAACCAATGCCAATTGTTTGGTACTTGACGAACCTACAAATCACTTAGATTTGGAATCGATTACAGCATTTAATAATGCGTTGATGGATTGGAAACACAATGCTATTTTTACCAGTCATGATCATGAATTTGTTCAAACCATTGCTAATAGAATTATAGAAATTACACCAACTGGCTGCATTGACAAACGCATGACTTACGATGAATACATTAATAGCGCAGAAATAAAAGAACAACGCGAAATGATGTATTTACAAAAAGGTAAAAAATAATTTTTTTAATCATCAATATAAAAGCCAAATTTGAAAACGTTTGGCTTTTTTGTTTTATAACCATTCATCTGATATTAGCTATTGGCACACTACCTCATTTCGACAAGCTCAATCACGGATGTGTAATTCGGAAAAATTTTACAATTTATACTTTTTTGCACCCCGGTCTTTGACCACCCCTCAAGAGGGGAATTTACTTCGAAATACTTTTATACTTTATACTTTCCCGATGTGTCGGGATTTCATAATTCATAATTCATACTTTATAATTCAAAATCCAAAATCCAAAATTCAAAATTCCATTGTATATTCACGCCCCAATATTTAACAATGAATGGCAGAAAAATTTGAAATAGAAACTACTCAATTAGAAAAAGTTTCAGTGCATCAGGTAGGGAATAAAACCAATAACGAAGATCTCATTATATCGAAGGATTTGTTGGGTTTAAGTGATGAGAAATTGAAAGATTTATTGATGAAATTTTTCGTTTCATCGTTCAGTAATCCTGAGTTTTATAATTTCAGTTTTAGCAATAACGATTTTACTTTAAATCCTATTTATAGTTATGCTTTGCAAATGTTTGAACATGGCAGTGCTTTTCATATCAATAGCATCAATATTGCAAAGCATTTATATGAACTTTCTACTCATCCACAAATAAAAAGTGGTGATTTATTTATTGCATATTTTGCCAATATTCAAGTGGAAGATGAAGACGTGGAAGCCATAGGAATTTTTAAGTCGGAAAACAAATACGACTTTTTAAAACTGAACCAAACCAATAACATTTTTGATGTAAGTTATAACGATGGAATTAACATAGATAAACTAGACAAAGGTTGTTTAATATTTAACACCAATGCCGATCAAGGTTATAAAGTTTGTATTATAGATAAAGGAAATAAAGGCAACGAAGCCCAATATTGGAAGGATAGTTTTTTACAATTAAAACCTTGCAGCAATAATTATAACCACACCAAAGAGTTTATGAATATTGCCAAAAACTTTGTGACCAAACAATTGAACGAAGAGTTTGAAGTAAGTAAAGCCGACCAAATAGATTACTTAAACCGCTCGGTTGATTATTTTAAAACAAACGACACATTTGATAAGCAAGAATTTGAACAAGCAGTGTTTAAAGATGAAGGTGTAATAGAATCATTCCGCACCTTTGATGAAGCTTACCGAATGAGCAATGAATTGGATATTTCCGACAGTTTTGATATATCGAGTCAGGCGGTAAAAAAGCAGGCCAGAATATTTAAAAGTGTACTTAAATTAGATAAGAATTTCCATATTTATATTCACGGAAATCGTAATCTTATTGAACAAGGAGTGGAAGAAGACGGACGAAAATTTTATAAATTATATTTTAAAGAAGAGGAGTAAACGTGCTTTGCACGTTTAAAATGCGAAGTGCGAAGTGACAAAAATGCGAAGTGAATGAAATGCCGGAATTGGCAATGGGCAAATAGCAATAAGCAATTGACAATTTTCTTCATTATTAACTTAATCATTTGAATTTTACTTCGCAATCGAAATTCCGCACTTCTTAGTCAAAATTCATACTTTCCCGATGTGTCGGGGCTTTATACTTTATATATTATACTTCATAATTCATAATTCACACTTCATAATTCATAATTTATACTTCATAATTCATAATTCATAATTCATAATTCACAATTCATAATTCATAATTCATAATTCATAATTCATAATTCATAATTCATAATGAAAAACTATTACTCACACGAAACAGCCAT
>JBMOGB010000249.1:0-5787 GCA_049318585.1 Bacteroidia bacterium | reverse complement strand
TGGCTTATCCTGAACCAGAAACAATGGGAGTTCCAGTCGAAAATCCAATCATGGGTGATACCATTATTTTGGAACCAATAAAACATGAAATAATAAAAGGGAAAGTGAAAATTAACCAAATTGATACTTTGCCAAAATTAGAAAAAAACATTATTCATACCATGGGCTTGGTAGCACCAGATTTTAAAATTGATACTATATTGCACAAAAAATAAATGCTAAAATGAAAACGATTGTATTGGTACTTCTTGCTATTTTTTTTATTCAAAGCTGCACTAAAGATCTGTCATGTGGAAATGAACATGAAGTTTATGATATGGAAGCTGGATATAAAAATAACATACCATATAAAGACACCTCTGTTATTATCAATTTTATTAATGAAAAATCTGAAGATGTTGTTTATAAACTAAAGAATATTGAAAGCAATTACAATTGCTATTCTTATAGACCATATAACCCTAATTGTACGGAAAACACAGCTTGTGACCAATATTTTAAATATTCATTTTTTAATAGTGATACAAGTTTAAGTTTGTTTCAAATTATAAATTCAACGAAATATAATAATAAAATAGCTCCTGGCTATGGCTATAATGCAATTGAAATAGGAATATTATCAATTAACTTTGAATTTGCACATTATTATTTTAATTATTACGGACGTAAAGATGTTGAGTTTAATAAAAAGATTTATAATAATTTAATTTATTCAGTTGGTCCAAATGTTTTGGATACTTTATTTTATAATACTCAAATAGGTATTGTAGCAGTAAAATTGAATAATGGAAAAAGGTTATATCTTAAATAATTGAAACCTGACTTTCCTTTTTCTGTTTATTTAGTAAAATAATTTATTCATCTTCGTTGCCTTAAATTTTCCCTCCAATGACCAACGATAAATACATGAAACGTGGCGTTTCATCGCAAAAAGAAGATGTTCACGCAGCCATAAAAAACATGGATAAAGGATTATTTCCTCAAGCTTTTTGTAAAATTGTTCCTGATTATTTGGGTGGAGATGATCAGTTTTGCAATATCATGCATGCCGATGGAGCAGGAACAAAATCGAGTTTAGCATATTTGTATTGGAAAGAAACAGGCGATTTATCGGTTTGGAAAGGCATTGCACAAGATGCAATCGTAATGAATTTAAACGATTTATTATGTGTTGGTGCTTTTGATAAAATAATCCTTTCATCAACCATTGGGCGAAATAAAAACTTAATTCCAGGTGAAGTGATACAAGCCATTATTGAAGGAACTGAAGAGTTTGTGGCCATGTTGCAATCGCATGGAATAAACATTCATTCTACAGGTGGTGAAACTGCCGATGTAGGCGATTTAGTGCGTACCATTATTGTTGATTCTACTGTTACTGCAAGAATTGAAAAAAGTAAAGTAATTTCAAACCATAATATAAAACCAGGAAATGTAATTGTTGGTTTTGCTAGTTTTGGGCAAACTACTTATGAAACTGAATACAATGCAGGAATGGGAAGCAATGGTTTAACCATGGCTCGTCACGATGTTTTGTCATCATTTTACAAAAAATTCAGTGAAAGTTTCGACCCACAAGTTCCCGATGATTTGGTTTATACTGGTGGTTTAAAATTAACCGAACAAATTTCGGAAAACCCTTTAAACGTTGGTAAAATGATACTTTCTCCAACCAGAACTTTTAGTCCAATTATAAAAGAAATTTTTGAAAAATATTTCGATAAAATAGATGGCATGGTTCATTGCACAGGAGGTGGTCAAACCAAAGTTTTACATTTTGTGAAAAACCTCCGAATCATCAAAAATAATTTATTCAAAACTCCACCATTATTTAGCATGATTCAAAGCCAAAGTAACAGTGAGTGGCACGAAATGTATAAAGTATTTAACATGGGAAATTTATTGGAGTTTTATACCGATGAAACCACTGCTCAAAGTTTAATTTCATTGGCAAAAAAATTCAATATTGACGCAAAAATTGTAGGTCATGTTGAAGTAGCTGAAAAAAATGAATTAATCGTTACCAGCGAACATGGTGAATTTATTTATTAAAACATTTTCTGTTGCTCTCTCTTTTTTAAGTTTTATTTGATTGAAATATTTGCATAAACATGTTGAGAAGTATTGATTTTGTTCACTTCTTGATACTTTTATTTTACAATCAAACTTTTTTAAAACACCAATTACATTATTTATAACACCATTTACAAATGGGTGTATCATTTTACAATCAAATTTAAAAACCTGTGTGTATAAGCAGTTTAAATAAATTTTATTTGAACTATTATTGAATGAACAAAATTTAAGCCTTTTCTTGTTTCTTTTTGAAAAAATATTTCTCATAATGGGAAATAATTACGGTTCAAATCGGTTTATTTAAAATTGTAATAAATTAAAAATTAGATAGTTATATATTTGGGCGTGTAAATTGCAAAGCATAAGAAAACAGAAAAACTAAAACACCATGAAAAATATTAAATCAATTACAGTAGCAGCAATTCTTTTAGGAATCATTTCTATGTCGAGTTGCAAAAAAGATGTTGAATTACAAAAAGAAAATCCAATTATTCCGGGTTCAGCAGCCAGTTTCAAAGAAATGAAAGTAAATCCTGCTTTTAATTGGAAATCATCAAGAGTAGTAACTTTAAAAATTGAAGCCTCTAATACTCCTATAAAAATTTCAAATACATTGGTAGTAAAAACAGAAAGTGGTGAAGTAATATTCAAAAAACTTCAAAACATGGATGAAACCTATATTGGTTATTTAACATTGCCTAATAATATGAAAAAGGTTGTTATTAGCTTTGGAAGTATTTCTAAATCAGTAGATATAGTTTCCAATACCATTGACTTTAATTTTGTAACAGAAAGCATTCCAGTAGAATAATTAAAAAAAACAAACATGATAAACATAAAAAATTTAGCTGTAATTGCAATTGTATTTTTATCAATTCAATTAAATGCGCAAGTAACCATGGATTTTGAACCGAATAAATTTCCACTCAGCGCCAATTGTTGGGCTATGGGTGCTATGACCGGTTATTACTCATCGGCCACAATAATAAATGGAGGTCTTTCGGCTAGAACTAACCAACTTACAAGCGGTTTACCTACCTCAACTTGGGTTAAATCACCTTGGCTAAAACCAGGTAGCGGCAATATTACATTTAAGGTAAGGTTGGATGGAAATGCAGCAACCACGCGATTTTTAAGAGTAAGATTTATACCTTACAATTCAACAGCAGGAACTTTTAAAGAGGGGGTAGCCATCTCAGATTCATTTAACTATACTTTTGCTGCTCCAATAAGTGGTGCAGGCTCTACAAACATCAGAGATATTTCATATACTATACCAAACTCAATTGCTAATACCAATAATGTTTATAAAGTAATGATTAGTTTTATGGGTTCGGGTGGAACAGGAAGAGCTTTAATAGATGACATTTTAATTCCGGGAACTTATTGGGCTAATCCTTCAAACAGTTGCTTGCCTTTATCTTTAATTACAGATACTGATGGTGATGGTGTTCAAGATTCGGACGATGCTTATCCTAACGATGCAATTAGAGCTTATGATAATTTTTATCCTGCAAAAACCAATGGTACTCTTATGTTCGAAGATTTATGGCCTTCGGTAGGTGATTACGATTTTAACGATTTAGTGCTTGGTTATAGATATAATACTGTTACTAATTCAAGTAATAATATTGTAGAAATAAAATATGAAATAACACCAAAAGCAATTGGAGCAAGTTTAAACAATGCATTTGGTTTTATGCTTGATGGAATTTCGTATGATAATATTTATAGTGTTGAAGGTTTGAAAAACGAAGCAGAATGGTTAAGTTTAAACAAAAATGGTACTGAAGCTGATCAAAAAACAGCAACTATTATTGTGTTTACAAGTGCAAATGCTGTATTACCAAATCCAGGAGGTTCTAGTGGTGTAAATACTGATCCAAAAGGAATTTATGTAAAACCTACAACCATCAGTTTTACAGTTAGATTTAGAGACGATGAAGGAAAACCAGTAAATAGCGATGTTTCTACCAAAGATTTTACCGCTGAAAACTTCAATCCTTTTATTATAATTAATCAAGTTCGTGATCAAGAAATTCATTTACCAACTTACAGTCCTTCGGCTAAAGCTACTGAAAAAACTTTTGGTACTGCCGATGATAATAGCAAAGAAGGAAACTATTATAAATCGAAAAATGGATTGCCTTGGGCTTTAAATATTCCTGCAGAAATACCAAATACTATTGAAAAAGTTGATTTTTTAAAAGCATATAATTATTTTTCATATTGGGTTGAATCAGTTGGAAAAGAATATACTGATTGGTACGAAGACAAAGAAAAATACAGAAACAACGATGCTTTATATATTGTAAAATAAAAACAGACCTCTTTCATAATTCAATAATTTATTGCAAAGTTTTGTTTATTCGTCTTTGCGAACGCAGTGAAGCAATCTCAAACAAAACATACAGTGAGATTGCTTCACTGCGTTCGCAATGACGATTAGAATTAAGAAAGAGTTCTAATATAAAAATTCACAAAAAAAGGTCAGCGAAAGTTGACCTTTTTTGTTTTAAAAAACTATTTTTTTACTTTCATTTCTTTCCAATATTCAAACACATCAACCAGATTCTTTGGGTTTAAGGCAGAAAAGAAAAGCATGGCCGATTCTTTAGGTTTATATACAAATATGATCACAAAAATACTGATTAAATAAGTTAAAACAACACTATAAGCTGCACCCTTTATTCCGTATTTTGGAATCATATACATTTCTAAAGCTAGTATAATTATTAAAACAAACACTTGGTAAATGGTAATGAGTTTTTGCTTGTTTAAAGCCAATAACCACGAACCCCAAGCTGTTCCAAAAAACACTGGAATGGTAATCCATATATGAATTTTAAAAATTTCGGGAGCCAAAGGAAATCCATCTTTGTATAAAAAACCTATCACCATATCTCCTAATAAATAACCACCAATTGATATAAAAATGGCGCTCCAAATCATTAAGGAATATATTTGAGTTAGGCGTTTTAATTGTAAAGGTTTGTTGTTTCGGTTGTTAATAATTCCTGGAAACAATGCTGCCGAAAGTGCTACCGGAATAAAAAACGAAGCTTCACTAATACGCGTAGCAGCAGTGTATTGTCCAACCATTCCCATGTCTTGCAAATACCTAGCTATTAAAATTTTGTCAGCTTGTTGGTAAATCATTTGCATAAATGCCGAAATAATAATTGGCCATGAATGAGAAAGCAATCTCTTAGTTTCAATAAAACTAAACTTCCATTTACTAATTTCTTGCTGGTTTTTTTTGTAAAAAATAAGTTGATTGATTGCAGTTAAAATTGCTTCCAACATCACCATGCTTGCAAACCAACTCAAAGGTGCTTCTAGGTAAATAAGCACTAGTTTTACAATGGCTGAAATGATTAAAGTAATTACTTGTGAAATAGCATTGTATTTACCTTTTACCTCCGATTGAAAGTAAAAATCAATGACTGAAAACGACTGAAAAACTACTGCAATTGAAACTAAAAACACAATCCAAGTTCTATCACTCGGATCACGAATAAATGAGTAATAAGTGGAAGCAATAACAACCAAAAAAGAGCCAAAAAATCGCAACCAAAATGTGGTTCCAATGATTTCGTATTTCTTCTTTTTTTCGGTAATTAATTCTCTTACTACTATTCCATCTAAACCCAGGGTTGAAAACACAGTAAAAATGCTCAAAACACTCAATGCATAACTAATAATTCCAAA
>JBMOGB010000248.1:0-5828 GCA_049318585.1 Bacteroidia bacterium | reverse complement strand
TAAAATTGATGAAATTAAGAAAGAAAGAATTGAAAGATATTCAAGTAGGTTTTATAGCGTTAAATAAAAATGGTGAACATGGTTCGTATTGTGTACAAAGTGGCTTCAATTATGCCGTTCACGACAATTCAGGAAATGTATTATTGGATGCTCCTTATCATTTTAAAGTGGAATAAAATGTCTGTAATAAAACTCCAATTTCTTCGTTATGCTCGCTATAAAAATGGTCATTTACAAAAGGTAAACTCCCATTTTTCTATCTTCGCAAGCCTCGAACTTGAACTTTTATTTTCAGACATACATTTCTCAATAAATAATTTAATTAGAAATCATAAACACATTTCGACAAGCTCAATGACCACGGACATTGAGCTTGTCGAAATGCAGAAACAAATTTCAAAATAAACAAAAAGTTTAATGAAGTAATTTTTAATTTTTATGCAAAAAAACCATTTAGAAATTGCTTGTTTTAACATGGAATCTTCCATCATTGCGCAGCATGCCGGAGCAAATAGAATTGAGTTTTGTGCAGACATGAATGTAGGTGGTGTTACTCCAAAATTATCAGATTTTATTTTACTAAAATCAAAAATACATATTCCCGTTTTTGTAATGATTCGTCCAAGAGGAGGAAATTTTGTTTATTCAAATAAGGAATTTGAACAAATGAAAAACGATATTTTGCAGTTTAAAAATGCGGGTGCTGACGGATTTGTTTTTGGAATATTAACAGAAAATAAGGAAGTGAATTTCATTCAAAATAAAGAATTGGTTCAATTGGCAAACCCTTTTCCATGCACATTCCATCGAGCTTTTGACGAAATAAATAATCAAATGGAAGCTTTAGATACATTGATTGAATGTGGATTTAAAACAATACTAACTTCAGGAAATGCTAAAAATGCAATGGAAGGATTAGCATCTTTACAAGCTTTAGTTTTGAAAGCAAACAATAAAATTTGTATCATGCTGGGTGGTGGAATTCGTGCTAATAATATTGAAATATTGAAAGAAAATATAACTACCAATTGGTTTCATTCATCAGCTGTTTTACAAAATGAAACGGCCAATATGGATGAAGTTTTTATGCTAAAATCTAAACTAAATTGAAGAAATTAATTATCCTTTTTTTAGCTATCATTTGTTTGCCAATACTGGCAATTTCTCAAACTTACAAAAGAGATTTGTCGAAGGAAAAATGGCTATTTAAAAACACCCAAGAAAATAAATGGTTTTCCGATAAAATTCCTGGAACTGTTCATACTGATTTATTCCAAAACAAAATTATTCCAAATCCTTTTACTGGCAATAATGAAAAGCTTTTACTGTATATTGAACGTGAAAATTGGGAATATAAAACTGATTTTATTATTACTAAAACCGAATTTCAAAATGAACACATTGAACTTAATTTTGAGGGTTTAGATACTTATGCAAAAGTGTATTTAAATGATTCACTTATTTTAACTGCCAATAACATGTTTCGTACATGGAATTTGGAGGTAAAAAGATTTTTGAAAATTGGCAATAATCAATTAAAAATTGTTTTTGAATCAGCCGTTAATAGGGGAGAAGCAGAAGCAAAAAAAATAGCTTACGAATTGCCAGGAAACGAAAAAGTTTTTACCCGAAAGGCCCAGTATCATTACGGTTGGGATTGGGGTCCACGTTTTGTAACTTGTGGAATTTATAAAGCAATTCAACTTCATTTTTGGAATCAAGTCAAAATAAATCATGTGCAATTTATTCAAGAAAAACTCACCAAAGAATTAGCGCAAATTCAATTCAAAGTAGAAGTAAATTGTAGTCAAAAAGGTAATTATAGTTTTGGAATTTATAATTCAAAACAAAGTCGTGATTTGCCATTATTTAAAGATACTTTTATTGAACTACAAAAAGGAATAAACACTGTTTTATTAAATGCTAAAATTAAGAATCCTGAACTTTGGTGGACACACAATTTGGGCAAACAAAATTTGTATGATTTTACGATTGTTTTAGAATCAGCTAGCAAAAAAATTGATTTAAAGGATGTAACCTTTGGCTTGCGAACCATTGAATTAGTTCAGGAAAAGGACAGTTTAGGAAAATCATTTTTATTTAAATTAAATGGAATTCCAGTTTTTATGAAAGGGGCCAATTATATTCCTGAAGATAATTTTTTACCACGCGTTACTTCTTCAAAAACCAAACAATTAATAACTGATGCCAAAGCTGCAAACATGAATATGTTGCGCGTTTGGGGTGGTGGTGAATATGCGAGTGATTATTTTTATCAATTATGTAATGAAAACGGCATATTGGTTTGGCAAGATTTTATGTTTGCATGTGCCATGTATCCTGGAGACACCCCTTTTTTGGAAAACGTAAATGCGGAAGTTAATGATCAAATTATTCGTTTAAGAAATCATCCAAGTTTGGCCATTTGGTGTGGTAACAATGAAATAGATGAAGGATGGAAAAATTGGGGTTGGCAAAAACAGTTTAAGTATAACTCCATTGACTCTGCAAAAATCTGGAATGATTATGAGTTATTATTTAAAAATAATATAAAAAATGCGGTTCAATTATTGGATAAAACCAGGTTTTATTGGCCAAGCTCCCCGAGTATTGGTTGGGGACGAAAAGAAAGTTTAACGCAAGGCGATGCGCATTATTGGGGCGTTTGGTGGGGAATGCAGCCATTTGAAACGTATGAAAAAAAGGTTGGAAGATTCATGAGTGAATACGGTTTTCAAGGAATGCCTCAGTTGAGTACTTTTACAAAAATGGGTGCTTTGCAACAAAAAAACAATGTTTTGAAAATTGATTCCAGTGTTTTAAAAACCCATCAAAAACACCCAACAGGATTTGAAACCATTCAAACTTATATGGAACGTGATTTCAATGTTCCAAAGAGTTTTGAAAACTATATTTATGTTTCACAATTGCTGCAAGCAGAAGGAATGAAAACGGCCATAGAAGCGCATCGCAGAGCCATGCCTTATTGCATGGGAACATTATATTGGCAGTTAAATGATTGTTGGCCTGTTACATCTTGGAGTTCCATAGATTATGATGGAAATTGGAAAGCTTTGCATTATCAAGTAAAAAAATCGTATGAAGACTTATTGGTTTCTTTTGAAGAAAAAAACGATTCTGTTTTAGTGTTTATTGTTTCAGATAAATTAGAAAATATAAAAGGAAATTTAACTATAAAAGTATTAGATTTTGATGGTAAAATTATTTTTAGCGAAAATGTGGAAACTATTGTAAAATTAAATACCAGCAGCATTTATTACTATTTCGATAAAAGTAAATTGAAAGGTGATATCAACTTGAATAATTTGGTTTTATCAGCAACATTTAACAACGAAAATACCAATATAAATTCTTTGTTTTATTTTGTAAAACCAAAGGATTTATTACTTCAAAAACCTACTATTTATTTTAAATATTTAAATAAAAATCAAATAGAAATATCAAGTGATAAATTAGCCAAAAATGTGTTTTTAAAAACTGATAACAAATCATATAAGTTTGAAGACAATTACTTCGATTTGCTACCAAATGAAAAGAAAATTATTCAAATTAAAGGTAAATATTCGAAAACAGATTTTTTTAAAACTTGGGCAAAATCCTTGTTTGATGCACAATAATTTTAATCTGCAATTGCAGGCTTTCATTTCAATCAAATATTCAGAAAAAATATTACTTTTGTCCTTATAAAATCCAATGTATTGGGATCAATAAAGCTTTTATGTTAAAAAAAATATTATTCATTCTTTTTGTGTTAATTCTAGTAAATACATCTTATGCGCAAAGGGTAGAAGATAAACCATACGTTTCCGATACCACCAAATGGAGCCGGCCGAAGAAAGCTACTTACTTGGCTTTTGTTCCTGGATTAGGACAAATTTATAACAAAAAATATTGGAAGTTACCCATTGTTTATGGAGGTTTTGCCGCATTAATTTATTCCGTTGGATTTTACCAAACTCAGTACGACCAATTAAAACAAGCCGTTTTGGATAGAAATGCAAAAAAGCCTTTATCCGATCCAACTTTAGAGCCATTAGACTTAGCTAATTTAATTTCTTTTCGAGATTTTTACCGTGAAAACCGCGATTTATCGTGGATAGGAATTGGTGGTTTATATGCTTTGCAAATGATTGATGCAGCTGTAGATGCACATTTACAAGAGTTTGATGTATCGGAAAATCTTTCAATAAAATGGCAACCAGATTATAGAATCCTATCTGGACAAGCGTTTGTGGGTGCAACAGTTTGGGTGCAATTGGGAAAATCAAACAAGAATTAATCTACTCTTTCACCCATTTTTTTACATTTCCATTGTCTAATTTAACAAAATAAATTCCTTTTGAAAGCATTTCTATGTTAATGGAATTGGTTCCGTTTGAAAGAATACTTTTTGTTAAAACCAATTTCCCAACTGCATTAAAAATTTGCACTTCGTAACTAGGTTTTAAATGAATTCCTTCCAATAAAATGCTGATGTTATCATGACCAGGATTTGGAAAAATGTTAAAGTCAGTTTTAACATTCATTTCCGCAAAACCAGTGCTTTTATCCAGTAAAATAATTTTTGTTTCAAAAGGCAATAAGTTGACGCCATTACCAACATGATCAGTAATCGATAAATAATCTGTTCCATTGTTCAACACATTTTTTGCGGTAAATATTCCATTATTCCAATTCAAAGCATTTAAACTCAAATACAAGTTATTGGCATTTCTATTGGAAGTATTTACCATCACTAAAAAGGTTTGATTATTATGAACCCTTAAAAAACTAAAAACGGCCGAATCGCTACAAATAATATTTTGATAAGTTCCAATGGATAAAGCTTGGTAATTGTTACGCGTTTTAATTAATTTTTTGTAGTAATTCAGCAGTGAATTCGTATCGGCTTGCATTAATTGAACATTATAACTGCTGTAATTGGTATTTAAACTTTGCCAAGGATTTGTTACGCTAAAACCTGAATAAGTTCCCGAAGTCCATTGCATGGGTGTACGAATAAATTCATCAGGTTTACTGCCTTTCATTCCTATCTCTTCTCCATAATACAAATATGGAGTTCCAGGTAAAGTTAAATAAATAGATGCTGCAGTTTTTAGTTTTGAAATACTTCCTCCCAATTCATCAAAAACCCTGTTTTGATCGTGATTGGTTAAAAAAGTACTGAATTTATTGAATTGTAAATTATTATAAGCATAGGTGATTTCATTTCTTAAAGCTAAGGTATTACTTGTTTTCATTACATTCACCATGGCACTTGCCAAATCAAATTCAAAACAATTTTCCAATGTATTATTATATCTTTTTACAGTGCTAGTGGAAGTCCAAACTTCTCCTACTGTCATAAAATTAGGATTCAAACTTTTGCAATAAGTATCAAAGTCACTCCAAAATTGATATGTTTCTGGCTGATTCATTAAGTTACTTCCATTTTCGTATAAATACATAGCGGCATCCAACCTAAAACCATCAATGTTCATGCTATCAATCCAATATTTTGCAGCATCAAAAATACTGTCTTTTATAGGTTGGTAATTATAGTTTAAATCGGGCATTTCACTCCAAAATAAGGCGTAATAATTACTGCTGTTTTTGGTGTACCAAACATCTTGTCCCCACGGGCCTTTATAAGTTGGTTTGGTATTGCTCCATCGGTAAAAATTTCTGTAAAAAGGATCGTTGGCAGCTGATTTTACAAACCAAGGATGTTGGCTAGAAGTATGATTAATAACAAAATCAATTATTACTTTTACTCCACGTTTGTGTGCTTCTGCAACCATGTTTTTAAATTCAGCAGTTGTTCCGTA
>JBMOGB010000247.1:0-5846 GCA_049318585.1 Bacteroidia bacterium | reverse complement strand
TTGGTGAATAGAACGTTGTCCTAAACTGTTATCCATTGCGGTCATACCATCAATAGCTTGTCCAACTACGTTAAACAATCTACCTCTAATTTGCTCGCCAACTGGCATTGATATTGGGGTTCCCATTGGAACAACTTCCATTCCACGAACCAACCCATCGGTTGCTTCCATTGCAATGGCGCGTATAATATTATCGCCCAAATGTCTTTGACATTCTAAAATAAGACGCGTTCCATCGGGTCTTGGAATGTAAAGTGCATCTAAAATTTTTGGTAAGCCTTCGCTGCTCGATGCAAAACTTACATCTACAACTGGACCAATTACCTGAGCTACAACTCCTGATTTTGACATAATTAAGTAATTAATTTAATTTTTTGTGGTGCAAAAATAATATTTACAAGCGCAAATCAAACTATATTATTAAACTTCTATTGTGATTTTAAGCATTAAATATTCATTTTGATTGCTATTCAATTTATTACGTAAATATTTGCACTGAAAAATTAATATTTTTTAGTTTTTAGTTCCACAAACAATCAACATTGTTTTGAAAGGCAAATATTAACGTTTTTATTTGAACACTAAATCTGAGCAATAAATTTTTATGAGCAACGATCAAATCAAGGAAGAAGTAAAACAAAAATTCATTGTTTTTTTGGAACAAAACGAACAACGTAAAACGCCAGAACGCTTTGCTATATTGGACGAAATATATAGTAATAAAGAGCATTTTGATGTAGAAACTTTGTTTGAACACATGAAAAACAGAAATTACAGAGTAAGTCGAGCAACAGTATATAATACGCTCGATTTATTGTTAGATTGTGGGTTGGTGATAAAGCATCAATTTGGGAAAAATATTGCTCGTTTTGAACGTTCGTATGGTTTTAGGCAACATGATCATATGATTTGTAATGTGTGTAGTAATATTTTGGAATTTTGTGATCCTAGAATTCATCAAATAAAAACCATGATGGGCGATTTAATGCAATTTGAAGTTACCAATCATTCGTTGTATTTATTTGGAAACCCGAAAATGGACGAAAATAGAAAATGTTTGACATGTAATAAAACAGTTCCGAAACCAGATTATTAGTTACCCTTCGTCCGATAGCTATCGGACTTCGCTCAGGGTGACAGAAAATATGAATAGCCTTCCGATAGCTATCGGAAATGCTTTAGCCAAAGGAATAAAAGATAAAAAGAATAAAATAAAATGATAGATGTAGTATTAGGCCTGCAATGGGGCGATGAAGGTAAAGGAAAAATTGTAGATGTTTTAACTCCACAATATGATGTAGTAGCAAGGTTTCAAGGTGGTCCAAATGCTGGACATTCGTTGGAATTTAACGGACAAAAACATGTGTTGAATACCATTCCTTCTGGTATTTTTCACAAACATTGTATCAATATAATTGGTAGCGGTGTGGTTATTGACCCAATTACTTTTAAAAAGGAAATAGAAAAAATTACTTTAGGTGGTGCTGAGCCATTGGTTAATTTATACATTTCGGAAAAAGCGCATTTAATTTTGCCAACTCACCGTTTGGTAGATGCAGCAAGTGAAGCCCATAAAGGCGAACATAAAATTGGTTCAACTTTACGCGGAATTAGCCCAACTTACCAAGATAAAATTGGCAGAAGTGGTTTGCGTGTTGGCGATATTTTAGCAGCAAATTTTAACCAAAAATATGAAGTAGTTGCTGCAAATCACAGAACATTATTGGACAGATTTAATCATCCATATGTAATGGCTGAACATGAGCCAGCTTTTTTTGAAGCCATTGAGTTTTTGAAACAATTTAAAATTGTAAATACTGAATATTTCCTAGATGATTTAATGAATGATGGGAAAAAAGTATTGGCCGAAGGCGCTCAAGGAACTTTGTTAGATATTGATTATGGAACATATCCTTTTGTAACTTCGTCAAATACCATTACTGGTGGAGTTTGTAACGGTTTAGGTGTTGCTCCGCAAAAAATAAAAAGAGTTTATGGTATTTTTAAAGCCTATTGCACAAGGGTAGGAAGTGGACCATTTCCAACAGAACAAGACAATGAGCAAGGTGAAGAATTACGCCAACTTGGTCGTGAGTTTGGAGCTACAACTGGTCGTCCGCGCAGAACAGGTTGGTTAGATTTACCCACTTTAAAATACAGCATTATGCTTAATGGAGTAACTGATTTAATTTGTACCAAAAGCGATGTATTAAGTGGTTTGGGCGAAATCCCTGTTTGTCATTCATACGAAATAGATGGAACTATAAGCGATAAAATTCCTTATAGTTTGGTAGATGCAAATATTAACCCTCAATACCAAAGTTTTAAAGGCTGGACAGGCGATTTAGGTAAAATAAAAAATTATAATGATTTACCTGAAACTTTTAAAACTTATATGCAATTTGTAGAAGAGCAAATTGGTATAAAAGTAAATACCATTTCGGTTGGACCAGATAGAGATGAAACGATTGTGAGAAGTTAATTATTAGCAACTAGCTTCTGGCAACTGGCTTCTAGCAAAATAAAAGAAAACCTGCTTTAGCAATAAGGCAGGTTTTTATGTTTATTTGGAAAATGGAAAAACCACCAAAAACTGATAATAAAATTCAAAAAATAGAATTCAAAATCCTGCTTCAATCCATTGAGTTTTGGCTTTACTTTTTATGTTTTGCAATTATTAGTTTATCTTTTTACTATTTTTCGGGCTTAAATTCTGTAAGTTTTAACTCAGATCAAGCTGTTCAGGTATTAATGATAAAAGACTTTCAATGGCCTTCTGATGCTTATTATTGGGGACAAAATAGGTTAGGAAGTTTGCTACCGTTAATTAGTTATATTTTATATGCTTTCCTAAAAATTCATCCCATTATTTTAGTATCTATAGTCAATTATGCCATGCTATTAATTGGATGGATTATTTTTTCTAAGTTTTTAAAAAGTAATTGGGCTAAACTCCTATTTTGTATTGCAATATTTTTACCACATCCTGCCTATTTCTTCATTATTTTAATTGGTCATCCATATCAAGGACAGTTTTTCACATTAGCACTTTCAACCCTTTTTTTTAATAATTTATATAGCAAAATAGCGTCTTTTGAAAAATGGAATTTTAAAGATTACTTGAAACTAATTTCAACTATTTTTACTTCATTATTAGCTGTTTGGGTTAGTGAATTAAGTTTGGTATTTTATGCTTTTATATTGTTCTATATTTTATTTAGCAACGAAATTAGAAAAGCTATTTTCAGCATTTCTGTTTTTAAATCTAATTTATTGATGCCAATTATAACCAGTATTTCTTTGTTATTATTAGGCTTTTTTTTACTAATCGATTTGAAACATAATTTTGAAAGCGATCCAGTTTATGATTTGATTTTTATTGATAGTTTCGAAAAAATTTCTCTTCAATTTCATTATTTTTATTCACAGTTAATTGATGTTTTATTACTTCAAAACCATCACACTGTTTTTGAATGTTTGTTTTATTATGCTGTAATATTTTCAATAATAGTAGTTGTTTTTAACTTTAAAAAAATTGATAAAACAAACCAACAAATTTTTAAATCTCTAGGATTAACGTTTGTGGTTGCTGTAGTACTTTTGTTTTTCTCTTCTTGGAATTTTAGAAGTAAATACGATCCCAAATACTATACTTTATTGTATGCCTTATTTTACGTATTTATTGGAGTTGGATTCAATGCTTTGAATCAAATAAAACAAATTGTTTTGTTTGTAATGTTAAGCACAACTATTTTGTATTCCAATTTTTTGTTTTTAAAAATATACTATGATGAAAAATCGGTTTTGGAGCAATATAATTCGGTTATAGATTTACCAAAAGGCACTTTAGTTTCAGATTATTGGAAAGCATACAAAATAGCTGCAATTGGATTTGATAGCTTGGAAGGTGTTCCTAAAGATTATTGGAACTGTAGAAATATTGATAAAATTAAAAAATGGAGCAAAAATGAAAACTTTTATTTTATAAAAAGTGAATTGTTTGAATTTGAAAAACATAACGACACATTATTTTTTAAAAACATGAAATTTATACCAACAAATACATTTTATAAAATAGATATTGATACTTTGATACTTTATAAAAATTTGAGTGCAAATTTTTATTGATTTAGAATGATTATTACTTTGAAAAATGAAAAAACCACCTAAAACTGATAAACTTAAAATGCAAAATGTAAGTTTTAAATCGGTAGATGAATTTTTGGAGTTTTTGCCAGAAAATGAATTGAAAATTGTGGAGTTTTTAAGGCAAATAGTGTTGGATTGTATTCCAAATTGTATGGAGAAGCTTTCATATAATGTGCCATTTTATAAAAAAAATAAAAACATCTGTTTTATTTGGCCGGCTTCAGTAACTTGGGGAAATGTAAAACAAAATGGTGTTAGAATTGGCTTCACCGCAGGTTATTTATTAAATGACGAATTGGGTTATTTGGATAAAGGCTCTCGAAAACAAGTTTACACCAAAGATTTTATGGATATAAAAGAAATAGATGTTGACTTACTCAAAGCATTTTTATTTGAAGCAGTGCTGTTGGATAAAAAATAAAAAAACTTCAAAGCTTTTCTATTTCTTTTCCATCAATTCAAATCCTTTTTTACCATCGCGTTCCAAGAAATCTATTTGCATTCCTGCAAAAAATAAGGCTTGTCCGGGATGATAAACTATTTTTATTCCTTCAAGTTCTACTGTTTTATCTTTATCAGTTGGCTCATCAAAACCTATGATTAAGCCTTTATCATTTGAGTTTTTTTGCTTGATTCCAATGCGTAAAAAATGAGTTTCAGGAATTTGTAAATTTGCTTTGTATTCAATAATGGCAGCTACTGCCGCTGGTGTTAAATGGATAATATTCAATGTGTTTTTATTAATTAAGTATGATTTGAAATGTCATTCTTCATTTCGACAAGCTCAATGACCGAATTGTTTTAAATCCAACTAAAAAGCGGACACTGAGCTTGTCCGATAGCTATCGGACGAAGTGTTTCTTAAACGGTTTAAATTTTTATTCTAGCAATTTGCTTAATCAAGCTTGGACCGCCATAAATAAAGCCAGTGTATAGTTGAATCAAGCCAGCTCCAGCTTGTATTTTTTCTTTTGCAGTTTCGGCAGAATGTATTCCCCCAACGCCAATGATTGGAATTTTATTGTTCGATTTTTCCTTGATATAAGCTACAATTTCTGTCGATTTTTGGTTCAATATTTTTCCACTTAAACCGCCAGCACCCATTTGTTCTACATCGTTTTTATTGGTCAATAAATTTTCACGGCTAATGGTGGTATTAGTTGCAACCAAGCCGTCAATGCCAGTAGATTGAACGATTTCGATTACATCATCTAATTGCGATAAAGTTAAATCAGGAGCAATTTTTAACAAAATAGGTTTCTGTATTTTACCATTGGCAATAAAACTTTTTCTTTCATTGATTAAAGCCAACAAAATTTCACTCAAAGGTTTTTTATCTTGCAACTCACGCAAATTTGGGGTGTTTGGTGAACTTACATTTACCACAAAATAATCAACTAAATCATATAAACCTACAAAACATTTTACGTAATCGTCTTTGGCATTTTCGTTAGGCGTAATTTTGTTTTTACCAATATTTCCGCCAACTATCAAATCATTTGGTCGGTTTACCAAACGTTGTTTTACTATATCCAAACCATCGTTATTAAAACCCATTCGGTTAATGATACATTCGTCTTTTGGTAAGCGAAACAAACGAGGTAAATCATTGCCACTTTGTGGCAATGGAGTTACAGTTCCTATTTCTACAAATCCAAATCCAAGTGCGCTTAACTCCTTTAAATACAAAGCATTTT
>JBMOGB010000246.1:0-5887 GCA_049318585.1 Bacteroidia bacterium | reverse complement strand
TTTATTTCTTGTGTTCTGTTAATTCTTATGCCCTTGGCAAAAATACTGATGGCTTGAAAAATATTAGATGAATTATTTCCAGGACCAAAATCGGTGGTAATTCCCAATACATCATAATCGTCTCGGTAACCAGCACTCCAAACTGTCCAATCTTTTCTGTTGCTTATATAATCGGCCGATAGTCCATATTTTATTTTTTCATCTTTAAAACCATAAGCCAAATGCGATTTTAAAACCCATTGTTTACTAAAAATAGCATTGGTTTTAAAACCTAAACGTATTCTGTTTCCTTCTGCATTATTGTAGCCATATAAAAACACATAAGGACCCCAATCGAAGCCACCAATGCGCTTGTAGCCTTCTACAACCAATCGAACCACATCAATATAAGTTTGAATTGCTGGAAGGTTTTTTATAGAATCAACCATGTTAAACATTCGCCTTTCAATATTGGTAAAAGCTTCAGGGCGTTTACTAATCCAAAAATTAGAATCTTTTTCTAAACTTTCCTCTTCAGCACGTTCAATTAAACTGTCGTAAAACGCCATTTCCTTTGGCTGATTTACTTCAATATTGGTTGCCGAATTATAAAACTTAGCAATAACACCGCTGGTTTTGCTGGTCATTTCGGCTACATCAATAATCATTCTGTTTTTGTAAGGAATAAATGGTCCTGCAGAAGTTTGTTTTAATTCTTGTTGCAATTTTATTCTATCTATAAAATTGATATTGGCATTTTTAGAAATCTCCACATCAATTCTTGTTAGCGCCCAAGTGCCTTCTTCAATCCACATATGTCCTAAAAAACCAAGGTCTTGTTCACTCTTTAAATTAAGTTTTAGTTTGTAGTTTTTCTTTCCATTTTCAATGCTTGAATCAAGTAAAGTATACACATAAAACCGATGGCAAACATTACTTAATGGCGATATAAAATCTTTGCCTAAAATACGCACAAAGTTTTCGTTAAAGTTAAAGTTTTGCAAACTTGTTCCCATCAAATCGGTAATGAAACTTTTGTCGCCAACACCTATTCCTGTTGTGCTGCTTGCAATCATTACTTCTTTATTTTTTGAAGGGATTTTATTGTAATAAAATTGGCTAAAAGTTTCGTTTATAAATAATGGTAAAATGTATTTTCCGTCTTCGTTTTTCATTTGAAATGCTGTATCGAACAAACCTTTTATAGGTTTAAACATGGTTCTGTTTTTCATTTCATCACTCACGTTATTTAGCGATACGTCAACTTTATTATAGCTATCGTATTGGTAAGCTTTTAAGTTTTCTTGGTTATTTACATCTCTGTTTTTGCGTGCATTATTTATTATTCTAAGCGCAGGATTTATTCCAACCCTTACTGTTACGGCTTTTAATTCAGCACCCGACTCTATCATTTCAATGTTAAACGTTTGAGTTTGCCCATAATTGATATGTTTAAAATACGTTTTATATCCTACATAACTAGCCTTTATTGAATCTACTTTTTGAATTGTTTTTATTTTAAAATTTCCTTCAAAATCGCTAGTTACACCAATGCGAGTTCCTTTAAAAGTAACCGTTACAAAAGGCAAAGGTTCCTTGTTTCGTTTGTCAATAATTTTTCCTTGAACAATTGTTGTAACCTCATCATTTTGCTGAGCAATTGCAACAAAACTTAAAAAAAATATACTTAATAATACTAAATACTTATTCAAAATTTACAATAATTTTTGGGGTGAATTTGGTTTGATAAAACTATTTTTTTACAATTCTTATTTTCATTTTTACATCTTGAAATGGCCTGTTGGTTTGAGGATTGTTATATAAAATCGAAATTTTTTCTAACACATCAAAGCCTGCAACCATTTGACCAAAAACAGTATAATCCATGTCTAAAAATGGAGTGCCACCATATTCTTTGTAAGTGTCTATTTGAGTTCCATTGTAAATATATTCTTTCTTTTTATAAGCTTCATCTATCACTGGTCCAAGTTGTTTCATTACATATTGTTGAACAGCTTCTTTGCCTTGTGATTGCTGAATTAAATTCAATCGGTTTGCAACAGCAGTATCTTTTGTAACAATGTTGTTAAACACTTCTTGTTTACGTTGATAATTTTTAGCATTCATAATTTCTTCTAACTCTTTTTTGTCCACTTTTTTACCTTGAACTATGTAAAACTGACTACCGCTTGATTCTTTCTTTGGATTAATATTATCGCCTGTTCTGGCAGCAGCTAATGCACCTCTTGAATGTATAATATTTGGATTTATTTCTGCAGGAATAGTATATTCTGGTCCGCCATTTCCAAGTGCTGTATTTGAATCAGCATTACGAGAATTGGGATCGCCACCTTGAATCATATAATCTCTGATGATTCTATGGAATAATAAATCATCGTAATAATTGCTCTTTATTAGTTTTTTAAAATTATCGCGATGCAAAGGAGTTTCGTCATACAATGTAAAAACCATATTGCCAAAATTGGTACTAATTAGCACATATTCATTTAAAGGCTTTACTGGTTTTGGTTTAACTTTACTTTTGGTTTTTACGGGCTTTTGTGCTGTTGCAAAAATGCTTAAAGCCATTAATAGCAACAAAAATATATTCTTTTTCATAGTTGTTTTATTCAGTAATTAAATCGTTTTCTAAAAAATACTTTACCACTAATTTACGCAAATAATATTCTTGCGAAAGTAAATCTTTGTATTCAGGTTGAGTTATCAAATCGTAATGAGGCCAACCTTCTTCATCGGTATATTCATATTTAAAATAACCTTCGTAGCTTAATAATTTACAAGTAGCAATGTGAAACAAATCCATTTTTTCTGCTTTTGTAAATTCCCTATTCTGTCCTAACTCTCTTATTCCAATTAAAAATAAAATGCCATTCATATCTGGCTTTTTTCCAAACTGTTTTTTTAACCCAAATATCACTTTATACCAATTCAACTTGGTCGATTCGTCTAATATTTCATTAACCATAAGCTGCGAATATGGTAAAAAAGTTTTTAAAGTACTTGGTAATTTTTTATAAATGGGAAAATAGGCTGATTGAAACGGGATTGTTTCAATGAATTAAATTGTAAATACTAAGTAATATTGTAGTTAAATAGACAATGTTATTCTTGTATTCATTTACATTTTCAAACATTTATGCTTACCATCGTGTCATGAATAAATGTTTTTCCAAATATATCCTTTTTGCTATTTTTTTACTTCCAAACTATTTAATGGCCCAACCTTCCAATAATTGGTGGAACCAATCGGTTTTTTACGAATTATTTGTGCGTAGTTTTTATGATAGCAATACAAATGGAATTGGCGATTTTAACGGAATTACAGCCAAGTTAGATTATTTAAATGATGGTGATTCAAACACAAATACCGATTTGGGTATAAATGGAATTTGGCTAATGCCTATTAATTCATCGCCTAGTTACCACGGATATGATGTTACAAATTACAAAGCAGTAAATGCACAATATGGCACTACTTCCGATTTTAAAAACATGGTTTCGGAAGCACACAAACGAGGCATCAAAATTATTATTGATTTTGTAATTAACCATACTTCAAGCCAACATCCGTGGTTTATAAAATCGGCTGCCAACGACCCATTTTACCACAATTTTTACCGTTGGAGCGTAACCAAACCAACTTATAAAGGACCGTGGGGACAAGATGTTTGGTATCCCAAAAATAGCAGTAATTATTACGCTTTATTTTGGAGCGAGATGCCAGATTTAAACTATAATTATCAACCTGTAAAAGACAGCATTTTTGAAGCTGCAAAATTCTGGATTGACAGTATGAAAATTGATGGTTTTAGGTTAGATGCCGCAATGTATTTATATGAAAATGGAGGTAACTTATTAAACCAACCAGCAACTTTTCAATTTTGGAGCGACTTTAACAATTATTGTAAAAGTTTGAATCCCAGTTTTATGACTGTAGGTGAAGTTTGGACTAACACTAGCACAGTGAAAGATTATAATAATAAATTGGATAATTGTTTTGATTTTGATCTGGCCACTTCTATGCTTAATGTTTTGAAAACAAGCAATACCCAAGCTTTAAGAACAGAAATGATGTATGCTTATAATAATTTACAATTCAATAAATTCAGTACTTTTTTAACCAACCACGATCAAAATAGGGTGTTTGATGAATTAGGTGGAAGTATTTCAAAAATGAAGACTGCAGCTTCTATTTACTTAACTTTACCCGGAACTCCATATTTATATTATGGCGAAGAAATAGGCATGAAAGGTAGCAAACCTGATGAGTCAATTCGTACACCTATGCAATGGTCAACTGTAAATTATGCAGGATTTAGTAATGTAAATCCTTGGATGAGTTTGAATTCAAACTACAGCAGTTATAATGTTCAATTGATGCAAGCCGATACTAATTCATTGCTTAATTATTACAAAAGGTTAATTCAAACAAGAAATAAATACGAAGCACTTTCCATTGGCACTTATCAAAATATTATTTGTAGTGATTCGGCCGTTTTTAGCTTTTTAAGAGTACATAACAATCAAATATTTTTAGTATTGATAAACACATCAAATAGAAATGCTAATTCAACTTATTTGAGCTTAAATGCTTTGAATTGGAATGATGGAACATTTACCTCAAAAAATGTATTAAACAATGGAACTGATTATTTGTCAATTACTGATAATGTTGGCACTGGCGTTAATTTATTGCCTTATGAAACAAAAGTAATTTTACTTGATAAAAGCACGGGTTTAAAGGAAGTAATGGCTAAAACAAACTTTTCAATTTTTCCAAATCCAACCAATGAAAATATCACCATTTCTTTGGAAGGAATTCGTTTAAAAAAGAGTTATGAAGTTCAAATATTCAATGCCGTTGGGGAAATTGTTTTAACAGAAAATATCCAATCGAACCAAAGTAATTCCATCAATATTGAACAATTTTCAAAAGGAATTTATTTTGTAAAATTAGAAAACGAAAATGTAAAGAAGTTGGTGAAGGAATAGCTTATTTTTTATGGGTTTTACCCAAACTCACCCAAACTGTTGCGCCTACAAACGCTTGTCCTGATTGGATTCTATAATCAGGTTGCCATTTTATTGAAAGATTTTCAGAAACATCAAATTCTTGTAAATGTGCGTCAACTGCAGCATCAAGAATTTGCAACGCATACAAACCGCCAATTCCAATCCACGACAAATCACGATTTTCACGGTAAAAATCTCTATAAGAAATTAAATTAGCTATGTCTAATGGTTCTAAAGTTGGGTCCGACAAAGGCTTTTTTGCATTTCTATCTAAAACAGCTTGTTTTAACTCATCGTATTGAGTTTGGTAAAATCCAACGGAATATATTAAGGCAGCAAAACCTCCATAAACAATGGGTAATTTCCAGTATTTTTTATTGTAAATTTGGCCAAGTCCAGGTATAAAAGCCAAGTAAGTAGCTTTCTTTGGACGGCTCCATTTGGTGGTATCGGCAACGTAAGGTTTATCTTCAACTCTTTGGGCGTAAGCTGTATTTGCTAGCGAAAGCACACAAAGAATGAATAATATTTTTTTTAACATAAAAGCTCTATTGCTTGTTTTTATTGGGACAAAAGTAATATTTTACATGGTTAATTCAAGTCTGAATCTTAGTTTGACATAGAAGAACTTCCAAACTGAATCAAATTACTTGGCATCGAACAAAGATTTTGCCCATGTATTAAAAAAATCCATTTTTGAATATTTACCAGAAACTTGAATGATTTTCTTTTCATTTGGAAGCAAATCGAAATAATTGTATTCGAAATTATAAGATTTATTATATGTTTTTAAAAACACATTTTTTGCTAATTTATCAGTTGATATTTCTATTTGATTTTTATTTAAATATTTAAAATAAATAGTAGGTTTTTG
>JBMOGB010000245.1:0-5888 GCA_049318585.1 Bacteroidia bacterium | reverse complement strand
GCAATATGCAATACGCAATACGCAATTGGCAAAATGCAACAATTAGAAAAATGTAATATGCAATATGCAAAAAAGTTAGATTATTGTTTATGGTAATTTTGCGAAGTAAAAACCAGTCAACCAATCAACCAATAAACTAGTTAACCAATAAACTAGTTAACCAATAAACTATTCAACTAATCAACTTGTTAACCAATCAACCAAATCAACCCTTCGGTTTAAATTCTTTTTTTAGTAAACCAATCAGTAAATCACGATCAATAGCTTCTTTTATTTTACCTTCTTTGGCAAAACTAATTGAGCCACTTTCTTCACTAATTACCAAACAAATGGCATCGGTTTGTTCTGTAATTCCTATGGCTGCCAAATGACGCAAGCCAAATTTATTAATCATATCAGGATTATCGCTTACAGGTAATACACAATTTGCAGCTTTTATTTTGCCTTTGGCAATAATCATAGCTCCATCGTGAAGAGGACTGGTTTTATTGAAAATAGATAATATTATTCGTTTAGAAATTTGTGCATCTATGGTTTCGCCACTAGCTGCCAAAAAACGCATTTCACTTGTTTTTGGAAAAATAATTATTGCGCCAGTGTGGGTTTCTGCCAATACCTGGCAAGCATCTACAACGGTATCAAATTCTATTTCGTGGTGTTCTTCTAATTTCCACATCCAAGGGAAAATATGCCACCATTTTTTGTTTTCGCCCAAAAAAGAATTCCTGCCAATAATTAACAAAAAACGCCTAATTTCTTGCTGAAAAACAATTAAAACCGCAACTACTCCAAACTTGGCAAATCCACCCAAAATGGTTTCTAATAAAGGCATTTCAAAATATTTTACCACCCACCAAAACGCATAGAGAGTTAGTAAACCAATCATAATATTAAATGCTAAACTGCCTTTTAGCCTAACAAACAATTGCCAGCTAATTAATAGCACAAGCAATATATCTATGAGGTTTATCCAGCTAAATTTATACGTTAATATTTCCATTGTTTGTTGGGCAAGTTTACGGAAAAATGTTTGAATGTTGAATGGTTAATTAAGTTGAATGGTTTCGAAGTAGAATTATTTAAAATGATATAATTTTATTTTTTACTCAAAAGCACCCATTCTTCACTATTGATCATTTCCATTTTTACCACACCAAATTCTTTATTAAAGTATGCTTTATTGTTCTTATTTGTGTAAATTACTTCTACGTTTTTGTATATTTTATCTCCTACAATAAAAGAATCCAAATCTGTTTTATTGCTAACAAAATTTACATCTCCTTCAAAATAATGATTATTGAATGCAATGTTCGTAAAACTACCTCCATTTTGGCTTCTATATTGTCCAATATAAAGTGGGCCAGCAAGATTATTTGAAACATATTTAAAAGCATAATTCTCGTAATGCATTAAATTGCCACAATCGTAGGCCTCTTGTAGACTATTATAACTTGTGTTTTTACCTTCTCCAATAAAAGTGTGAGTAATACCAGTAGAGTTTCTAACAAATACTAGCGTATCGAAGCCAGAGTAAGTTAAATTTGTTTTGTAATTATCATCAATATAATGATAAATATTTTTACGATTACATTCCTTTTTACAAGAATTTGTAATCGTAATTATAACAATTAGCCATAATATTTTTTTATAAAAACTTTTCATATCATCCAAAATTCAAAATTTAGCCTTTTTCTTCCATCATCTCGGAAATTTTTACTGCTTCCACCGCTTCTTTTACATCGTGAACTCTCAGTATTTTTGCACCTTTCATTAACGCAATGGTATTGGCCACCGTTGTTCCATTTAGTGCTTTTTCTGCTGGCTCATTGATAATGTTTTGAATCATTTTTTTACGAGAAAATCCAACTAAAATGGGTAGTTCAAAAATTTGGAATCTATCCAGTTTATTCAGTAAAGTGTAGTTATGTTCCAATGTTTTTCCAAAACCAAAACCAGGATCTATGATGATATCGGCTACGCCATTTTGTTTTAAAAATTCAATTTTTGGAACAAAATAATCAATCACCTCCAATAAAACATTGTTATAAGTTGGGTTTTGTTGCATGGTTTTGCTATTGCCTTGCTTGTGCATCATTATATAAGGAACTTGATGTTGAATAACGGTTTCAAACATTTTTTCATCATCATCGCCAGCCGAAATATCATTAATTATTGCAGTTCCAGTTTCAATGGCTTCATGTGCTACTTTTGCACTAAAAGTATCAATACTAATAATGGCTTCTGGAAATCGAAGCAAAATATTTTCTATTACAAAAATTGAAGCTTTTAGTTCAGCATTTTCACCAATCATGTCAGCTCCAGGTCTTGTACTTTGCGCACCAATGTCAATGAAAGTTGCGCCATCATTCAACATTTTTTCGGTTTGAAACAAGGCGTTATCTATCGAATTGTATTTTCCACCATCAAAAAAGCTGTCGGAAGTAATATTCAATATGCCCATAACCTTTGGTTTATCAAGGCTTATGAGCTTTCCTTTACAATTAATAGTTTTTTTAGATTTAAAAGTTTGCAATGTCGGTTTGGTGTTTAATTTTGCGCAATATAAAAATTGCTTTTGGCAAATGGTGTTTTGCTGTTTAGCTTTGAAGAATATTTTTTTGAAAATTATAATAAATGAATAAAACTTCCAACCAATACGATGCTGTAATAAAAAATTGCAGAGCAGTATTTATAAATAAAAATGCAGACTATGGTACTTCATGGCGAATTATGCGCATAAGCAGCATTGTTGACCAAATTTATATAAAAGCCAACAGAATTAGAACCATAGAAGACAATGGAACCATGAAAGTAAACGAAGGCATTGAACCTGAGTTTATGGGAATAATAAATTATTGCATTATGGGTTTAATTCAACTTGAATTAGTTGATAGCAAAGAAATGGATTTGGAACAAAATGTTATTGAAACACTTTACGATAAATATGTGTTACAAACTAAAACGTTGATGGAAGAAAAAAACCATGACTATGGCGAAGTTTGGCGCGATATGTTAGTTACTACTTTTACCGACATGCAATTAATGAGAGTAAACAGAATGAAACAAATTTTGGATAACAAAGGAAAAACCATTGCTAGCGAAGGCATAGAAAGTAACTTAATGGATATGATTAATTATTCAGTTTTTGCTTTAATAAAGCTTGGTGAATAAGTAGAATGTCATCCTGAGCGAAGTCGAAGGAAGCAATAAACAAAAGACAATAAACAAAAGACAAATTTAGTAAAAAGCACAAATTTTATAAGTCATGCTGAGCGAAGTCGAAGCATAACAATACAACAGTTTTAACAATACAACAAAATAAAAAAATGAAAATCATCACACAAATTAGCCGAGTTTTTGTAGGCGTATTATTTATTATTTCGGGTTTAATTAAAGCCAACGATACCTTAGGTTTTAGTTACAAACTAGTAGAATATTTTGAGGTATTTAACATGCCTATTTTTATACCTTATGCTGTATCACTTTCTATGTTCATTTGTATATTCGAAATTATAAGTGGAATAGCACTATTATTGGGAGCATTTAACAAACTAAATTCATGGTTATTGCTGTTAATGATAGTGTTCTTTACCATATTAACAGGCTATTCGGCCATTACTCACAAAGTAACCGATTGCGGTTGTTTTGGCGATGCAGTGAAACTAAAACCCATCGAATCTTTCTACAAAGATTTAGTGTTATTGGTGCTTATTTTAGTTATATTCTTCGGACAAAAACATATCAAACCATTAATGAAATTTACTTTGCAAAACATTGCATTATCAGTAGCATTTTTGGTGGTAACTTTCTTTACTTTTTATACTTACATGTTTTTGCCAATCAAAGATTTTTTACCCTATAAAATTGGCAATAATATTCAAGAAAAAATGGTTTGCCCTCCAGGCTCTCCAGTTGATTCTGTTGTTATGGTATTTATTTATGAAAAAAATGGAGTGAAGGAAGAGTTTGACATGAACAATATTCCAAGCGATACCAACTACAAGTTTGTAGATAGAAAAGATAAAGTGGTTCGTGAAGGCTGTAAGCCCCCAATTCACGATTTTAGTTTATCGGATGCCAATGGCAATAACTACACCGATAGTTTATTTACAAACAAAGGATATAAGCTTATTTTGGTACAATTAACAGTAGATGGCGGACGAGTAGGATTAGAAAAACAAATTGCATTATTGGCCGATGATTGTAAAAAAGATCAAAAAGAATTTTGGGCTTTAACAGCTACTTCACCTGAAAAATTAGAAGATTATCGCCATCAAAATCAATTGGCATTTCCATACTTCATAGTCGACAATGTTCCTTTAAAATCAATGGTTCGCTCTAACCCAGGTTTAGTGTTAATGAAAGGAAGTGTTGTAGTAAAAAAATGGAGTGCATACAATTTTCCTACTTATGATATTGTAACGCGATACATGAAATAAACTTTTGTTTCTGTTATAATTCAGTCTCGTTTACTAAGGAACTTAACTTTTAAAACGTTTCGACAAGCTCAACGGCCGCGGGCATTGAGCTTGTCCGATAGCTATCGGACGAAATGTTTTTTAGTGTGTAAAAAATTTTATGTTTTTTATAATTTAAAATTACCATCATCAAAAATCAAAGAATATATATAGTAGGAATGCCAGGTTGTGGGAAATCAACTTGGGGTAAAAAATTAGCCAATGCTTTGCAATATTCTTTTGTTGATTTAGATGAAATGATAGAGCTAAGTGAACAACTTAATATTGAACAAATTTTTGCAGAAAAAGGAGAAGAATTTTTCAGGAATTTAGAGCATCAATATTTGCAAAAAACAACAAACATAAGCAATGTAATTATTAGTTGTGGAGGTGGAACACCATGTTATAATAATAACATGAATTTGATAAACGAAAATGGAATTTCTATTTTTATAAATGCAAAAAATGGTATTTTAGTGGATAGAATTTTGAATGCTAAAAAGCAAAGACCGTTGTTTTTAGACCTAGATAAGGCACAAATTGAAAAAAAAGTGGATGAATTATTACTTCACAGAATACCCTTTTATGAGCAAGCGAATTTTACTTTTTTTATACCTCAAGATACAATGCAATCATTTGTAAATAAAGCTGTTCAATCTATTTCTGAAGTTAAATAATGATGCTGTTTTATATCTAAAAAATTACATTGTTGATAATGTGTGAAAATTTATTTTTATTTTTTTATAAAAAAATATGTCTCAACACTTGACTTTATCAATTGTATAGCTATTTTCGTTATGCAAAACTTTTTAAAACAAAAAAAATATGAACAAATCAGACTTAATCGATTCAATGGCAAAAGCTGCCGGTATTACTAAAGTTCAAGCTGCTGCTTCTTTAGATGCTTTCATGTTATCAACTCAAGGTGCTTTGAAGAAAAATGACAAAGTAATTTTAGTTGGTTTTGGAACATTTTCTGTAACTAAGCGTGCTGCTCGTAAAGGTCGTAACCCACAAACAGGTGCTGAAATTAACATTCCTGCAAAAAAGGTTGTTAAGTTTAAAGCAGGTGCAAATTTGCAAGCTAAAGTTAAGTAATTTAACAAACTGTATTAGCTAAAAAATTGAAAAGGCTGTCTGATAAAGATAGCCTTTTTTGCGTTTTGTAACTTTGTGAATTTTTTTCAGAAAACCAAACCTAAGTTGTTATAACTTTTCTTTACAAACATTTTTCAATTTGCTGATTTTTTTTAAAACATAGCGTTAAACTTTGTTTTATATATACCTTTATTGTTTAAATTTTATTTTTAAATATAAATTGCTAAATAAACATGAAGTTTTATATTTTTTTTAGCACCACCTTCTACATGCTTGGTTAAACCTAGTTTTTCAATAAAATATTCTACTGATTTTTGCATTTTATGTTTTTTC
>JBMOGB010000244.1:0-5894 GCA_049318585.1 Bacteroidia bacterium | reverse complement strand
AAATCATATAACCTAAAATATTACATTTGGCTTTTATTTATGATTTTATTAGAAAACACCATTGTTTCAGAAGACATTTTGGAACGAAATTTTATATGTAACCTCTCTGCTTGTAAAGGTGCTTGCTGCATTGAAGGCGATGCTGGTGCTCCAATTACTGAAGAAGAAATTGGCATTTTAGAAAGTGAGTTAGCAAACATCAAACCTTATTTAACACAAGTTTCAATAAACGCCATTGATGCCAAAGGAATTTGGGAAAAAGACATTGATGGCGATTTGGTTACAACTTGTTTGCCTACTGGTGAGTGTAACTTTTCATTGCGTGATGAATTAGGATATTTAAAATGCGGAATTGAACAAGCTTTTAGAGATGGAAAAGCAAGTATTCAAAAACCTCTTTCGTGCCATTTATACCCAATAAGGTTAAGTAAAGTAGGAAATTTTGATGCAGTAAATTATCATAAATGGGATATTTGCAAACCTGCTTGTAATTTAGGTGATGAAAACAAATTAGCAGTTTACAAATTTTTAAAAGAACCACTAATCAGAAAGTTTGGTGAAGATTGGTTCAATGAATTAGATGCTATTGCAAAGCAATGGAATGAGGATAAAAAAGGGAAATAATTCATGCAAATTGTTTTAAATAAATTAACTAAAAGATACAATAAACAAACCATATTTACTGATTTGGATTATGTGTTTGAACCTTGTGAAACCTATGCATTAGTTGGATATAATGGCAGCGGAAAATCTACTTTAATTCAAATATTGTATAACTATAACACCATTAGTAAAGGTGAAATTAGTTATTATTTAAACAATAAATTGATAGAAGAAAATGCGCAGCAATTCATGGCTTTTGCCGCTCCTTATGTTGATTTACCAGAAGAATTATCCTTACAGGAAATTATAAATTTTCATTTTAGCATAAAGCAAAAACGTGTAGATATAAACATTGATTTATTGTTACAACAAGCTAATTTAACAGACCATACTGCAAAAATGATTAAGTATTTTTCGAGTGGAATGAAGCAAAGAGTGAAGCTAATATTGGCTTTTGCTACACAAGCAGATTTGCTTTTGTTAGATGAACCGTGCAGTAATTTTGACCAAGCTGGAATAGAATGGTACAAGAAATGTGTAGAATTAGTAAAAGGAAAATGCACCATTATAGTTGCTAGCAACCAAACTTATGAATACGATTTTTGCCAAAATACTTTAGACATTATTAAATACAAATGACAACAATAAAATTAACGCAATTCAGCCATGGCGCTGGTTGTGGCTGTAAAATTGCTCCTGATAAATTAGAACAAATTTTAAGCAATAATAAATCAACAAGTGTATTCCAAAACTTATTAGTTGGCAATCAAACCAACGATGATGCGGCTGTTTGGGATTTGGAAAACGGACAAGCATTGGTGAGCACTGTCGATTTTTTTATGCCCATAGTTGACGATGCTTTTGACTTTGGACGAATAGCTGCTACCAACGCACTTAGCGATGTGTATGCAATGGGAGGGAAGCCCATTTTTGCAAATGCAATTTTGGGTTGGCCCATTGATAAATTACCTTTGGAATTAGCTGCTAAAGTAATTGAAGGTGCGCAGTTTGTATGTAAGCAAGCCAATATTCCAATTGCTGGCGGACATAGCATTGATAGCCTTGAACCCATGTTTGGTTTGGCTGTAAACGGATTGGTAAATAATGAAAATATTAAACAAAATAGTACAGCTCAAAATGGTGATGTTTTATTTGTAACCAAAAAACTTGGAACAGGAATTATTGGAACTGCTATTAAACGTGGTTTGATTGAAGACGAAATGCATGCAAAAACTTGCATTGAAAGTATGTGTACTTTAAATAGTATAGGCTTTGAAATAGCCCAACTTTTAGGAGTAAATGCCATGACTGATATTACAGGTTTTGGATTATTGGGGCATTTAATTGAAATGGCTGAAGGCGCAGGTTTAACAGCAGAAATTGATTGGAAAAATGTTCCGTATTTTGATTTTATAGATAGCTATTTACAAAAAAATATTATTCCTGATAACACCTATAGAAATTGGAATGCTTACGAGAAAAAAGTAAGTGGATTAAATGACATGAAAGCTTTTCAAATCCTGAACGACCCACAAACTAGTGGTGGTTTATTAATTAGTATAAACCCAGCAAAACAACAAGATTTAATTGATTTATTCAATAAAAATGGACTGCAAGATTTTATTAAACCAATTGGTGTTTTTAAAGAAGCATCATCATTTAAAGTAAATGTGAATTTGTAATTCGTTTTATTTTACTTAAGCATTTTTTTCATATTTATATTCGTTTTGTCCGATAGCTATTGGACGAAATGTATGGTAGTTATAAACAAAAAAGCAGTTTTATTTATAGTAAAACTGCTTTTTTATTTATAATAAATTGATTCCTTCTAGTTGCAAATCTACCAGTTTGCGGTAAATGCCTTTTTCGGTTTTAATTAGCTCTTCGTGAGTGCCTTGTTCAGCAACTACTCCTTTATCTATCACTATAATTTTATCAGCTTTTCTAATGGTAGAAAGCCTGTGAGCAATAACAAACGTGGTTCTGTTTTTCATTAAATTATCCAATGCTTCTTGTACCAAACTTTCGCTTTCACTATCCAAAGCACTAGTAGCTTCGTCTAAAATCAAAATGGCAGGATCTTTTAAAATGGCACGAGCAATTGCAATTCGTTGTCGTTGTCCACCCGAAAGTTTAATGCCTCGTTCTCCAACTATGGTTAACATTTTTTCGGGAAATGCCAAGATAAAATCTAGTGCATTTGCTTTTTTAGCTGCATCTATTACTTCGACTTCACTAGCGTTAGGATTGCCATAGGCAATGTTTTCAAATAAAGTACCTCCAAAAAGCATTACATCTTGCGGCACATAAGCCAATTGTTTACGCAGCTGACTTAAAGGAATATCATTTACGTTTTTGTTATCATAAAAAATATCGCCACCAGTAGTTTTATAGAACTGTAAAAGCAAACTTGCTACTGTACTTTTTCCCGCGCCACTTGGTCCAACCAACGCTATTTGTTGGCCTTTGGCTGCTGTTAAGTTAATATTGTTCAGTACAGTTACATCTAACCTTCCTGGATAAGCAAATGCTACATTTTTAAATTCAACTTCGCCTTTAATTTTAAATTGTTCGTCAATTGGTTTTTCAATTAAATTCACATCTTCGCCTTCTTCTCTTAATATTTCGCGAACACGTTGCGTAGCACCCAATGTTTTTTGTAACTGACTAAACATATCGGCAAAGCCAGCAAAAGTTCCACCCACAAAACCCGATATAATTACAAACATGGTTAAGTTCCCAATTGTAAATCCATCTTCTCCGCTTTGTACCATTCCAACACCCACCCACATTACAAAAGCAATTGTACCAAAAATACTGAAAATCATGAATGAAACAAATGCACCACGGTAACGCGCATTTGAAATGGCTGTGTCAACTACTGAATATATACTTTTGGTATATCGTTTAATTTCGTTGGCTTCGCTGCTAAATGCTTTTACAATGGCAATTCCTTGAAATGTTTCGTTTACAATGGTTCCACTGTCAGCCAACTGATCTTGTGCCTTGCGTGACATTTTTCTAATTCGCATTCCAAAAACTACTGCTAATATTGCTATAATTGGAACTACGCCTAACATGGTTAAAGCCAATTTAGTTGAAATAAGAAATATAACTGAAAGTCCTACAGCTAAAGTAAACAAACCACGTAAAAGCTCGGCTAAAGTTAAGGAAATGGCATCTTGGATTTGTGATAAATCGGACGAAATGCGGCTACTTAATTCACCAACTCTTTGCTCTGTATAAAAACTCATAGGCATAGTTAATAGTTTTGAGTATAAGTCTTTGCGCATATCGGCCAACGATTTTTCACCTACTTCGGTAAACAAATAAATGCGCATAAATGAAAACAATGTTTGTAGAGTAAGCTGAGCAAAAATCAATATCAAAACAGTGTTCAAACCCAAGTGAATATTTTTCAAATCAAATCCAAATTGGTTTTGTATAGGCATATTAGAAGTTGGTAATTGGTTAGCTAATCCTGGCGATGCAGCATCAATCATTTTACCTAATAAAACAGGGAAAGCCAAAGTTGATATGGCCGATAAGGCAATAAATATTAAACCAAAAATGAATTTTCCTTGGTAAGGTTTTATATATTTGAATAATACCAAAGCTTCCTTTAAACTTTCCTTCGAAACTTTTACTTTTTCTACTTCTTCTTTTTGTGTGCTATTGCTGTTAAAGCCTCTTCTTGCCATGCTTTTTGGTTAATAAGTTGATTGGTTGATAGGTTTATTGGTTGTGGTTCTCCCAATAATTATCGGGAAAGCTCAGGATGACAAAGTTTGTTTTATTGATTTTTGCCAATTGCCCTTTGCCCTTTGCTTTATGCTGCCGTTGTTGGTGTTTTAGCGAAGCGACACCAACAACAAACTATTCGTCATTTAATTAAGCAACATAATCGGTTAAGTATTCAAACTTTTCGGTTAGTTTTCCATTGGTAGCAATGGTAGCGTTTCTAATAATGTTTTCGTTATCTTCAATTAATAAATAAGGTAATACATGCCTGATCAATTGCTCGCCAAATTCGTTCGATGCATCAACAGGAAGTTCGCAAGGTAAGTTTCCTACTGCTTGCACATCTATTGAGTTGGGTAAAAATGCTTCTACTTCTTTTTCTAAAAATGAATTATAGCCATAAAAAGGGTTTCCAATTGTTGTACTTCTAATGGTTGAAGGAATAGGGCCAGGAATATCGCAAGTAATATCGCTAATAATTTTGATTCTAAAATTACTGCTTTTCATTTCTTCGTGCGTAAAAAACAAAGGAATATCTTGTTTCCAAAATATACCATTTAATAAAATATCGGAACGTTGGTAATAAGGTTCAAACGAACTGATATAATCTTCCGGATGCTTGTAAAAATCGGATTTATCCCAAGCTTTCCCATCTTTTCTTTTATAGTAATCTTCGCTTCTCAAATGAACATAAACAGGTTCATTGTAATCGTTTTCAATAAACTCTTCCTGACTTACTTGATGTATTTTTAGTTTACGTAATAGTTCTAAACAACCATGTGCCACACGACCATCGCCACATAAAACAATCTTCATAGGTGAAAGTTGCAAACCTTTGTATTGCCCAATCAATTCAGCTAAATCAGCACATTCATTGGCAGGTTTTAAAGTGTAAAATCCATACTTTTTTCCCCACATCATAAATGCATAATGAGTTCCCACTAATCCTGCAAATCTGCCAAAACCAATGATTCTGTTTCCAGCATCCCAAACCAAAGTTTCGTAATCAATAAGAGTAATATTATTCTTCAAAATATGGCGCAATAAATTACGATTATGCGGTTGTTTTTTGATAGTGTGTGAAAAAAACAAATAAATTTTGTTAGCCAATATTTCAGTTGTTGGCACTTCTTTAACACCTAGTAAAATATCGCAACTCGACATGTCTTCATTTACTTCAATTCCTAATTTTATATAAGACTCATCGTTAAAACACCTAAAAGGCGATGGTTGAACAATTACTTTTGTACCAGGGAAATTTTGCATTAACTCTACACATTGTAAAGGAGTAAGCGGAGTTCTTAAATCTGCGGGCTGTTTGCCCTCACGAATAATTCCAATTGTTTTCATCAGGTCGCAAATGTAATTATTATAGACAAAGGCAGGCAATAATATTTAATAATTACCGTTAGGAAAAATGAGGTTTTATTTTGGCTAAAGCCAATTGCATTTATGATTTTTGTTAAATGGGTTGAAACCCATTTTTATTCATGCGTTGTTGGTGGAATGATGGAGGATTGATGGTTTTTGTTAAATGGGTTGAAACCCAT
>JBMOGB010000243.1:0-5898 GCA_049318585.1 Bacteroidia bacterium | reverse complement strand
TGGTTCCACAGGTAATTGCAGAACTGAAAGCATTAGGCCGCGAAGATATTATCGTGATTGCAGGTGGAGTTATTCCGGCGCAAGATTACGATTATCTGTACAAAGCCGGTGTAGCAGCCATCTTTGGCCCTGGTAGCCCGGTTGCGAAAGCAGCTTGTACTATTATGGAAATTTTGTTGGAAGACTAGAATTTAATATTCGGAGTGCGACTATAAGTCGCGCCCCGAATAATTACCAAAAACGGACTTGCCTTGATTTTAAGGTGAGTCCGTTTTCTTTATTGCAAAAAAAATCTTCAAAATGTTTCAATATCATTAAACTTATTATATCTTTGTATTATGAAACGAACAATTATAACTTTTGGAGGATATTTTGAAGATTTCATTGAAGGATTATCAGATAAAGAACAACAGAAAGTTGATTATTTGTTAACTTTACTCAGAACTCAAGATCGATTACCTGTAAAGTTTATCAAATTTATCCGTGAAAATTTGTATGAATTACGGATTGAATATAACTCGAACATCTACAGGATATTCTTTGTTTTTGATGACGATAAAATTGTAGTTCTATTTAATGGATTCCAAAAGAAATCACAGAAAACACCATCCAATGAAATTGAAAAAGCAATCAAAATAAAAAACGAATATTATGAATACAAACAACAACAAAATAAATAACTATAGCGAAGTTCTTGATAAGAAATATGGTTTGGATGGAACACCTGAACGAACCCTTTTTGAGCAAAGTGCATACGATTTCTATTCAGGTTTGGTTTTGCATCAAGCACGCAAAGATGCTAAAATAACACAATCGGAATTAGCCCAGCGTACAGGGACTACCAAATCATATATCTCACGTATCGAAAATGGAGCTATTTCGCCAAGTGTGGGAGCATTCTATCGACTTATTGCTGCATTGGGAATGAGGATTGAAATAGTAAAACCAGTTGCTTGATTTTTATTACTTGAAGATAAAAAAAACGGACTTACCATTGAGGTGAGTCCGTTTTTGGTTTATGCAAATACTGAAAGATACAAATACCAAGTTTGTTGGCACACGTTGCAAATGTGCGCCGCGGGTGATTTCAATTTATTATTTGCTTGATAAGTTTGTAAACTGATTATTGTTCGGAAGTTTCTTCTCCAAGTTCTTTAATAACTCTATTTATTGTATCTCCTCTAAAATTTATTCCATCAAATATTTGACATGCAGCACAATTGCAATCTGTGTCATGTACATAATCCACCCCAAAAGTTTTGTATTTATCTATTACTTCCTTCAGTTTTTCATTACCATTGAAAAACTGATATTCATTTTTATATTCTTTGTGAGTGATAGATGTTATATATTCGTGAAATTTTTGTTCCAATTTTTCTATGTTTGAATCGTCAAAAAAGTGAATTTTTTTACCTGAATCAGTGTATTCAATTTCTATAAACTGAGTTTCTTTCCACGTACCATGATAACCAATTGCCACTTTATAAGCACCAGATTCTAAATAATCGATATAAGCTACAAAACCTCTTTCCATAATGTCTATTTTATTATTGTTAGTTTAATTTATTGAAATATTGGGTATCCATTATTTATACCTGTTTCCACTTTCCACTTTAAAAGAGTGATATTATTGATAGTTGGATTTGAATTTACAAAATTGTTCAGCAAGGTATACGGTTCATTAGTAATATCAATTCCATTACTTTTTGTCTCACTTAAATCAGTAATTGTATTACTTCCATTTTTCAAAATCATAGTTTTTAGAGCGTAATTATTATTACAAGTTGTACTACCTATATTAGCAATTCTTTTTGAAGATAGATTAACATATGACGTGTTCCCCTGTGTTGTTATTGTAAGATTCAAAGCTATCGAATTGATAATTATACCTGAACCAAAGCCAGCGATACCACCTGCATTACAAGGCATTGAATAACTTTCACGTCTTGTGCTAGTGGAAGATATATTACCAGAAGAGTAGCAGTTACAAATTGTTCCGTTAGAAAATCCAGCAATACCACCAGAATGTGGACTACTACCTTCACTATAAGATGTTATTCCTCGAATTGAATAACAGTTGTAAATTTTACCAATCACATATCCAACAATTCCACCTGAATATAAATCAGAATTAATTGTACCAGTAGAGTAACTATTATATATTTCACCTGTAAGGTTGCCTGCTATACCTCCTGCATAACTCATCCCTCCATTAGACTTTATCGTTCCAATTGAATAACAATGATTAATAATTGTATTACTTCCATTTCCAATTATACCACCAACTGCAGGGTACATTCCACCTAAAGAAGAAATATTACCCATTGAATAACAATCATTTACAGTTGTACCATTACTCGCTGCCCCAATAATACCTCCACAATTATATGCAGATAGATTTCCATTCGAATAACAATTATTGATTCTTGTATCACTTGCTTTTGCAACAATCCCTCCATCGTACGTATCAGAAGAATTTAAATTTGTAGTGGTTTCTCTCACTGAAGAAGAGTTTTTTATTTCTGTATCAATACTTATCCCTACAATGCCACCAGAATATTGTGAGCCACTAATTATGCCACTTGTATGACAGTTGTCTATCAGTGTACTATTATCTGAATTGCCTGCTATACCACCTGCAGCACTTGACGTGTTTAAGCAATACCAATCAACATTAAGGTTTAATACTTTTCCCCCACTTATATAACCAAATAAACCAGAACTATTTAAATTCGATACTATAGTGTTTACTGTTCCAATTTTTATGTTTTTAATTATCTTCCCATTGCCATTAAATATTCCTGTGAAATTATTTGTATTGGTGCCAATAGGTATCCAATTCGCTTCGTTAGAAAAATCTAAGTCTGTCATTAATTTATACACCTTATTTCCATAATTAGCATTGTCCTTGTTCACTCTATCTCGCATCTGAATCAAATCCTGTACTGTGTTTATCAAATACGGAAGGTCGGAAGTTCCTCTTGTTTTCACAACAACATTACAAGTTGTATTTATTGATTGATCAGATTGGATACTAACTTTAATTTTTGCTGTGCCAATACTCATACCTTTGACAACTCCATTTGCATCAACAGTGGCAATATCCGGTGATAGTGAAACCCATGTAAGTACTGGAGCAGGTAAGTTTGCAGGTGTCTGCTTTAATGTCAATGTTGTACTTTCACTAACGCCAATTACAACTTGAGTTGAATCAAAAGTAATAGAAGTAATTTTCAAATCTTCGTCCTTTTGTGTACAGCTCGTAAGTAGTAATAATGTGCTAAAAAACAAAATAATAGATTTTTTCATAAGATAATAATTTTTTCCTCCCCGCTCCCCAAGTTCAGTTTTAGACATAAAAAAAGCGTGGAAACTGTTAGCTATATCACTGTCTTGAGGGTCTGGACGCCCTTACTACGATGATAAGCAACAGCCCCACGCCTATTGGTATAGACATGGAGCGTTTGTTGCTATCATCCCGTAGTAATTGAAATTGTCCAGATTTCAAGACAGGATAATATTTAAAACGCTTTTCGTTATTTTAGTATGTAATCAGAATTTTCAACGGATTGTCGCTACAATCGGAGTTGAAATTCTTTAATTTGCAAAGATATGAATAATTTTACATTTGTAAGGTGAAATTCAAAACAAATTAGTCTTCTGTAATAAATCCGATTTTCTTTCGGGGTTTTGAAGTTATTTTTCGGTCGGTATGCAGTTCGGCTAAGGATAATTTATTAACTCCATCTGCATTCGGGTATCTTCGTTTATGTCGTTATAGTCGGTAAAAACTTCTTCGATATAGGCTTTTAGCTCTTTCATTTCGGATTGAAGTTCAGTAACCCTATCGAATGAAGATACTGACAGCAAGTTACGAACTGCTACAAAAGCGCGTACAATCTGAATATTAACTTGTATCGCTGTTTTACTTCTCAAAATACTTGACAACATAGTTACTCCATGTTCAGTAAAAACCAATGGTAAAGCTGACTTTGGACGTTTTGATTTTGATGTCATCACAAATTGTGATGACATTCTAAGCCACTCAATTTCATTCAACTGAAACCTAAAATCATCAGGAAATCGTTCAATGTTCCTTTTTACTGCCTGATTCATTACCCGAGTTTCAACTCCATAAAGCTCTGCCAGATCATAATCGAACATAACTCTTTGATTTCTGATAGTATAAATCTTGTTTTGAACAAACTGTAATTCCATTGTAATTCGGTTATAGATAAAAAAATCGTGATAATTGGGTTTGTCATCGACAATTAAGTGGATGAAATCTTCTTAATTGAATCGCATCCCTACGCATTTAAATTGTCGAGATTTCAGGAAAGGATAATATTTAAAATGCTTTTCGTTTTTTTTATATGTAATCAGAATTTTCAACGGATTGTCGCTTCAATCGGTGTTGAAATTCTTTGATTTGCAAAGATATGAATAATTTTGTAAATGCTAATTGTTTTAAGAGATTTATTACCTCGTCTATTTAGTTATTACGGCGCAAGATTACGATTATCTTTACAAAGCCGCTAGCAGCCATCTTTGGACCTGGTAGACCGGTTGCGAAAGCAGCTTGCACTATCATGGAAATTTTGTTGGAAGATTAAAACTGCCCCCTAACCTCCTGAAGGGGGAATAAGAAAGAAAAAACGGACTTGTCTCAAAATGAGAGGAGTCCGTTTTTTAGTTTTTCAACAAAAGTGGGATTAAGTTTGTTGGATATTCAGTAATTATTACGAACTTTGCAAAACTCGATAAAATATCTACATTATGAACGCAGTACAGTTGAATATAGATTTGAACTTTCAACAATTAGTTGATATTGTAAAAATGCTTTCACCATCTGAAAAACTGAAATTGAATGAAAGTTTATGGGCGGAAAATATAGAAATACCAATTGAACATCAAGAAATAGTTTTGGGCAGAATACAAAAAAGTAAAGAAAAACCTGAAAGATTTTTGGATTGGGATTTAGCAGCTAAAACTATTAAACATTGATTTGAGTGCTGTATAAAGTTAAGATTAATCAAGAAACACTACTTGATTTACAAGAAATTATAGAATGGTATAATCATCAGGCACAAGGTATAGGTGCTCATTTTTTTAAGCAAACAACATCCTAAATAAACTCTCTTAAAAAAGCTCCATTTGTTTATGCAAACCGCTATGCTGATGTCCGTTGTATGATTGTTAAAAAAATTCCTTTCATGGTGCATTATAGTATAGACTCCATTCAAAAAATAATTTTCATTTTTGCAGTTTTTTATACCAGTGGGAATCCGAAAATTTGGGAAAAAAGAAAAATGAAAAAGTGAAAATAAAATTTATGTAATTTTAGAAATTAAAACGGACTTACCATTGAGGTGAGTCCGTTTTTGCATTATGCTAAAACTGGAAAAAACAAAGACCAAGTTTGTTGTTGTCATTCGTTGCAAACGTGCACCAGTGAGTGAATTGTAAAACCATTCGGGTGATTATCATTCAAAGACTTGAAGATAAGAAAAACGGACTTGCCTAGTTGAGCTAGTCCGTTTTTTTTTTGAAGTAAGCTATTCTGTAACTTTTTCACCTAGTTCTTTTATGACTCTATTTATAGTATCTCCTCAAAAAAATAGATGCCATCAAACCTCTTACATGCATCGCAATCTCAATCTGATTTATGTATGTATTCAACCCCCAAAGTTTTGTATTAATCTATTTCTACCTTTAGTTTTTCATTACTAGTGAAAAATTTATATTCTTTTTTTGTTCTTTGTAAGTGGGATACGGAAAATCCAACTATTTTTGGTCATTTATTGTTGCCTTATGTTGTTTAGTATGGGTGGTTTATTTTCTACATACGAAGGTATTCATAAACTAAATTCTACCGAAGAAATAAATAATCCACTGATA
>JBMOGB010000242.1:0-5901 GCA_049318585.1 Bacteroidia bacterium | reverse complement strand
TCCAATAAAATCAACTGGTTTGTTTAACAAAAAAATCGTTTAGGACGCTATTGAATTTGAATAATATTTATCGACTAAATAACTTAATAATGTTCCATAAGTATTCTCCTTTATATTAATACTAATTACATCAGTTATTTTCAAATTATCCTTCCAAATATTCAAATCAATATCTAAAAATTTATTTCTATCTTTAAACTTATAATTATATGCTTCATAATAATAAGTATCATCTTCGCACTCACCAGCATTTACGGAAAAGGATCTTGAAGTATAAAATAGTTTTTTACCTTGCCCAATACAAATGGCAGTATCGTTTATATTACTTACAAAAACCAAGGTATCAGTTCCTGTATAAGGCACTTTCGCTTTGTCAACATCGCTCAAATAATAGTTTGTTTTATTGCCCCCGCAAGACCCTTTATCTTTGGAACAGCTTTGATTAAATATAACAAGTAAAAATATGCTAAGTAGTTTTATAGTTTTCATTGTTGTATTTATTTTTTGATTAGTTCAAATATGAATATGTTTATTTAGAAATCTATACAAAATCTGTAGTATTTTTTGTCAAAAACATCCTTGCAAAATTTTATAACTAATTATTATAAAACTATAACAAATAAAATATTTAATAATTAGTAGTTTGTATTGTTGAAAAGCACTAGGCTTTTTAAACTAAAAATACACTGCTATGAAAATAAAAAAAAATGTAGCCATTAGCGAATCAGGATTTATATTTAATCCTACCACAGGCGATTCGTTTAGTACCAATCCCATTGGTTTGGAAATAATAAGAATGTTAAAAGAGGAAAAAAGTAAAGATGAAATTCGTAAATCTATTTTAGGAAAATACATTACCGATGAATCAACTTTTGAAAAAGATTATTACGATTTTGTAATGATGTTGCAAAGCAACCAAGTTGCTGACGATAGCGAATAGTTTTTTACCTTTAAAACAATTTTTTTATGAAACAAAAAATAACGGTAGCAGTATCGGGATTAAACAATATTGATAGTCCTGGCCCGGGCATTCCTGTAATTAGAGCGTTAAAAGAAAGCAAGGATTTTGAGGTTAGAATTATAGGTTTAAGTTACGAAACTTTAGAACCTGGTTTATACATGCACGATTTGGTTGATAAATCGTATCAAATACCCTTACCTGGTGCAGGAATTGATTCATTATTGGAACGCATTTATTATATACATGAACAAGAAAAACTAGATGTAATTATTCCAAATTTTGATGCAGAATTAGCTAATTTTATGAAAATAGAACCATTGCTAAAATCCGATTTAGGCATCAGTATGTTTTTGCCAACACAAGAGCAATTTGACGAAAGACATAAAGCAAACTTGTATGAATTTGGAGAAAAACATGAAGTAGATGTGCCTTTTAGTAAAATGATGTTTAGTACTGCTGAAATAGCAAGTATTGCCAATGATTTTTCGTATCCAATGGTGGTAAAAGGTAAGTTTTACGATGCTTATATTGCATATAATCCAGAACAAGTAGCCAATTATTTTAATAAATTAAGTGCCAAATGGGGCTTACCAATTATTATTCAAGAATATGTTTTTGGAAGCGAAGTAAACGTTACCGCTTTGGGCGATGGCAAAGGAAATGCAATTAGTGCTGTGCCCATGCGTAAACTTTTTATTACCGATAAAGGCAAAGCTTGGGCAGGAATTTCGTTAGATGATGAAGAGTTAGTGAACATTGCAAACAGAGTAATTTCTTCATCGAAATGGCGTGGTGGAATGGAATTGGAATTTATAAAAACAGCTGAAAACAAATATTATTTATTGGAAATAAATCCACGTTTTCCAGCTTGGGTTTATTTAGCTGCTGGCTGTGGACAAAACCAACCTGAAGCATTGGTAAAACTAGCATTAGGCCAAGAAGTTGAGCCATTTAAGGAATATGATATTGGTAAAATGTTTATTCGATATTCGTTCGATATGATTGTGGATTTAAAGGAGTTTGAACAAATTTCGACAATAGGGGAATTGTAGTTAATAGACTATGGACCATAGACGATAGACCATAGATAATTGCCAAAATAAAAATGAATAGACACCTGCTTTAGCTGGTGAAAAAAAATTAGTAAATAAGTTGAATAGCCACTTGCTTTAGCTGGTGGTATAAAAAATATAAATCAATGGAAAAATTAAGATATGAAAGACCAGTAATAAAAAAACTAAACACTGGCGTAATGAATAAGTACGGAACTCGTACTGAATACACTCCTGTTACTAATATAGATGGTGCAAGAGTAAAAGATTTAATAGCTGAATTTGGTTCGCCATTATTTGTAATGAGCGAGCAAACTATTAGAAAAACTTACAAAGATGCAGTGCGTGCTTTTACCACTCGTTATCCAAAAGTGCAATTTGCATGGAGTTACAAAACGCATTATAACAATGCCATTTGTAGCGTGTTTCATACAGAAGGAAGTTGGTCGGAAGTGGTTTCGGGATTTGAATATAATAAAGCTTTATTGAACGGAGTTCCTGGAAATAAAATTATATTCAATGGTCCTGATAAAACTGATGAAGATTTAATTTCTGCTATCAATAATGAATCAATGATTCACATAGATCATTTAGATGAATTGTATAGAATTATTGAATTGACAGAAGAATTGAAAAAGCGTCCAAAAGTAGCCATACGTGTAAACATGGATACTGGCGTTTACCCTATGTGGGACCGATTTGGATTTAATTATGAAAGTGGACAAGCTTGGGATGCAATCAACAAAATTATTTTAACAGATAAAATGGATTTGATTGGTTTGCATACGCATATTGGAACATTTATGTTAACTCCAAGTGCATATGCTGTGGCAGCAACTAAATTATCTGATTTGGCTTACCATATAAAAACCAAATTTGGTAAAAATATTACTTATATAGACATGGGAGGAGGATTTGCATCTCGCAATACTTTAAAAGGTTCGTACTTAATGGGAGCCGATACTGTTCCAAGTTTTGATGATTATGCAGAAGCCATTTGCTCGGCTTTATTGAACTCAGAATATAGCAAAGATGAATTGCCTTTATTAATTTTAGAAAGTGGTCGTTCGTTGGTTGATGATGCAGGATTTTTATTAGGAACTGTTTTAGCAAACAAACGTTTGAGCGATGGACGCAAAGCAACCATTATGGATTTTGGTGTTAACTTGTTGTTTACTTCGTTTTGGTACGAACATAAAATTTCACCAGCACAAGAGTTCAGTCATTATACTGAAGACTCTGTAATTTATGGTCCTTTGTGTATGAATATTGATGTAATCAGAGAAAATATTACTTTACCTCCAATGAAAAAAGGTGATAATGTAGTAGTTCATACTGTTGGTGCATATAACATGACGCAATGGATGCAGTTTATAGCCATGCGCCCAAATGTAGTAATGATTGACATGGATGGTAAACCACATTTAATTCGTAAAAAAGAAACGTTGGAATACATGAATAGTTTGGAAATTACACCAGAATATTTAAAAGGTTTTAAATTATAAAAGATAAAATATTCAATAGTTTTTGAATAAATCAAACAGTATTTTTTACTTTAATTCAACTACTTCGTAGTTGGTTATTTTGTTCATAACTAAAACCCTGAATGAAATTCGGGGAAGGAATTGCAGAATAGTATTTCCGACCCTGTGCCGATAGCTATCGGCAGGGTCGAATTTTATAAAGTAAACGACATTGATAAATAAATAACTGTAAATTGAAATATTAGATGTTTAACTTTTTTGTAAGTTCGACATCTTTTTTAAATAAATAAAATTAAAAAACTTTGGGCAAAACAAATATAAAATACCACTTAAAATTACATGGCAATGGCTTAATAAATAGCTATTCCCAGTTGTTTTTGGCCGATAGTTATTGGCTAGCAAGTTTTGTTTTTATTGCTTCGTTTATTGATGTATATGTTGGTTTATATGGTTTACTTTCTGTAGTTTTAACCAATATTTTTGCTCAAGTTTTAAATTATAATCAAACTTATATAACCAAAGGATATTATGGTTTTAACAGTTTATTGGTTGGTTTATTTATAGGATATACTTTTCAGCCTAGCTGGCAATTGTTTATTTTGGTGGGCTTTATTAGCTTTATAACTTTTGTGCTAACCATTGTTATTGCTGGCTTGCAAGCCAATAAAAAACTACCATATTTAAGTTTACCATTTTTGTTTGCTGTTTGGTTAATTCAATTAGCTACTCCACATTTTGCTACCTTAATAAATAACGATAGAGGTATTTTTGTTTATAACGAAATGCTAAAATTAGGCGGTACTGAAATGGTAAAAGTTTATCACTTTTATGATAATATAGAATTGCCTCGTTTGTTAGAGGTGTATTTAAAATCGTTGGGAGCTATTATTTTCCAATACAATATTATAGCTGGAACGTTAATAGTTATTGGTTTATTAATTTTTTCCCGCATTGCTTTTTTGTTGTCAATTGTTGGCTTTTTTAGTGGTTATTTTTTCTATACCATGCTGCAAGGCGATGTAAATATGTTGAACTATACCTACATTGGTTTCAACTTTATTTTAGCCGCTATAGCCATTGGAGGTTATTTTTTATTGGCTAATTCTTATTCGTTTTTATTAGTAATAGTTGCAGCTCCTGTTATTTCATTAATCATTGCTGCTTCGGCTTCTGTGTTTGGATTATTAGGACTTTCGGTGCTATCGTTACCATTCAATATCATGGTAATAATGGTTCTTTATTTTTTGTTTTACAGAGTTAAAGCCGATAAGTTAAAACTAACACAAGTACAATTGTTTTCGCCCGAAAAAAACTTGTACCGTTACTTGAACGAAACCGAAAGATTCATTGATGAAGTTTACTTTAAAATTGGACTTCCTTATTATGGTGAATGGATTATTTCGCAAGGACATAACGGAAGAATTACCCATAAAAATGAATACCAATATGCTTGGGATTTTGTAATAAAAGACGATGAACTCAAAACATTTAGATTACCAGGAACTAATTTAGAAGATTATTACTGTTATGGGCTTCCAATTTTAGCACCAGCCGATGGATACGTTATAGATATTATTGATGGAATAGATGATAACTTAATTGGCGATGTAAACCTGCAACAAAACTGGGGAAATACCATTATAATTAAACATGCCGAACAGTTGTATTCTAAAATTAGTCATATAAAAAAGGATAGTTTTAAAGTAGCCATAAACGAATATGTTTATAAAGGTCAAATGTTGGCTAATAATGGAAGTTCTGGCCGTTCACCTGAACCACATATTCATTTTCAATTACAAAGTACTGCGGTTATAGCTGCCACTACTATTCTATATCCATTGAGTAATTATATTACCAAAATAGATGGAAAATATGTATTTAAAACAAGCGGAATTCCTAAAGAAAACGATGTTGTGGCCAATGCAGCCATCAATAATTTATTGAAGAATGCCTTTCATTTAATACCGGGGAAAAAAATAAATTGGCTTACCGAAATAAATGGTAAAAACAGTTTAGTAAAATGGGAAGTTTTTACCGACATCAATAATTATTCTTACATTTATTGTTACGAAACAAAGTCGTTGGCTTGGTTTGTAAACGATGGAACTAAGTTTTATTTTACTACTTTTGAAGGAAACAAAAACAGTTTACTTTATTATTTTTATTGCAGTGTTCATAAAGTTTTATTTAGTTATTATCAGGATATGGTAATAGAAGATTCGTTGCCAATTTACGATGTATTTAAACCTTTGAACCGTATTTTTAACGATTTTCTGCTGCCATTTACCAATACTTTAAAAGCCCAGTATTTATTAAATTATGTTTCAATTGACGATTACTTGTATCCAAGAAATATTTTATTAAGTAGTCAAGTAAACTTAAAATCTATATTTTCATTTAACAA
>JBMOGB010000241.1:0-5961 GCA_049318585.1 Bacteroidia bacterium | reverse complement strand
AGGAAACGGTGGCGATGGTGGCAAAGGCGGACAAATTAAGGTTTTTGCTGATTCCATTGCTTCAATATATTTTGGTAAAATAAATTTACTGAATATGGGAGGTAAAGGAGGAAACGCTGGCAGAGGTGGCAAAAACGGATCTAGCGGTACCGAAGGTAAACTATCGTTTGGTTTGTACATGCTTTCAAGTTCAATTAATTCATTAATTACAGGAAGAGGTCAAAAAGGAATGATGGGAACCGATGGGGAATATGGTTTAGAACCAACTTATGAAACTATTTCACTAAAACGATTGGAACAAATGGAACAAAATATTCGGAATAAATAACCATTAGCAACTCCACTTTTTTAGCCACAGATTCACAGATTAGAAACAGTTTTTTTGCTTTTTAAAATCCTAAAGCTTCGTTTTTCATAAAAACACTGTTTGAAAACTTCCTGTTTAACTTTGGCGATTTAATGGTTCGTTTTACTACAAAATCAAATAATAATGGATTGAATTTATAAATTTCGTTCAAATATTTTCTTTCGGTTTTGGTAATATATCCTGCTTTTTCAAGCAAACTAGTTCTTATAATTATATTGATAGCTGGCAGCGGATAATCACTTCCGTTTATTAACCTTTTGTGCAAGTTGTTATTGTTTAACATGGTTAAAAGCGGAACGCCCATTCTGTTGTATTGAGTCATTGCCGAAATATCGGCAAACAACAAACCCTCGTACTTTTTTTGGTTCATTAGTTCCATAAACAAATCAAAATTATTGCGCTTTATTTCTTTTCCTTTTGAATCTAAAACTTTTGCTTGACCCAAACTAGCGCAATGTGCTATAATCACTTTTACACCCAAATCCAGTGGAAATTTTAGCAGCAATGGATTACCTAGTTTTTGGTCTTCTTCGGCTTCTACCGCTTTTTCTTCGCCAGCATGTGTAAGTAAAACCATGCCTTTTTCTTTCATTTTTAAATAAAACATCCTGCACTTTTCGCTCGATGGATCAATACTCATGGCATTTGGAAGCCACTTAACCATTTTTCCGCCTTTTTTGTGCCATTTTTCTAGTTCTAATAAAGCATCTTTACGGTATGGGTGAATTGATATTACCGGGATAAATAAATCGGGATATTGCGCTGCAATTTTAAACACATATTCATTTGGCACATAAAATTCGGTTTTATCTAAGTTTTCTGTTCCGTTTTCATTGTAATTTTTATCAAATGCCAACAAACAATATTTACCATGATTGGGAATACTTTTTATTCTGTTTACCAACGTGTTTAAATACTCAGAATCTGCTTTTTTGGTGTTTTTTATACCGCCAGCACTTTTATAAATATTAAACTTTAAATGTTTTATTGGATATTTTACCGACTGCATTTCTTTGTTTACAAAATTACCAGAATTTCCTTCACCTGTTCCAACAATATGAGTATGATAATCAATTGTTTTTTTCATATCTAACCCACTAAAAGCATCATTGATTAATTGATTTGCTCCAGCGCTTAAAGTTTTAAATATTAGTGCTTTTTGTTCCGCTTTAGTGGTTTTATTTACTGCTTTTTCAATGGTTGAATTGGTAATTAAAACTAGAAAACTTAAGGCAACTACAAGTAGTAAATATTTGGTGTATTTCATTTTGCTTCGTTGGTAACCTATAAGGTTTTCTTTTAACCTTATAGGTTTTATTTGTTCGTGATTAAACCTATAAGGTTTTTGGCAACCTTATAGGTTCATATATCTTTAAATTCTATTTTAGAATAAATTTCTTGATGGTGAAATTTGATAAAATCCGCTTTGTTGCCAAACCATGTTAAAACATCTGGTCTTAAAAGTGAGGTTGGCGCTTCACTTATTAATGAATTATAGCTATCATACTGCCACTCTCCAATGTTTTTTGTAAGCTGATGATGCACTGCATTCTTATGAATATACCATAAAAATGAAGTAAAATCATTCTCTTTATTAACCTTGCTTCGCTTCAAAAAATCCATAAATAACGAACCTTTACGTTTATTTGCTTTATTAAATGCTTTGGTATAACTGTTTAAAAAATTACTAAACCGTTCCATTATAAAATCGGAAAGGTCATGTGTGTTCGGTTGGTAAATTACTTTTTTTACCTCTTCAAAATGTTTAATAATACTAGCTTCATCGTTTATTTTGGCTAATAAATGAAAATGATTGGGCAATAATGAATAGCAATAAATTTGGCAAACATCTGAAGTATGTTGTTTTAGTTTTTGCAGAAAAAACAAATAATTGTCAGCACTCATAAAAAGCTTTTCGCTACCAACCGCTCTTGAAAACAAATGGTATGTTTGGTCAGGTAAAAGTGGTTGATGGTAATCTGTCATATTCTTTGTTCAATGTTTTAAACTTATAAGGTTTTAGAAACCTTATAGGTTCGCTTGATTCTTTACAAAATCAAATAATAACCTCACTCCTACTCCAGTTCCCATTTTACCACGGTAACTATCGTTTGCGCTTATAAATGCTGGCCCTGCAATGTCAAAATGCATCCAAGGATAATCAATGAATTTTTCTAAAAACTTACCTGCAGTTATGGCTCCACCAAATGAGCCACCAATGTTTTTCATATCAGCAATATCTGATTTAATTAGCTTGCTATAATCATCCCAAAACGGAAATTCTACTAAGCGTTCATGTGTGTTGTTTCCGCTGTTTTTAAGTGCGTTTTTTTGCGTTTCGGCAGCTGTTCCCATACAAACTATTCCGTATTGTCCAATTGCGGCTGCAGCCGCACCAGTAAGCGTTGCAAAATCTAATACCAATTCTGGTTTATATTTTTTAGCATAAGTTAAAGCATCAGCCAAAACCATGCGGCCTTCGGCATCAGTATTTAACACTTCTACCGTTTGTCCGTCATACATGGTAATTACATCTCCTGGTGTATAAGCATTTTCACCAGGTCTGTTATCAGTAGCCGGAACCAAAGCAATTACATGGTAATTCAATTTTGCTTTTGCAATGGCAAACATAGCGCAAGCCACTGCTGCCGATCCTGCCATGTCGCATTTCATGCTATCCATACTGTTTGGTGTAGGTTTTAGGCTTAATCCACCTGTGTCATAAACAATTCCTTTACCTACCAAAACCAATGGTTTTTTATTTTTAGGTTTTGCTGGTTTGTATTCCATAATGGTAAATGTTGGTGGTATTTGACTTCCTAAATTTACTGCTAACAAACCACCCATTTTTAAGCTTTCTATTTGTAGTTTATTTAAAACTTCTACTTTAAAATTGGCTTTTTTGCCTAATTTTTTAAATTCATTGCTTAACGAAACTGCATCAATTACGTTTTGTGGCTCGTTCACCAAATTACGTGCTTCGCAAACTGCTTCTATTAAAATATTGGTTTGCTCCACTCCTACTTTATTTAGTTTAGCTCCAACCAAATAAATGTTTTTTAAAGTAAATTCTCCTTTTTTATCGCTTAAATATTTAATAAATTGATAGTTACTCAATGCTATTCCCTCAGCTATTGCCAATAATTGTTCTTCAGTAATTTCAGTTTCAGCAATTTGAACGGCAGCGTATTTATGGGCATTGATAGCAGCACAAACTTTATTTCCTAAGGTTCTATAACCTTCTAAGGTTAAATAGTCGTTTTTCTTTTCAAATTCTTCAACTAATTGTACAAAAACCAATCTTTCAAATTGATTGATGGTAATAAAAGTATCGGTTGCTTTTATCTTTTTTTCTATGTAAGCCACTTCCGGTTTCGAGAAACCAAATGTGCTCCATTTTGCTTTTTTATTGGTTACAATTAAAGTGCTTAATTGGTTGTTGCTTTTAGCAGTTATATTTATTTTAGTTGTCATTTTTTTGGTGTTTTATAAAATGTTTTTTTAAGTTTCTAAGATTTCAAGGTTTCTATTTTTCAAATATAAAATGGTATAGACACTACTGGCAATGTCATTAAGTTAAGCGTTTATAGTTGTTTAAATTTTCAGCTATTGTTCTCGACTTCGCTCGAACTGACTGTATTGATAGTCATTTCGAGCGAAGTCGAGAAAGTATAAATGTACTTAAATACGCTTATTTTCCTTTACTTAATGACATTGCACGTAGGGACTATACTTTTGTTGTTAAAATGTACTGTTTATTTTTTATTCAAGAAAGGCCAAATTTTTAAATACATATTTATTAATCCAATTAATAAACCAATCACAATTCCTACCACAAATGAGTTTACAAATAGTTTTAATAATGCTCTGGTATCTGTAAAATTTACCTCAAATAATCCCATTACTAATGTTCCAACAAAAACTCCAACTGAAACAAATAAAAATGTTATTTTAAAATAATATTGTTTGCTCATATTATTAGTAGTTACAAATTACTGAATTGTTTTAAAAACCTTGTATCGTTTATAAAAAATGTTCTTAAATCCTTCACATCGTATTTTAGCATGGTAATGCGTTCTATTCCCATTCCAAAAGCAAAGCCTGTATATTTTTCTGGATCAATTCCGCAATTTTCTAACACATTTGGATCTATCATTCCGCAACCCAATATTTCAACCCAACCGCTGTGTTTACAAATATTACAACCTTTTCCTTTACATATTTGACAACTAATATCCATTTCTGCACTTGGTTCAGTAAACGGAAAATAACTTGGGCGAAATCTTACTTCTACATCATCGCCAAACATGTCTTTTACAAATGCGTACAATGTTTGTTTTAAGTCGGCAAAACTTACTTTTTCGTCAATATAAATTCCTTCTATTTGATGAAAAAAACAATTTGCTCTTGCCGAAATTGCTTCATTTCTATACACTCGCCCAGGCATAATCGCCCGTAAGGGCGGATTTTTTTGTTGCATTAGGCGTACTTGCACGCTACTTGTATGTGTACGTAATGCTATTTCTTCATCTATAAAAAAAGTATCCTGCATGTCTCGTGCAGGGTGATTTGGTGGAAAATTTAATGCGGAGAAATTATGCCAATCATTTTCTATTTCTGGCCCTTCAGCTATTGTAAATCCTAGTTTAGTAAATATTGCGACAATTTGATTTTCTGTGATATTTAACGGATGACGTGATCCTAATTCTGTAGTTTCGGCAGGTAAAGTAAAATCTATGGAAGAAGCTGTATTTTCTTTTTTGTCGCTTTTAAATTTTTCGGCTGCTTCTTCAAATTTATGTTGAACACTTGTTTTTACAACGTTCATTAGTTTACCCAAATCACGTTTCATTTCATTGGGAACTTGCTTAAATTCTTCAAACAAATCGTTCATAATTCCTTTGCGAGAAAGATATTTTAAACGAAAATTTTCTAAGTCTTCACTTGAATTTATTTTGTAATCGTGTAGTTTTTGCTGAAGTTCTTCTAGTTTTTGTTTCATTTTACTTTAAAAAATTTGTCTTTCTTTTCTGGTACAAACATAATCATACAATTTATAAAATCTACTGCTCACCTTTCCCACAGCGCTAATGTATTATTGTTTATCTTTAGATATAATTAGTAATAATAATAATAGCTGTTAATTGTTAGCATAACTTTTTTATTTTGTTTAGGTATTTAGCTTATCCCTTTTTCTTAACAATTTACTATTTTACTTATTTGTTTATTATCATACGTTTATGTATTTATAAACAGTATGTTAATTGCGACATCCACATATTGGTGTTTATAAAATGTCGCAGTTAGATTGTTCGTTATCTGTTAAATTTTATTGTATAAAACGGCACTTATCAAGATGCCCTTTTTTATAAAATTATATATGAACACTCATCCACAATTTTGAGCTTATTTATTACCTTATTGTTGGTTTATTATATCGTTAATGTTAATAGTTTGTTCTATATCCCAATATGCTCTAATGTTTATAAGCTGATTTGATATAAAAGTTCTTTCTGGTAAAATCATGTTTTCTAATTCACCATTATCCCATAAACCATTATTATTCAAGTCTTCTATTATTTTTATTTTACCTA
>JBMOGB010000240.1:0-5965 GCA_049318585.1 Bacteroidia bacterium | reverse complement strand
TAGCGGAAATATTTCGCATCATTGAGTTGTTGTGCAGAGGAGCATTCCATCTAAACTTATCATCAATTTTTGTATTTCCAGTGATTCTCATTAACTCCTTTTTAGCTTCGGGTGTTATGTGAACTCCTGTTTCTGTTTGGGTCGTACCATGAACAATAAAAGCTTCTTTCCCGTCTAAATCAACAGCTTGTATTGGAGTATTACTAGCAAATTGATAAGTGGAAAGCATAGGGTATAACTTCGCTTTAGGATCAGGATTTGGAAATCTTCCTAATCTTGGATTATACATTCTCGCCCCATAATCCTGCCAATTCCCTGCACCCATTACTTCGTTATCATTTTCCTTACCATTGAAGGAGAAGCCATAACCCAACCCATAACCTTGCAAGCCCTTTACAGGCTTGCTATAAAGGTAGTTTTTGGGGTTATAAAAATGGTAATTGTTTAAGTGCATTTTTCACGTCAAATAACGTGTTTTTAAAACAAAAAACCGCCTTAGTTTTTGGCTAAAGTGGCTTGTTCTATTTGTTACTTTTTACACGTTAAAGCCGTTTACCAACTGTGCAGGTTTATAGGTGCGTTAGCTAGAAATTTTACTATAATGGAAAACATTTTCCATTATCAGCTCTTTTATGGAAAATATTTTATAATATTGCTTGTAATTATAAATATTATGGAAAAAATATTCCCGATTCATCTTCAAGAAATAATTTTTGGTTCACCTAGTTCTAGTATTTCTAAACAGATATCAAAACTAGTGAAGGAAAATAAAATAAGAAAAATTGCTTCTCGAATTTATACTTCAAATTTTGAAGATTCAGCCGAAGAAATTATAAAAAGAAACCTTTTATTAATACTTGGCAATTTATACAAAGGAGCCGTTTTAAGTCATCGTTCAGCATTTGAATTTAAGTCAACAAAAAGTGGTCATATTTTTTTAACATATAGTTATACTAAAAAAGTAGCATTGCCGGGAATTACAATTCAGTTTTTATCAGGCCAAAAACCTATAAATGGTGATAATGTAATATCAGGAGAATTATATGTTTCGCAAAAAGAAAGGGCTTTTTTAGAAAACCTACAATCAACCAAAAAAATGGGTAGTGCCTCTAAATGTTTGTCACTACCAGAAATTGAAGAAAAACTAGAACAAATTATTAGAATTCATGGTGAGGATGAAATAAACACGTTTAGAGATGCTGCTAGAGAAGTTTCGATTAAACTAAACATGCAAAATGAATTTGAGAAACTGAATAAAATGATAAGTGCTTTATTAAGTACAAGTACTTCAAAAATACTTACTTCGCCATTAGCATTATCAAGGGCTTTTGGATTGCCTTATGATAAACATAGAATTCAGTTATTTGAAAAATTATTTACAATATTACAAAACAAAGAATTTAAAAACAGACCAGAAAAAAATAACACCTCAAAATCGTTTAGAAATTTCGCTTTTTTTGAGAGCTATTTTTCCAATTATATTGAAGGAACTGTATTTGGAATTGATGAAGCAAAACAAATAATAAATACCAATAAACCATTACCAGCTCGTAACGATGACAGCCATGATGTACTAGGAACTTATCAAATTGTTTCAAATAGACAAGAAATGCAAATAATTCCTAAATCTATCAATGATTTTTTTAAAATAATATCTTATCGACATGCGGTATTACTAAGTGCTAGAGTTGATAAGAAACCTGGGTTATTTAAAGATAAAAATAATTTTGCGGGAAGTACAGCATTCGTTGACTTTAACTTAGTAAAAGGCACGCTTGAAAAAGGTTTTGATTATTATAATGCATTATTACATCCATTTGCTAGAGCAACTTTTATGATGTTTTTGTTGAGTGAAATACATCCATTTTTAGATGGAAATGGAAGACTAGCACGTGTAATGATGAATGCAGAATTAGTAAAAGATAATCAATCAAAAATTATTATTCCAACTGTATTTCGAGAAGATTATATGGGTGCTTTAAAAAAACTAACAAAACAAGGCGATTGCGAATCATACATAAGAATGTTACAACGAGCACATGAATTTAGTGACAACATTTATGATGAGAATATGGATGAAATGCAAAACTATCTGACAAAATGCAATGCATTTTTGGGAGATGCTGATGTGATACTTAATATAGTTCAGAGAAATAAATAGCTTTTTTTTGAATATAGGAAAAAAAAATTAGCATAAAACCGCTTTAGTTTTTGGCTAAAGCGGTTGTGTTTTAAGTATTGTGATGCTAATAATGGATTACTCAAATTAGAAAATATGTTTTATATCTGAACTAGCGAGAATGAGTTTGTTTAGTATGATTGTACTAATGATTCTAGCGGAATATTTAGCTTTTCATGAAGGTTACGAACCATTTCTAAAGTTAGTTTTCGCTTTCGGTTTAGCACATCACTTACACGACTACTAAATCCTAATATTTCGCCTAATTCCTTTTTAGAAATATTCATTTGTTCCATTCTGTATTTTATAGCTTCAACAGGATCAGGCGAAGCAATTACAAAGTTTTTATCTTCATAGTCTTTTATAACCAAAGCTAACAATTGCGCTTCTTTTCCCTCTGAAGTATTCGATTTTGCAAGAAATATTTCTTCAAACCTATATAAATAGTTTTGATATTGTGTTTTGTTTTTAATTACCTCTATATCCATTTTTACGATTTTTTATTCTGTTTTTTCTTTTTATACTTGTCTATTGTATTTGCATCTATTTTATCATACTCCACATGTGTTCCAATGAATTTGATAAATAACCATCCATTTTCATAGTTTATCTCTACAACTATTCGGTAATCATTTCCTTTGATATCAAATACTGCTCTGCTATTTTTAAGAATACTAATATTACCTCCATAATCATCTTTCAGCTTATTGGGGCTTTTCCATGCCTTTTTTGTAACCTCCTCATACCAAATTTCTAATGGTACTTTTGCATCTGCATGCTTGGTATAAAAATCAACTATTGAACTTCGATTATAAATATTCATTTTTCAAATTCTTCAACAAAGATATAACAAAAAAACCAAAATGGTAAATTAATTACCGTTTTGGTTATTTTTTTGGGAATGCTGAGTAGTTTTTAAATAGTTTAGGAACTCAAAAGAAATATGCAAAAATGTAGAGCATCATAAAAGGGTCATACAAGTGTTTTGGATGCCTTTAGATGGCATCTATTTCAAAACTCTTGTATGACTTTGGCATGTCTTTTTGTATTGTAGTGATGTAGTGAACGCTTTTTTTCCTGTTTGTAAAAAGCACTTCTTAAAAGTGATAAATTGAATACCTATTTAATGAAGGAGGTTTCCCATTTTGTACTGTATAGTTTTTTATCATTAGTATAAAACAAGATGAGATTTTTATTGCGTCTATATTTTGATACAACCTCAACCCATTTTCCAAATGGCGAATATCTTTTCTTGGAATAAATCCAAAATCTTATAATTCCACTACCTAATGTATCTATTGTTAATAAGAAAGAATCTTTATAACCATATTCACTTTTTGTCGTATTAATTTTTATCTTTAAATTATCTAGTCGGTATTTATATTTATAAATTTCTATTATAGAATTTTTCTGATTTGTTTCAAAATATACCTTTACAGTATCTATGTTTTGAGCTATTGAAATAAAGCCCGAAAATAGAAAGTATATTAGTATAGACAAAAATATTTTGCTAGATTTAAACATTACTTTGTATGATAAACAGTTAATATTTTACAATCAGATTTTTGTATTTCCATTGTTGCAACACCACCTACAGCCCCTCTTGGAAGAGATCCTTCAACTAACCAAATTTCATCATCCATCAATTTAGCTTTAAAAGGCCTCTCTTTTAGTACTTTATCTCCGAATATAGGAATAAAGATTGCCTCTGCGACTTTTATCGCAGTCTTTTCATCAGGCACATAATTGGAATTATGCTTGATTGATTCAAATTTGGTTGCATTACAACAAAATAAACCAATAGCAAATAATGCGATCAAAAATTTATAAGATATTTTCATATGGGTTTTGAATTAAAATGTTTTTTAGATTTTTATTTATTATGTAGTAGGGGGATCAGGTTTTAGTTTTTGCTCTGGTTCATTTTTCGGGAGATTTACTGGGTCTATATCATTCTTCCTGTATTGCTTAGGTAAATTTGGATCGCTGGGCTGATTAGTGTTTATTGTTTTCTCACGTTCATCACTTCTGGGTAATTGTTTCTTAAGAGATCCATCAGGGGTCGTCACATAAGCAATTATATTTTTTCTATTAGCTATTTCAATATCACCACCTGAAAAATCACTACCCATATTTTTATCGTTAGGGATACTTGCAGCATGTGAATGCACAAATGCTTGAATTTTTCTAAATAAAGGAACGCCTCTCTTTCTAATATACACATGTTCGTTTGTTCCAATAGTAGGTACATTATATGTGTAAAAAACCTCCCCTGATTTCTTTACCTTATATATATAGGCTCCATACTCTCTATTTTTTACTATAGAATTATCGTTATAATTTAAACCAAAATCATTTGCAGCACCATCCATACTTTTGAATAAATCACCAGGCCCTTCGCCATTAACATCAATAAATCTTATTGGGTTATTTCCCGCAAAAAGATATGGAGTCCAATATGGATATTTTTTAGTCAAGGGGTCAACACTAAAAAAGCGTCCACCTAGTCTTGGATCACTTATCCTAGCCCCAAAATCATAGGCATTTCCTTCACCGTAAGTTTCGTTATCTCGTTCTTTACCATTGAAGGAGAAGCGGTAACTACTATTTGGAGCGGTATAAGATCTTGTAGCCATAGGAGCACCGAATGGGGAATAGTCATTTGCAGTTACCACATCGGCCATGTAATAACCTGGTGCGGTAGAAATGGTTTCTTCTACTCTTGCATTATCTATATAAAAATAGCTAGTTCCATAATTGTCTTTTTCAAATAATAATTGGGTAGTAGCTGAAGCAGCTGTAAATGTTAAAGTATAAGTTCCACTGGCTGTTACATAAATTTGTGCCAAGTTAGTACCTGTGTAAGGGCCGCTTCCATTTGTGGCACGTGCATTTACATAGAGTCCAGTAGTATTTCCAATATCTAAGTCAAAAGTAAATGTATAAGATTTATTCGCGTCAGTATTTACTACATTTCTGTTTCCTCCGTAGCCAACAGTTGCAGTGGTTTTTAGTCGGCCATTATCGTTGGTTACTATACTTCCGTTATATTGATCAATTCCAGACCAATTTGGCCCACCTTGAGTATATTTAGACCAACCACCATCAAATCCATTTGTTCCAGTTTTAAAATCAGTACTATAAACTTCCTTGTTTGTACACAAAGTTTTTTTATCAGTAATAACTACCAGAACATTTCCTAAATGATTGCTTAATTCATAGTTTTTAGCACCTCGTGTTTGTGAATAATAATTTAAATCAAGCACAGGAGTTATGAGTGGACTTAATTCAGTAGAATTATATTCACTTTCGGCAGCAGTTCCAGTATTTCCAGTTCCATTTGTAATATGTACAGTTTTACTTGCAACTAATACATCGGCTTTGTAAATACCTAATCTGCTACTACCATAAATATGCCATTCGTTTACCATTAGTTTATCTATATATAAATTTTGGTTAGTATTTGTCATCAATGCTTCCAATAATTGATCAACTAAACCTTGTCCAAAATAAGTCTTTATTTCGTTAAAATAAAAGCTAATTCCATTGCCTGGTAGTGTAGATCCAGATGGCTTATATAATCCAGTATTATTAGTTTGGTAACTGGTTACTGCTGATATATCGGCAAGTGTAGCAAAATATAAAAACGTGCCCCCGAAAGTGTACCGAAGAATAATTTGAAACAAAAAACCCTTGCAAATACATGATTTACAAGGGTTACATTTTTTATTAGTGTGGTGTAGGAGGGAATCGAACCCCCGACACAAAGATTTTCAGTCTTTTGCT
>JBMOGB010000239.1:0-5972 GCA_049318585.1 Bacteroidia bacterium | reverse complement strand
GTTGCCAATTTTCAGTGTTTATTGCAATTATTTTAAGTAATAAAACCACATCTTGTGGTTTCATTTGGTAAGATTTTTGTCTCATAACATTTAATAATATTGCATATCGCAATATGCAATATTATGGTTTATATAATTGAATAACAAATGCTACAAAATTTTTATTGCATATCGCAATATGCAATAGTTGATTTTCTGGTATACTAAGAACCGATTGTTTTTAGTTACAATAATCTTTTGCTATTTTCAATTTTTGTAGTTTAAAAGTAAGATAAAATAAGATGCTTTAGCAACAAAAAAATATATTTTAGTTTGTAGTAAAATGGTTATTATTGAAGAGGAAATAAAAAAACTATCAAGTTTTACATAAACATGGTTTAAGTGTGAATTGACGAAATTTTATAGCGCTTTTATATTGATTGCACGCAAATTATTATAAACTAAATGGACTATCTAGCACTCTACGCAGCGGTATTATCGACAATTATCTCAATACCTGTTTTTGCAGACTTAAGAAGGAATTACATAAAACCTTTAAGATTTATTTGTCTTAGTTATTCAGCTTATGATTTTAAAAAAGGTAAGGATATGAAAATTCTTAATTTGTTTGACATCACAATTGTAAACAGGAGTAAGGAAGAAGTCTTTCTAAGCAAAATTGAAATTAAACTTAAGCAAGGAAAAAATTATGGCATACTCACACATACTTCAAGAATGATAAATGTAGATTTTTCAAATAAGTTGAGTCCTAGACAAAGTATTCGTGAGTATGGAAGATTATCTAACTCTTTAAAAAATTTAAACGAACAACCAATTGTTGATATAAAGCAATTTGACTATTTTCAAATTATAGTGGAAAGTTCTGTTGGTAAAACTTTCAAGTCAAAGTGGTTCAAACATAAAATGACTTTTAATGACAAGACAGCAATTTGGAAAAAATTAGAAAGTTTTGATGAATACAATTCACTACTTTCCGGTGCAATTAAATAGTTTAAAATACGTTCAATTGGTGTTTGTAAAAAAGCAATTTAGTTCTTCGAATGAAATTTATTGTTAAACGCCCCGAATACAGATACCAGAAATATTATTCCTACCAACTACAATAACACTCTTCGGTTTTTACCTTAGTTTCTCTTTGGTGCCAATAATCTTTGGGAATTTTCAATTTTTGTTGTTTAAAAAATAAAGCTAAAATTTGAAAGGGCTTGCACCAATAAAATTTATTTTAGTTTGTTGTAAAAAGGTTATTATTGAAGGGATAAAAAGCTACCGAGTATCTCTAATAAAAATATTATTGACATTTTGTAGTGCATAAATACACGTTTTTCACAATAATATGGCGACACCAAAAAAAAACTCAATACACCAGCAGAAAGAACTAAACTCACAACAAGTAGGGACGACTTTAAGGAAAAGTTAAGCAAAAGAATAGAATCTGGGCAAGAATTACTAGATAGAAAAATTGAACATAGCTGATTAAGTATAAAAAAAGAGTTTGTAACTTATCAAAATAATATTTATTGTTGAACTTAAATTATTAACAATACATGTTGGAGACACTTTATTTCAATTTACATCTATAGATTGCATTCCTAACTGTATAAATAGTTTAGATGATGTAAGGGGTGTGTTGATGTTGTTGGTGTCGCTTCGCTAAAACACCAACAACGGTAGAGAGGAAATAACTTAAATAATGTATAAATTTGTTGAAAAAATTTGAAAATGAAAACTTATCCAATATTCAAAATGCGAGGAATTTGCATTATGTTATTATCATTAATTTACATAATGCCTTTTGGGATTAATGCTTATTGCCAAACAGGGTTACCAAAAGAAATTAATAAACTCTTTTTCGAAGACTCTAAATTCAGTGAACCAATCTTGATCGAATTACCTGAGGAAAGTTCTTTAAATTCATTTAATGAAATTACCGAAAATCCTGACATATACGAATCAGGAGTCATACCAAGTGTAAATATAAAAATTGGAAAGGAAATAGAAGAATATGATAAATATCTTCTAAGTTTTTTAGTTAAAAATGGCTACGTCAAAATTGAATCTAAAATTCAAACAACTCACTCTAATTATGGAGATAAAATTAAAACGCATCATTTCCTATTTTATACTGAAAAAATAAACAAAAATCTTATTTGGAGAATAATAAATAATCAAAAAAAACCTTTTCTTCAAGTCGCTCGCTCATCGTAAACTTATTTCCATAGATTACCAAAACCAATATGAGGATGCCCCATTAGGAATGAAACGAAAGTTTTACGCAATTACATTCTCTTATAGATATATTAACGATATATCAAATTTGCAAAGTTTAAATCAGGTATTAAAGGGAAAAGGGAAAATCTTCTTTGACCCAGACGATGGTACTTGGAAATTGCATGGTTCCTTTACCAATATAGGTATTGAGTTAAATGAAAATTCCAATATTTATATGGAAGTTATACATAATAATTATGAGCCATTCGATTTTGGGAAAAATATTTATGGTTATTATATGCCAAAGGGTTTGAAAATTACTTTAGAATTGTCTTATTTAGAAGCGGTTAAAAAATTATCTAATTACAATACAAACAATCTACTTCAAAAAGCTTTGGAGGTTGCAAACGAGAAATATGGTGCAAGCCAAAAGGATTTTATTTTCTTATTTGGAGAGGCCATAAATAATTATGCTCCTTCATTACAACTCAACGAAATATTCAATGTTAATGAATTGACTTATGAAATTACATCTAATACTACCAATGAGGAGGTCTTAAAAGTTTTAAAAAAGGAATGTACAGAAATTATTAATAAATCAATGAATATCATAAGAAATAGGATTGTGACTTTTGGTTATAAAGGCGCAAGTGTTTCCAAATCACCATATCAAGAACGTATTATTATTCAAATACCTGAAATTAAAGGTTCAGAAAGAATTCGTCAAATTCTAAAAGAAACATGGAGTCTTAAACTAATGGAACCTTATAAGGCAAAAGAAACTAAAGAATTTTTGACAACAGCCAATATCGTATTGAGATATATAAACAAAGCACATGAAGAATTAAGAACGAATAATGATAAGAAAATTGAAAAACGTAAAATTGAAAATCCCCTATTTTCGGTTTTTCAGTTCTATGAAAATAATTCGAGTCAAAAATATGATTCCAATTCATCAATTGTTGGATTCACTGATTTAAATAATGTGCCATACATTGATTCAATTCTGAATACTCCTGAAGTAAAGAATTTATTTCCAATTGGGATTCGTTTCGCCTGGTCAAAAAAATCAAGTATTAAAGAATTTCCTCAAAGACGTGATTTATTTGCTTTGCGAACCAATTCCGATGAAACAACATTTGGTTCCTTAAACACTTCAATTAACTATTCAAAGGAAGTTCTTGACAAATATGGTTATGCTGGCGTTGCTATTTATTTAAATTCTATTGGTGAAGATAAAATGCAAAGTTTAAAAATGAAAGGTAATGTTAAAGAGGTATTATTAGTTTTAGACAATTATGTTTTATGTTTAAATAAAATTAACGGAAATTCGCCAATAAATAATCTATTAATAAAGGGAAATTATTCCAAAGATGAAGTCCAATTCATTATAAATTTGCTAAAGTGTGGAAATCTTCCTGCTCATTTTAACATTGTTGTGGAAGAAGCTATCGGCAATTAATTATACATCCGTATAGCTTTGCTAACTTTACGGATAGTTGCAAATCGTTGCATAAATGTGCATTTAAAAGAAATTAGTAATTTCGACAACCTTCAATTAATAGCAGACACGAAAATTTTTTCAAATAAGTGTAAGTAAACGTTTATCGAAAAAATAAAACCAAATAACCTAATAAGAATTGGCCACAACCACTTTCATTATTTAGGAAATGTGGAAGATTGAAAAAGTTGTAAATCATTTTGAAAAAGTTCCCTATGAGCAAATTTTTTTGTGTTTCCCATTAAGTTTATAGTTTTGAATTAACGTGCCTAGCTTTAATACAAAAACATTAAATCTCCCTAACCTTTCCAATACCACTCTTCGGTCTTCATCTCAGATTTTCTTTGGTACCAATAATCTTTGGTAACTACTTGTCCTGATTCAATTTTTAGTTCGCGGTTAAATACTGCGTTGATGGGGCTAAAAGAAACATCGGTTACGCCTACAGTAAAAGTAGTTGGTGCAATGGGTTCAGCAATTTCGGGAGCGGCTTCACCCTCCGCAACGGCTGGTTTTGTTGCTGCTTTTGGTGGAGGACTTGGAACCACCACCACCGTAAATTTATTCAATTCCAATAATTGTTTCAAAAAATCAACACGGGCTTGCGAGCAGTTTTTTTCTACAATGGCACATTTTATTTCGCCAAGATCTTCAAAAGTATGTGTTGGATTTAAGGCCATGTTTGTTGTGCTTTATTGTTTATTATTTACTTAATTTTTTTTGCCACAGATTCACTGATTATTTTCTACTAAAATTATTTAAAATAATTGGTTTAATCTGTGAATCTGTGGCTACTTTTTTACTGTTGTTTTCTTTCAAAATCATTTCGACAAGCTCAATGACCGTTCGTTGGCTCAATGACCGTAAACTCGCAACGGGCATTGAGCTTGTCGAAATGTGTTTTACTTTCAATGTCGTTTCGGCTCCGCTCAACGACCAAACGGTTGCTGAGCGGAGCCGAAGCAAGCATTACATTAACGAATTTATATAATCATACAATACACTTGCAAAGCCAGTGAATATAATGCCTGCCATACAAATGTATAATGCTATTTTTGAATATAAATTACTTTCAATTTTTTCAATGGGTGTTTCGTTTTCATCTACAAAAATGGCTTTTACCACACGTAAATAATAGTATAGTGAAACCACCATATTTAAAACCGCAATGATAATTAGTACATAATTTCCTTTACTAGCTCCGGCTGTTACCAAAAACATTTTTCCAAAGAAACCTGCGGTAGGTGGAATTCCGGCCAATGAAAATAAAGCAATGGTAATTATCCAACTGAGTGTTTTATTGTTTTTATAAAATCCTTTAAAGTCGCTGATTTTTTCTTTTTCTGATTGCGCAGCTACCAAAGCTATAACTCCAAATGCACCCAAATTAGAGAAGATATAAACGATTAAAAAGTAAACGCTGGCAGTTACTCCCATTGTGGTTCCCGAAGATATTCCTAATAGAATAAAACCAACTTGAGAAATGGATGAAAATGCTAAAAAACGTTTGATGTTATTTTGTCTAATGGCAAAAAGATTTCCAATTGTAATGGTAAGTACAATGGTTAAAAACAACATATTGTACCAAACATTTGGCACATTTTGAAACAATGGATTCAATACTGAAATGAACACAAAAACCATAGCTGCTTTTGAAATTACTGATAAATAAGCGGTAACTGGAACGGGTGCACCTTCATACACATCGGCTGTCCATAAGTGAAACGGAACGGCTGAAAGTTTAAATGCAAAGCCAGTAAACACAAATATTAACGCTAAAATTTGTAAAGGATTATTGGTAATTAAAGTTGGTAATTCAGCAAAATTTAAAGTGCCTGTTGTTCCATAAACCAATGAAATTCCAAACAACATAATACAAGAAGCAAAAGCCGATGAAAGTATCATTTTTACTGCTGCTTCCGATGATTTTATTTTTTCTAAATCAAAGTTTACAATGGCTGCTAACGGAATAGAAGCTAATTCCAAACCAAGGAAAAACATTAAGAAATTTCCGCTCGAAACCATGAAAAACATACCTAATAAAGTAGTCAACATCAGTATGTAAAATTCTATAACATGCTTGTGGTTTTTAAGCCATTCATAAGCTTGTAACGAAATAATTAGTGTTCCAAAATTGAGGATATTTTTTTCTAAAGTAATTAAACCATTAGTATGGTACATGTCGCTAAATAAATTTCCTGTAGTATTGCCAATAAAGCCTAACAAAAAGTTGATTAGCAATAAAAAATTAGCCAAGTGA
>JBMOGB010000238.1:0-5989 GCA_049318585.1 Bacteroidia bacterium | reverse complement strand
TATATTTTACAATATAGCTGTTAATATATTCCATGCTACCACCCAATAATATTGAAAACATAAATGGCATTACCTTAATCATAAACTCTTGAATAAGCCTGGTATTGATACTAATAGTAGAATATTTTAGCAATAAAATAATGGTATAATTAAACTTAAGCAGGGCCAAAATAACCAATAAATTTACTGCTAAATTCAATGTTTGCTTAAAATAAAGCGGTAAACAAAGCATGAGTAAATGAACCGAAAAGGTTACAATTCCCCAAAGAATAAGCGATTTGTATTTTCCTTTTAAATAAAAAATATAATCAACAATAAAAGTGGGTGTATTTAAAAAAACCACCAACGAAAACATTTGAAACAAATAAAAATCGTCTCTATAAAAAAAGTAACCAATGCATAAAGTAGCAATGGCTGCTAACACCGAAAACGCCACCATCAATGCAAAAGCATTGAATAAAATTCGCTTTTGTTTGTCATCGTTGCTAGCATAAAAAAATGGAACTAACGTATTACAAATACTTGATACCCAGAAAAAAGTAAGACTTGAACTTACTACCATTAATAGCTCGTATCTGCTAATAATATTAGATGTTCCATAACCAGGGTTAAACTTATAAAATGCAATTTTGGCAAGGAGTATAGAAATTAAAAAGAAACTTCCATAGCGCAAAAACTGATAAAGTTGTAGCGAGTTATATTTGGTTAATTGTAATTTTTGAAACTTTATCACTAAGCTTGTTCGGGCAAAATATTGCCATCTTTATCTACCCAATTTCGGCAAGTAAAAAAATAAACCATGCTCATATACATTACTACTGCTGTTGGGTTTTGACCTAAAATTTGATTTCCATAACTGGCAAACATAATTCCAAAAAAACCTGCTGCTAAAGCAATCATTTCGGTTCGCAATTGAGGGTCTTTTATTTTGGTAATATTATACATTCCAGCCCCCAAACATATAAATAAATGTATTAAATGCAAAGTTAAACCTACAACTCCCATTTCTACCCAAACTCTTACATACCAACTATCGAGCTGAACAGTGCTTAACCATCGGCCTTTATAAAACCTGTCGCCCCAACTTCCACCAGTACCAATTCCTGCGCCAATTGGCCTAGAGGCCAAATATACTTTTAAGTTTTTTTGGTTTTCTAAACGTACCAAAAGCGATGCATCGTTAGGATCTAATCCTGACCGCATTCTTTGAATTTGGTAATTACTACTACCAACTGAAGTGAATTTAAGCAGCCCAAAAAACATTCCACCTACCACCGCACCAATTACTAAAATTTTTATATTACCAATCATTAAAAGGTAAATAACCATTCCACCAATAATTACAAACAATGGTCCTCTACTTCCAGAAAGTGCATAGCCCCAAAAAATAAAGGCAAAAAGAATCCAATAAGTAATTTTTTGTTTTTTAGTATTAACAGGCGAAAGGGCTAAAATAATACAAAACACTGCCATGTGCGCCATGCCAGCACCAAACTGACCAGCATCGGAGTAAAACGACCAAAACCGAATTCTACCTTGAATGGCATGGGTAACTTTTCCAAAATCTTCTAACCACCTTTTATCAAACTCATCTAAACCAATATAACTTTGCTTAAATGCAAAAAGCGATGCAAAAAGCGACCAGCCAAGTAACAACTTAAAAAGCATTACCAAATCACTTCTGTTCGACATCAGAATAAGCATTAATGGAATTTGTAAAAATGGGTATAAACCTATTCCGCGCATGGCATAAAACCAAGCTTCTTTACTGGTAGCTTCGGGGTTAAATAGTTCAAACATAATCCACAACATCCAAAGCAATGAAAGCCAAAAAGCTGGATTATTCATTTTAGCAACATCGGCTTTTTTAACAGTAAAAATACAAGCAATAATGGTAATAATAAATATGGCATCTACCACCAAACCATAAGGAACCGATGGAGGTAAATATCGGGCAAGTCCGTTTACCATAAAACTATAATGAAACACACTGATTACACCTATTCGAGGGTATTTGAAAATAAAAACTAAATAGGCTATTACAATTGGAATTCCTACAATTGCACCTGCAAAACCAATTCCTATTTTGGCAATAAGTAATCCTAAAAAGATAGCAACTGCTGCTAGCAATAACGATTGCATCAATTCAGAAAACTGTAAACTTTTTTTTTCAGAAAGTTGCATGCACTAATATTTTTCGCCTCCAAACATGAGCTTTAATTTTTTGCGAAGTTTAGATCTTTTTTTAGGAATTTCACCATAAATCCCTTCTAATAAATCAGGAATAACTCGGTTTAAAATTACTTTAGTTTGGTTTTGTTTTACAGTTTCAAACTCTTTTAAAATTCTGGCATCGCTGGCAGTCCAACTTTTATTAGCATGAACAATTAATATAGAAACATCCGATTTATCTAAAATTTCAATTGGTACAGGATATTTGTTTAAACTAGGTAATTCAATAATAACAAAACTATGTTTTCCTTCTTCTAAAGGCTTGTTGTTATTGGCTTCTATTAAATCGGTTATGCTATCGGCATCTACTAATTTATCTATTACTTTGTATTCTTTTACTTGTAAATCGGGACTAGCTTTTTGAAAGCTTTTAAGCGCATGTTTCGATGAAGTACTTGGATTTAATAATATAACATCATTTTTTATTTGTGCCAATTTCGATGCCACTAATTGTGAAATATATGTTTTTCCTTCGCCTGTTTTAGTACTTAAAATAGTAATTACATGTCGTTCGGCTTTTGTGTTTTTTTTCTTTAGTTCAATAAATATTGAGTTGATTATTCGTTGAACCAAAGCACTATTCATTTCATCAATATTTACAATTTTACTTGAATTAATTTCTAAATCGGGCAATGCACATAAAAGGGGTAAACCAATTTGATTTTCTACTCTTTCGGGTGTTCTTACCGATGAATTAGTTAATTCAGATGTAATGTAAAAAGCCAATAAAACTACAAAACCAGCTAAAAAAGCAACAACAATTAGTAACCCTCTTTTTGATGGTAATGGAGTAATTGGAAAAAATGGAGAATCAACTGTTTTTAAATTATTACTCATTTCCAAGTTTTGTTGGCGCAGTTTAGCCAAACTCAAACCATGTAAAATAGTTAAATATTCTTTTTCATTAATATTTATTTCTCTATCCATTTGAGTAATGGTAGAACCCAATGGAGCAAATTGAGAATAAATTCCATCATACTGTTTTATTCTGTTTTCAAAAACAACTAACCTACCTCTACTCTCTTCTAATTCTACTACTTTAGCCAGCCATTCGTTTAGTAAATCTTCTTGTGGAATCCATTCAATATTGTTGTTAAAGTTATAATATTCGCGCGCTTTGTCCTTTATTTTTTCTTTTAATTGATCTAACTCATTCTCCATATTCTGAATTTGGTTAGTATTCATTTTATAGGCTTTTGCGTTAGCAATATTGATGTTTAATTGCGAAATTTCTTGACGAACTTTTATCAAATCATCGTTGGTTTTAAGTACCTCCGAGTAGTTAGCCATTTTCTCTTCTATTCTTTTAATAGCTGAGTTTGCGGCTTCAAACTTCATTTTTTCCTTGTAATAATCAGTCGATAAATCTTCCTTACTTTCAGCAACAAATTTTGATTGTTCGTTATAGTTTATAATTTTATTATCAATACCAAAATCACGTAATCTGTTTTCAGAATTTTGAAGAGAACCAAACGACATTTTTAATTGTTCTTCAAAATATTTTACCACATTATTGGTTTCTGAACCTTTTATTGATTTAAAACGATGGGTAAAAGTTTCAATCAAAAAATTCAACATGTTTAAAGCCACGCCAGGATCGTTTGATTTTATACTCATTTCTATCATGTCGGAACTGGCTTTTCTATTAGCTGTTAATGCTGCTAAAATATATTCAGGATTGTAGTAAGCACCTTTTAAATTTAAAATAAATCGAACACTATTTTTAGAAGTACTGTCCTTAATACTCATCAATTTTTTTAAAGTTTTTTCATAACTTCCTGGTACAATAAGTTTAGCTCTATCTTCCTCTGAAATCAATTTTTTTAACTTATCAAAAGCCCTATCGTCCATTATATCGTTAGCAGGTTGTGACAATAACAAGTGCTGGGCTAATAATTTCAAGCCAACTTCTTCTAAAGTTTCTCTGCTTTTAACGGTTATCAATAAATTATCGAACGAGTTATTGATGGCAAACATATCTGTCTTTTTTTCACCATCATCGGTAATGCTGTAGCCCGAAGCCAAACCCGTATAAATGGTTGCTTTTGTTTCATATTCTCTTTCTTGATCGCGAGTTAATACAAAAACAGTAACAGACATTAATATAGGAAATAAAAATAACCATTTCCACTTTTGACCTATAATTCTAATAAATGCTAATAATGTCATTGTGGTTTTTTTACCTCTCTTTTTTTAAATGTAGTTAATGGAACCGTTAGAGTAGTTTCTAATTTATAATATGATGACAAAAAATCTCTTCTAGCATTTTCATAATTTATTTCAGCAATGGCCATAATGTTTCTAATTCGCCCCAATTCCGATGGTTGTGTTTTTCCTCTTCTCATTTCAATCAAAGCTACTTCCGCACTAATTCTACTTGTTTCTAAATCTTGGCTTTTTACAAATAATAGTTTCTGGTTCGATATCAATATAAAATAATCATCTATAATCATTCTTTTATACATTCTTCTGGCTTCATCTTGCTTGTATCTAGCTACTTCTGTTTCAAAATATAATGACTTTAACCTAGCCGAACGGCCAATAAAATCGCCCATTGGTAATACAAAATTAAATCCTACCCTATATCCAATTCCTAAACTTTGTGTTGCCACATCGGCTATTTGTGTGCTTGAAATTACATTGTTAATTTGATTGCCATATCCGTAATTATAAAACAATTGAAAGGCATTTAACCAAACCCAGCTTATGTATTTTCTATTGTATTTAAATTTCATGGTTTCAGCAATTGCCATTTTTAAATTGGCTGAATTTTCTGATGCGTAATACAAAATGGAATCTAATGGAATCAATTGCTCATCTATATCTTTGTTTACATCAAAAACATTTGTATCAATCATTGATATACTTATTTTCCCATTAGCATTTTCAAGCTTCAACTTTAAACTATCAATTCTAGCATTGCCTTGTTGGCAATTAGCTGATTTGTTTATAAGTAACAAAAAAATGCTTAGAACAAATATTGAATTGTATTTTAATAAATTAGGCATTTAAACAATTTGTTTAGTTTGATTTTATTTAACATACAAAATAGCACTTTAAAATAGCATTTTACAAGTTAATTTATATGTTATAATAAACAATTCAATGTTGTTTGTTTACTTTTGTAAAATGTGTTTGTTTAAATATTTTTTTTTGAAAAAAAATATTTTTAAACCATTCGCTAAAAATACCATCAATAAACCCAAATCAATTAATAAAAAAAAATGAAGAAACTAGTTAAATTAAGCATCGTAGTAGCCTTATGTATTTTTGCAAATTTTGCAATTGCGCAAAAAAGTCCTGAAGAAAAAACAAAAATTATTGTTACCAAATTAACTCAAAAGCTTACGTTAAGCGCTGATCAGCAACAAAAACTAAACGACATTTTTACTCCTCATTTCAACATGATGAAGGACATAAGAATGCAGTTTAAAAATGGTGACAAAGAAGAAGGAAAAAGAGCTGCTAAAGAGCAATGGAGTCGAACCGACCAACAAGTAGTTATGGTTTTAGACGATACACAACGCGCAAAATACAACGAAGCAAAAATGAAAATGCGTAAGAACATTATGAACCGCAATAATAAAAAAGGAAAAGGCGATTTGAAAAACTCGAAAAACCAAAAACCTGTTGAAATAGGAGTGGATGAACCACTAGACGAAGAAGCATTTTAAAATATATATTTAAATAAAAAAGCTGCACTTAAATGAGGGCACTGAAAAAGTCCTTTAAGGAATAAATGTTAATAAAAAGGAGC
>JBMOGB010000237.1:0-5995 GCA_049318585.1 Bacteroidia bacterium | reverse complement strand
GGACAGAGACTGCAAGTAAGGCCCCGTCTTCGCAAGCCCTCAAAACGTTAGCGGCAAGCATAGACAACAGAACGACAATGAAAGTAACTTTACGACCGTTATATTTTAAGACAACAAATAAGCAGTTAGAAAACGGCTCGGTGACACTTGAAAAACTCCGTGATGTTTTTAAGGAATTGGAAGTTGACAGTCAGCATAAACTACTACTCGCCAAGAAGGATAAGAAGTTAAAAATTCCAAGTTATTATGCCATTGACGAAATTTGCAGAGACAAAACAGGAAAGACATTTGACGAGTTTTTTAGTTTCAAACGGTCTGTTACTAAGCCAAGACAAATTGATAAAATCACAGATGCTGACTTCATTAAGAAACTAAAAAAATGGTGTTCAACCAACAATATTAAATCTCAAGCAGAATATTTAGCGTTCAAGGGCAGACCAAAAGAATTTCCAACAGTTACAACAATCAGGAGAAATTATGGAGACGAATATTTTACAGATGTTTTAGGACTAAAAATTTATAAGGACACCCTTGAAGACAGGCTTTTCAATGATAACTTTCAGGCTGAACTTAAAAAGTGGTGTTTGAAAAATAAAATTTTTTCAATTTCACAATACACCAAAGCTAAAAAACCAAAAGGTTTCCCTTCTGCTGAGAGAATAAGACAAATTTATAGTTATGACTATTTCGTAGAAGCACTTGAAATAGAATATAGGAACTATGAGATTTTCACTAAAGAAGAAGCAAGAAAAATCTGTATTGACAATGGAATATTTGTTTCAAACCATTATCCAAAATTCTATCAATTATTCAACGAAAACAGCGAAAAAAAACTTCCTTCTGACCCATACAAATACTTTAAAACAAATTGGAGTGAATTTATTCAACTTTCCGAAACGCAGTTATTTATTGGTAATAGTATGAGTAGCCTCGAACTGTTTACCTACAAATTGCTGTATGATAGAAATATTGATTTTGAAGCAGAAAAAACTTTTGATGATTGTAGGTCGAAAAACCCTTTACCATTCGATTTTTACTTACCAAATTTAGCTGACAATCCGGTTATTATTGAACTTGACGGAGAACATCATAGAATTGTTGACAAAAGCAATAGATTTTATTCCAAGACAATAAGAAAACACGATGCGATTAAAAACAAATACTGCAAAGACAACAATATCAGACTTATTAGGATAAACAACCTAATTGACATTGAACCAACTTTGAATGATATAATAAAGCTGAATACATTACCAAAAATAAAAGACCTTGATTGGACAGGAGATTTTCAAACCGAAAATGAAGTAATCGAAAGCGGGCTATCAAAGTCTGTAAAAGTTAAACTATTGCTTCTAATGGCAGAAAGGGGGAAATGTGACCTTTCTAATGTTGAGATAATTAAGCAGACAAACATCAAAAAACCACAATTTTATGGAATAAAAAATGAGATGATAAATCTTGGTTTAATCAATCGCCAAACTGAATATTATTTTACAGAAGCGGAAATGAAAAGAATTGCTGAACTGTATGAAGAAGGCAAAAATATTTCTGAAATCGTTAGAGAAACAGGATACTCAAATCGAGCATATTTAATTAAGCGATTAAAAGAAATGGGAGTTGATTATAAAACAAGTAAAACTTCAAAGGAGGATGCAGAAAAGTTGCGAAATAGTATCATCAAACTACATTTGCAAGGCACAAAACCAGTTGACATATCTAAACAAGTCAAAGTTTCACAAGGCTACATTTCTCATTCAATACAAGACTATAAAATAAGCATAGGTGAAATTTCACCTGACAATAAAATTTTGAAAACAGCAGACCAAACAAGACAACTTTTACTGACAGGAATAACAATGAAATTAATAGCAAAACAACTTAGTGTAAGCACTCAACATTTGAATAAGTGTTTACGGTGGACAGAAAGAAAACAGAATGCCAGCAGCTAACACGGGTTTGGCAAAAGTGGCGGTTCAGTGCTCCGCAGACACATTTGTGGTTAATCAAAGTTTGGTTCTCCGCATCAACATTTGTGGTGAAAATCGCCACCTTCGCCAAGCCCGAAACCGTTAGCGGTCAGGCTAAAAGAACGACAATGAACAAACAAACAATCATAATAAACGGGGACAATTTTTCAGACTTGGAAAGTTTCTATGACGAAATTGACCGAGTATTGACAAAAGACCTTGGTTGGGACACAGGACATAATTTAGACGCATTTAATGACTTGTTGCGTGGTGGGTTTGGGGTTTATGAATACGAAGAACCAATTAAATTGACTTGGAAAAATATTTCAAAAAGCAAAGCAGACTTAGGGCTTGAAGCAACAAAGAAATGGTATGAACGAAAAATCACTGAGAATAAAATTGAAAATCAACAATTCTTTAAGGACAAACTAAAAGAACTAACAGACAAAAACGGACAAACACTTTTTGACATTATTATGGAAATCATATCAGAACACAAACACATAGAATTTGAAACCCAAAATTGATGCTTGAACAAGGAATAAAAATATCATTACTTGCTATTGAAGAAGGAGACGACACAATTCAGTTTCAAATTGAATTGACTAATGGCGTAAACTCAACAAGTATTGATTTTTATGGTTATGCAGACGAGTTTCAAGACTTTGCAAACGAACTTTGCTCATTCCCGAAAAGCATTGACACAGAAATAAAATACGAGCTTGGTGAACAAGGAGAAAAATGGGCTTATTATATTTTGCTTCGTGTTTTTTGCTATGAAAACAATGGACATACTGCAATCCAAATAAAAATTGACAACAACAGAATAGAACCACATAAAAGCAATAGTGAATTTTACATATTGACAGTTCCTGCCTCAATCAATAAACTTGGACAGAAACTGAAAAATTGGAATCCAAAAACTGAAAAGGAAATTGAATGGACAGCAGAATGACAAAAGCCCGAACCGCTAACAGGCGTTTGGCAAAAAAGCGGGTTCAGTGCTTAAATGAAGCTTTGTGCTTCGTATCAAGTTTAGTGCTGGCTGACAGTTTAGTGCTTCGAAATCGCCAACTTCTTGTAGCTGCAAAACGTTAGCGGCAAGCATAGGACGACAAACCAACAACAATGAAACTAAAGACAATTATCATATTGACAATCATAATTTCTAATCTGTTTTCTTGCAAGGACAGTGGAGAAAGTGTTTTTACCGACAAGACCTATCAAGACACAATTAAACAAAATATTGGAGGCTTATTAATTCGTGAAATCCACTATTATGACGACTTTAGTTCTTGGATTTATGATGTTAAGTATTCCTACAAAGACAAATTTGATAGCATAAGTAGTATTGGTTCTGGGTCTTTCTACAAAGTTGAACCACCCAAAGACGAGCAATTAATTCAAATTGCTAAATGGACAATTTTCAAAACAAGCTCTGACCGAGACAAAGACCTGCTATTTATTTGCGACAATGACACAAAAAAATGGACTGAGTTCGAAATATCACCAAAGACAATTGAGCAGACTGGTTTATGGAGAGAACAAAACATTGACTCAGAGCTTGAAAACTGGGACACAGTTTCAAAAATTGACAAAATTGACCAAGACGGAAATATAACTGTGAATTATACTTACGCTAAAAAAAACAGAATATTTTCCTTCATCACAGGAGAAAGACAAATTTCATACAAAATAAATTTACAAACTGGCAGACCTGAAATGACAGGAGTTGCAGAAATATAAAATGGACAACAAACAGACGACAGCAAGAATGCCAGCCGCTAACAGCACATTGGCAATAGGCGGGGTTCCGTCTCCGCTTGACAGTTTTGTGGTAGCCTAAAGTTCAGTTCTCCGAACAAACTTTAGTGCTGAAAAGCCCGCCCATCGCCAATCTGCAAAACGTTACAAGCAAGTGTAGGACGACCGTGCAACCATCAACATTCGTGCTGAAATTTGACGACAAAAGCCAGCCCTTCGCAAAATTAAAAGAGCTGCAATGCAACCGCACAAGCCGACCCAAATTGCAGCACATTTAATTTTGCCCAACCGCACCAAGGACATTCGGATGGTTGACAATTTGACGGCAACTTTGGACAGAAAAATGGTTTTTAAACTTATCTTTACGACCTAAATAATTGACATAGAAAATTTGATGAAACTAATAACGCAGACACCGAAAAAAGCACTTAAAGCATTCTTAAAGCAAAAGCCTTTGAGAAGCGAAATTGACGTTTTTAAAACAAACCTCATTGCTTTGCTCGACAAAATCAGTGTTATTGAAAAACGACCTAAAGACGAAAGCGAAGAGCATTTAAAAACTTACTGGAAAAACACGCTTCACGACCATATAACCCCGACATTGCGAATGCTTTATTCCGCAGTGGTTACATTGAATCTTGGGGACGAGGAACTATAAAAATTATCAAAGAATGTAAACAAGCGGGAATCCCCGAACCTGTTTTTAGTTACGATTCAAGCGACATTTCAGTAGAGTTCAGAAAGGATATTTACAATAAAAAATATTTAATTTCGCTTAACCTAAACGACAGACAAGTAAAGGCTGTTTTATTCGCAAAAGACAAAGGAAAAATTACAAATAGTGAATATCAAACATTAAACGACTGTTCTCGAAATACCGCCAGTAACGACCTGACAGAGTTGGTTGACAAAGATTTGCTAAAACCAAGCGGACAAAAGGGTGCAGGAGCATTTTATACATTGAAATGAGGGGCAAATCAGACATAAATCAATTGCACATTAATTGCACAAATTGCACAACGACAGCGGGACAAGCCAAAGCATTTGGTGGCACATTTGTATTTTTTTCAACGCACAGACCAACGCTAAAAAAATCCAAAAGAGCCACCAACCAACCGCACCAAGACACTCCAACTATGGACGGAAAAAGCACGACCGAGAAAGAACAACGTAGGCATAACAGCACCTACCCAAAAGGCGGGGTTTCGTGTTCCAAAGACAGTTTTGTGGTTAATCAAACATTAGTTTTTCAAATCAAGTTTTGTGGTAAAAATCCCGCCCTTCGGGTAGCTGCAAAATGTTAGGTGCAATAGTAAGACCTTACATAATGAACGACACGAAGACATCGAAAACATCGAAAACAACCCTACAGTTAACTTAAATTTAGATATGACTCCAGCTGAACTTTACGACACAAAACGAAGGAATTTTATTGAAAAGACATTTAAGTATTTCAGTTTCCTAATTGAAGAATATGGGTATGACCAACCTTCTCATATAGAATGGAAACAAGAAAACGGGACAATTATCCAAGACAAAATAGAATATCAGAATTTAACATTAAAGAGAACTATCTCTTTGACTAACTCATATCATCCTAATGACTATGGTTTTGAAATTAATTTTTACGATCCAACAATTCCAACAAAGTATCCTGACAAAGAAATGGTACATTACGTTTTTAAAGAGAAGCAAGACATTGACCAAAATTATTTAGAAAGCGAAGCGCACTTTTTGCGTAAAAACTTTGAAAAACAAATAAATGGCGAAACCTGGTTTAGAAAAAAGTAGAAATAATTACTTTGACCATACGAACGAAAACGAACTACTGCACCTAACATATAAGGCTTAAACGCAGCTTTGTTTTTCACAAAGGTGCGATTTAAGCCTGTGTTGACAGAAGCTTCTGGAGCCTGCTGCAACAACACTTCGTCCGATAGCTATCGGACAAGCTCAGTGACCGTAAAATTTGTATTATGGGATTTTAAAAATTATTTACCTTTTGACAAGGTTTTTGTCTCAGCAATTATGCTTAATATTTGTAGTTTTCAAGTAATCAATTACTTGTTTTGATGTTATTCTTTTGATTAATCATCAAGTTTTTTAAATTTCAATATGCCTTTTTTTATTTTATTTCATTATAGGCACTAAGGTGGCCGTTCGCTTTTTAGGAGCAAAAAGTTAATGGTTTCGTGTATGGATTCGACAGGCTCACCATGACATTGAGTGCTTCGCTAACGCTACGGATAGTTAGGCGTCATTGC
>JBMOGB010000236.1:0-5998 GCA_049318585.1 Bacteroidia bacterium | reverse complement strand
AATCTATAAAAGTCATTCCGCCCAAATCGCGGCTTTTTTGTAACCAACCACTTAAGGTTACAGTAGTATTTATATCAGTAATTCTAAGCTCTCCGCAGGTGTGTGTTCTATGCATAATCGTGTAAATTCAATCAAAATAATAGCAATGCCACTATTTTGATTTTTTAAAATGAGGTGCGAAAGTAAGAAAATAATACCAAATTATATGTCTATTTGGTACAATTTGGCAGTAAAACTTGAACTAAAGTTCTTGCTATTTGTAAGTCTCTATTATAATTCTATCACCAGCTACACCAAACCATTTGGTTAAATAAAAATTGATGTGTTGGAAAACAAATTTTACCGTATTTTCAATAAAGCTGCCTCTTAACGGAACTGTATTTGGTGGCTTCACTTCTTGTTTAATATTGGTTTTGGTAAAATCGCAATCCTTAAACATTCTTCTAGCTGTTTTTTCGTTGAATTCAGTTAAGTGAAATGGCGGAATATGCATGGTTTTTTGTGAACCAATTAGTTTATAAACCATAAAACCCAATTTACTCGAAAGTAAGTTGAGTGTTCCTGGTAATTGAATCAACGCCACGCCACCTGGTTTTAAAATTTTATTGGTTAATTGCATGGCTTCGGTTGGATTGGTAAAATGTTCTAACACATCGCCCATCAATACCACATCAAAATAATTTTCAGGTAATTCATTGTTCAATAAACTAAAATCATAAGGTTTATTGATAATATCTATTCCAAAGTTTTTTCGTCCAAATTCAGCTGCAAAAGTGGAAAGTTCAATGCCTTTTACGTTGTAACCATTGTTTTTTAAAGCATATAAAAAATTGCCAGTGGCACAACCCACATCTAAAATATTTCCATTTTTACAATATTTTTTCATGTAATCTACACCATCAGCATAATCGCCAGCAGCTAACAAATCAACGTAAGCCACTTCCATGTGATGCGTTTCTTTATCATTTCCTGTAAAATAATCTGAAGCATACATTTCTACAATTTCATCATCAGTTGGCCTTGGCCAAATAGAAACTAATTCGCAGTTATTGCATTTTACTCCCCATAAAAATTTATCCTTAAAAGCATATCTAAAAGGAATGGTTTTTCCTTGTTTACAGCCACATAAGTTACAGTCAAAATCTACGTTCATTTTTATCAAATTATTTCGACAAAATAAATGAAATTAACCTAAGCACCAAAATTTATAAAACACTTTGTGTTATCATTTCACAATTTCACCGACATATTTCTACGTTTCACCTACAAATATTTACATTACACCTAATTACAGTTTTATGGTAATTAATTGAACATACATTTGTGCCATAAATAAAACAAAAATGGAAAACTTTAATCAAAGAAAAATGGTAAACTCAAACTCAAATGGAAGAGTTTTAGCAGGAGTTATACTATTAGGAGTTGGGGTGGTGTTATTTGCTCATGAACTTAAAGTAGAAATGCCAGTTTGGTTGTATTCTTGGGGAACGTTTTGGATAGCTGTTGGATTATTTTTAGGAGCTAAAAGCACTTTTAAAAGAAGTGGATGGATGATTCCAGTGTTTATTGGAATATACTTATTGTTAGATGATTTAATTATTGGTTTTAATTTAAAAGATTTCTTTTGGCCAACCATTATTTTATTGGCAGGAGCAGCCATGATTATTTCGCCTTTTAAAAGAAAACATTGGGAGAAAAAATACCAAAATTTAGACAATTCAGATCTTTCAGAAGATTATTTAGATACCACTTCCATTTTTGGAGGTGTAAAAAAAAACATTTTAACTAAAAACTTTAAAGGTGGGCAAGTTTTCAATGTGTTTGGTGGTGTAGAAATTGATTTGACTCAATCGGATATTGATGGAATTGTGGTGTTAGATATTACGCAAGTATTTGGCGGAACAAAATTAATTTTACCTTCTCATTGGGAAGTAAAAACCGAAATAACTGCCATAATTGGTGGGGTTGACGATAAACGTAAAAATTTATCAGCTTTAAATATTGCCGAAGGCAAAACATTGATTCTTCGTGGCACAAGTGTTTTTGCAGGAATTGATATCAAATCATTTTAAACAGAAAAAAAACCTTTTGTAAAAATTATAATTTAAACAATTTGAAATACCTTTATTTTGAACGATAAAGGTATTTCATTTTATAAAAACTATTCAAACATCTATGATATTTTTAGCAAAACTTGTATTTAGTATTTCGGCTGCCAACAACTGTTTTCATTACGATGATCAACTGCGAGTTATTATGGCTGCCAATAAAAACGAAGCATTAATGAAAGCAAAAATTTTAGGCATAAAAGAAGAAGAAAGTTTTATGTTAGAAAGCATTACTTCAGTAAATTGGAAGTTTATAGATGTAATGGACATCAGGGCTTTAGACGATTTGGTAGATGGTTTAGAATTATATTCTCACACCCGAGAAAATGAACCTAGTAATGCATACGAAAACTATGTTTTACACACAGCTAATAATTTGGTAAATGATACCATTTTACTTTAAAAATGTGAAATAATTTTGAACAATAACTTACGAATTATACTTGTTTTTTCTATTTGGACATTCTTGTTTATTTTTATTCAATATTGGATTTTGGTTGACCTAAACCAAACGCCATTTTTAGCTTTTATTGATTCAGTTATTAGCAATTTAATCATTGTTTTTTTTAGTGCTAGTTTGTTTTTTATTTCTAAAAATTATCAACCTAATTCGTATCAAATTTTTCATCCAATTGCTATTTTATTAGCAGGCGTTTATGGCTCATTTTTACTTCAAAAATTTGCCATTTTTTTTGTGGTAAACGATTTGAGTTATCATCAATTTGTAAACGATACTTCCAAAATTAGATTGGTGTATAATTTTTTGATGATAATTAGTGCTACCATGATTAGTTTTATTTGGAATTATAAAACCAATAAACAAGCCGAAACACAAAGAAATACAGACAATGAACAGCTTTTGCGTGAAGCCGAATTGTTAGATTTACGCCAGCAAATTCAACCACATTTTTTATTTAATAGCTTAAATTCTATCAGTGCTTTATTGGTTATTAAACCCAATTTAGCTCAAAAAATGATTCAAGAATTAGCCGATTTTTTAAGGGGAACGCTTAAAAAAGAAAACAATGGTTTGGTTACGTTAGCAGCCGAAATGAATCATTTGCAATTGTACTTAAACATAGAAATGGTGAGGTTTGAACACCGTTTAAAAGTAGAAAACAATTTGGATTCAAATACTGAAAACATGTTGCTACCAACTTTATTACTTCAGCCAATAGTTGAAAATGCCATTAAGTTTGGTTTGTATGGAACTACCGAACAAATTACCATTCATATAACTAGTAAAATTCAGAATGAAATGTTATTTATTGAAATTACAAATCCTTACGATACCGAAGCACACCAAGCCAATAAAGGCGCAGGATTTGGTTTAAATTCTATAGCAAGAAGGTTGTATTTATTGTTTGGTAGAAACGATTTGCTGAAAATTCATACCGAAGAAAATATATTTATTACTCAAATTCTTATTCCACAAAAAACAGTATGAAAATAATAATTATTGACGATGAGCCTTTGGCAAGAAGCATGGTAAAACATTATTTGAGTACTTACCAAAACATGGAAATTGTGGCTGAATGTAACGATGGTTTTGAAGGGTTTAAAGCTATCAAAGAACACCAACCTGATTTGATTTTTTTGGATATTCAAATGCCAAAAATTACAGGTTTTGAAATGTTAGAGTTAATTGAAAACAAGCCTAAAGTAATTTTTACCACTGCCTTTGACGAATTTGCCATTAAAGCTTTTGACCAAAATGCCATTGATTATTTACTAAAACCTTTTAGCCAAGAGCGGTTTGATAAAGCCATGCAAAAATGCTTGGCTCAAACTGATAATACACTAATAAGTACTACAAATGAAGCTGTTTTAAATACTAACAATAACGAGTTGGAAACCCGCGTGGTGGTTAAACATTTGGGCAATATAAAAATTATTCAAACTGCTGATATTTTATACTTGGAAGCTTACGATGATTATGTGAAAATTTACACTCAAGAAAATGTTTTTGTAAAGAAAAAAACCATGAATTATTTCGAAAATGCGTTTAATCCGAAACAATTTGTTAGGGTTCATCGGTCATATATTATTCAGGTAAATCAAATTACTAAAATGGAACAAAGTGACAAAGAAACCATGATAGCGATTTTAAAAAATGGAACAAAAATTCCTTTAAGCAAAACAGGTTATCCAAAATTGAAAGCTGTTTTGGGGTTGTAAAAACAACTATTCTTTTAAGTTTTTTTGAACCACATAGACACATAGAAAACATAGCATTTACCTGTGTTTTCTATGTGGTTTATTTTTTGTATTATACAAATTTGATAGCTGTTTTGGGAATTTAAAAGCTAGATTTTTTTTGGTGTTTTTGATTTTAAGTTCTTCCCAATAAATTTGAAAATTAAAGATTGATTGTTAAATCATCAATAATCATTTTTTTATAAAGTAATAAATTTATTACCTTCGGAAAATGAAATCCAGCGAATTAGTAAGGTTACTGAAAAAAGATGGTTGGACTGTTATTAGGCAAACTGGCAGCCATATGATAATGGAACATGCCTTTAAAAAAGGACAAATTATTTGCCCTTTTCATGGTAGCCATGAAGTAGGTAAGGGGCTGGAAATGAAAATAAAAAAAGATGCAGGAATTAATTAAAGAAACTGAGTTATGAAAATTGAAATGACAGTTGAAAAAACAAAAACGGGTTATTCTGCTTATGCCGAAAAGTATCCTGTTTTTACGGTTGGAAGTTCTTTAGAAGAACTTAAAAGTAATATATTGGAAGCACTTAATCTTTATTTTGAAAAGCAAGGCAAAGCAGTTAAAGAACAAGACTTGAAAATAAATTTGGATTTGCCTCAGTTTTTTGAGTTTTACAAAGTAATTAATGCAAAGGCACTTTCAGAAAGAATAGGAATGAATCAAAGTCTTTTAGCGCAATATATTAAAGGAAATAAAAAACCTTCCGCTAATCAAACCAAACGTATTTTAAATGGTGTGCAACAAATAGGCAACGAACTAGCAGCCATCAGGTTTTTGCTTTAGGTTTTGGTGGATTTTATAAAATCAATCTATAATTTCTGAATTCATTTTTTAAAAATTCCGATTTGGTGGTACTTAATATTTTTGCAAATTGGCAACCAATAAAACCCAAATTTTTTACAAATCCCTTTTTTTATTGAATATTTGATTAATACCTTTACCGAATGAAAATTTCAATGATTGTAGCTGCTGATGAGCAAAACGGAATAGGAAAAAACAATGAATTATTGTGCCATTTGCCAGCCGATTTAAAATATTTCAAAAATTTAACTACTGGTCATTCTATACTAATGGGCAGAAAAACTTTTGAAAGTATAGGAAAACCTTTGCCTAATAGAACCAATATTGTAATAAGCCGAAATACCAATAAAATAGAAGGTTGCCATGTATTTAACAATATTGAAGATGGAATAACTTTTGCTAAATCGCTTTTGGAAACCGAACTTTTTATAATTGGTGGCGATAGTATTTACAAACAAAGTTTGCCTTTAACCCAAACTATTTATTTAACCCGAACTCACCACACATTTGAAGCGGATGCTTTTTTTCCTTCGTTAGAAAACAATTGGAAACTTAAGCAAGAAACCATGCATGAGGCTGACGAAAAAAACAAATTTGATTACAGTTTTCAAGTTTTTGAACGGTTATAACTGAATAAAACCGATGCCTTCGCTTTAAGCGTAGGCATAGGTGAAAAGTGCGGGAACGTCATCCTGAGCGCAGTGAAGGAACTTTACAAGGAGCTTCCGCACATTGTCTGAATCAGGATTTACTGGATTTAGGATTTTCAAGAACATAAGTGCGGGAGCGTCATCCATGTTTAAACACTAAGTCGGGTTCACTCAAAAAGTAAGGCTTTCCAAAAATTGATTTTTTTCCCAAAAGATTC
>JBMOGB010000235.1:0-6006 GCA_049318585.1 Bacteroidia bacterium | reverse complement strand
AAAAATGGGAACTTATAAAACAGACGAACTTGAAATTAAACGAATGTTCAATAATTTCTTGCTACGCATAAAAAAAACCAAGCTCGATTTTACAAGGCCATTATTAAATGAAATTAACTGGAACGATAGATTCATAGCCATAAAAGGCGCAAGAGGTTGTGGTAAAACTACGTTATTGCATCAATACATCAAAGCAAATTTACCAATAAACGATAGCGTAATTTATGTTTCGCTCGATGACGTGTATTTTACCAATAACCGCTTGATTGATTTTGTAGATGATTTTGTGGCAAACGGAGGAACTCATTTATTTTTAGACGAAGTACATAAATATCCAACTTGGAGTCCGGAGCTAAAAAGTATTTACGATAACCACACTGATTTAAAAATAATATTCACTAGTTCTTCGGTTTTAGAAATTTATAAAGGCAGCGCTGACTTAAGCCGAAGAGTGGTGGTTTACGACTTAGAAGCATTATCGTTCAGGGAATATTTGGTATTAGGCGAAGGGCTTTCTGTTTTACCCATTTCAATGGATGATTTATTGAAAAATCATATTGAAATTGCGATGGGAATAACCGATAAAATAAAAATTATTCCTGCTTTTAAACGCTATTTAGAACATGGTGTTTATCCGTTTTTTATAGAAGGCACAAGTAGTTACTCGCACAAATTAGCTAACACTGTGAATTTGATTTTGGAAACTGATTTACCAGCAGTATTTAACATGGAATACAAAAATGTTTTTAAGCTAAAAAAGCTATTGCATTTTTTAGCTACATCGGGCCCTTACAAGCCCGATATTACTAAGCTTGCTGCACAACTAGAAATTTCGAGAAACACCCTTTTACTGTTTTTAAATTACTTACACACCGCCAAACTAATTAACCTACTTAAAACCGATAAAGGAAGTGAAAGTATTTTAACTAAACCCGAAAAAATATATTTAAACAACAGTAATTTGATGTATGCTTTGGCAGGAGAACCAAAAGAAATTGGCGCGGTTAGAGAAGTGTTTTTCTTTAACCAATTGGCTGCAAAAAATGTAGTGCGTTACACTCCAGTTGGCGATTTTTTGGTAAATAATAAATATACTTTTGAAGTGGGCGGAAAAAACAAAACTTTTAACCAAGTAAAGGACTTGAAAGATGCTTATTTGGCAATAGATGGCGTAGAATTAGGAATGGGAAATAAAATTCCATTATGGATGTTTGGAATGTTTTATTAAAATAAAGTATTTTTATATATTGCAAAAGTGCAATTCTAACAATATGAAATTTTTAACTTATCAAAAATTTAACGATCTACAAAGTGCAAATGCATTGTGTGTTTTATTGCAAGAAAATAATATAGCATATTTACTTGAAAACGAATCGAAAAGTTTTGACCCAACTTTTGTTACAAGTGAGTTAAACCAAGAGTATAAAGTTAAGATAAAAGAGATAGATTTTGATTTAGCTGATTCATTGAATCTTCAAATTTCAATGGATTTGTTAAATAATATTCCTGATGATTATTATTTGTACAATTTTACAAATGATGAATTGATTGATATAATTGCAAAAAGAGATGAGTGGAATCAAGTTGATTTTTTATTGGCTAAAAAAATTTTAAATGAAAAGGGAATTGTGGTAGATGAGAGTTATTTGGAGAAATTATACCAACAGAGAATAGCTGAACTTTCAAAGCCTATAGAAAGTAAAGAGTATTGGATATTTATAGGTTATATTATTGCATTATTGGGAGGTGTATTGTCTGTAATAATTGGGTGGCATTTATTAACTTATAAAAAACGTTTACCAAATGGAAACTATGTTGCTGGATATTGTAATAAAGATAGAGATCATGGGTTTTACTTGATGATAATAGGAACAATATTTTTTATTTTCTGGTTAATTTATAAGGTATTATATGGTAATAATTGATTTGTATTTAAATGATGTATCAAAAAAAACTTGAACAAAAAATTAGAGCCTTTATTCTATTTTTTATCATTGGTTTAGTGCTTAGTGGCATCACTGCATTTCCTATAGAAACGCAATTAGAATTTGCCTACAATCACTTAAATTTAGTTCCAAATTTTGCAAAAGATTGGATAAAAACTGTTTACTTAGCCATAAAAACTACTAATCAAAATTATCCATTTATTAGCTATGGAACCGATTGGTTAGCCTTTGCTCATTTGGTAATTGCAGTCGTATTTATTGGGCCATTGAAAGAACCTATAAAAAACATTTGGGTCATTCAATTTGGAATGATTGCTTGTATTATGATTTTTCCTTTAGCCCTTATTGCCGGACCAATAAGAGGAATACCTTTTTACTGGCAATTAATTGATTGTTCTTTTGGAGTATTTGGATTTATCACCTTATTTTGGTGCTATAAACTTATTAGGAAACTTGAAAAACTAAGCTTTCCTTATTAACTCCATTAGTTTATCAACTTCGCTGGTATTATTATAAATATGTGTGGAAATTCTCAATGAATTCAAGCCATTTTCAGGAACTATTCTTATTCTAATTTTATTTTCCGAAGCAGTTTGATTAAACTTTGCTGATTCAACACCTTTAATTCTAAAACCATTTACTGCACAACGCGATTGTTGTTCTGTTGGTGTTATCAATTCTATTTTATCACCAAAACTGAGTAATGAATCTTGGGTATATTTACCCAAATAATTGATTCTATTATAAATATTTTGTTGACCAATATTGGTAATAAAATCAACAGCTGCTTCTATTCCTTTGTACAAACCTAACGATTGTGTTCCTCCAAAATATCGGTGAGCAGAATTAGCATAATTACCCATTACTGGTGGATTTACCATCATGTTCCATTTGGCATCATCTCCACCAGCGCCCACAAAATAAGCTTGTAACGTAGTTTGAAAATCTTTTCTAACATATAAAAATCCAGTTCCTTTTGGACCCAACATCCATTTATGGCAGCAACTTGCATACACATCGCAACCCATTTTATGTAAATCCAACGGTAACATTCCTGGGCCGTGCGCACCATCAATAAAAGAGAAAATATTTTTACTTTTGGCCAATATGCAAATTTCTTCCACAGGCAATATTTGCCCTTGTGTACAAGGAATATGCGGAACTGCAATGGCTTTGGTTTTTTTTGTAATGAGTGCCTCAATTCTTTTTAAAGTTTCGGCAGCAGTTAACGAAGGCGTGAAAGTTTTGATAACAATTCCATGTAATTTTTGACGGTTTAACCAAGGCAAAGCATTTCCCACATGTTCGTGTGTATTCATAATTACTTCATCACCTCTTTTTAAAGGTAAGCCCCAACAAGCTATATTTATTCCTTCGGTTACATTATGTGTAAATGCAATTTCATCACTTTTTGCACCTACAAATCCACCTAATTTTTCTAATGTTTTATCTACACTACCATAGTTTACAAACTGATCGCTTTCCATCATTCCTTTTCTTATTGCTTCTATAACAGGATAAGGCGATGGACCCATAGTTCCATTATTTAAATATATAAAATCGTTGGTTAACGGAAACAATTGGCGGATAGTTTGCCAGTATTTTTCATCGTTATAAGCTACATCAATATTGGAAGTATTTGGTAAAGAAAAACTGTTTTTGGCCAATAAATTATTTACACTAACACCAGCTAATACAGTTGAAATGCCAGTTGTTAAAAATTTTTTTCTTGATGTTTTCATAGTATTGTTTATTATATGATACTACGAATAATGTTTTTTTTTTTGAAATAAAAAAACCTTGGTACTTTTTGTATTTCAAGGATTATTTATTTCATTTTAAAATCGGTAACTATGCCTTTTTGCTTTTCCCAAGCTTTGCCATTCCATGTCATAAAATCGTAACTACCATCTGGTATATAAGTCTCGTACATGCCAGCATTATCAGGCCTTGGAGGAATAATATTTTCGTAAATAAATAATTTTCGCTTTTCTTCATAACGCAAAGTCATAGTAGCATTATTATTAAATTCCCAAATCATTCTGTTCAATGGTTTCTTTGTTTTTATATCAAAAATTGGCGATCCAAAATAAGGTTCATTATCTCTGAAAAATAATACATCAGCAATTTTTTTATTGCTTTTTCTAGTAGCACCATCCCAACCTAATAAAGTGTAAAAATTTCCTTTTTGTGTTTGAGTTTTTATAATTTTATAATAGATAGCTCCAAACCAATGATCGGAATCTGTTTCGGCATAAAATACATTTTCAATGCTATCACTTCTATCAATTAATGGAAAAAAATCAGGCATATTATAAACCTTTTTTTCTCGTTTAATTTTATTCGGATTCATTTGAATAACTCCAAAATTTCTAAAATGCTCATCATCGCTTGCTACGTTCCAAGTCATAATTCTAAAATATTCATCGGGTGAATAAATGATGGAAATATTTTTTAAAGAATCAAAATTATAGTAATAGGAGTTGTTGGTTTTTAAAGTTCTAGCAAGTGTTCTAATAAAGTTTTTACCGCTGCTAATCCTAGTCATTTCATCTAAACTTGTTACCATTTTTTGAGCTAAACCATTCAGACGTATTTCAGCATCTACTAATGTATCACGGGTAAGCGAATCTATTTTCTGTGCATTAATAGTATTTGTTAAACACACTAAACCTATTATGCCAATTATATATTTCATAGTTTAGCAATTAAACGAATTATTATTAATTTTATGATTGATTTTTTTTATTTTTCAAATATTACAAAGCACCTCTTCTTGCTTTTTCTTTTAAAATTAAATTCAATTCTCTTCCAGTTTGTCCTTTAACGCTTGTATTCTCTGCAGCTCGTCTAAATAAGTAGGGCATTACGTCTTTAACAGGTCCATATGGTAAATATTTTGTTACATTATAACCAGCATTTGCTAAGTTAAAACTTAAGTTGTCGCTCATGCCATATAATTGACTAAAATAAATTCTTTTGTCGTTTATATCAATGTTATTTTCAAGCATCATTTGTGCTAAAGTTCTACTACTATTTTCATTGTGAGTACCAGCGCAAATACTAATTCTATTGATATTTTCCAAGCAAAATCTCAAAGCTTTATCATAATCGGCATCGCTATTTTCTTTATTTACTTGAATTGGATCGGTATAATTTAATTTAGCAGCTCTTTCTCTTTCTTTTTCCATGTATGCGCCTCTAACTAATTTCATTCCCAAATAGTAATTATTTGAAATGGCATGGTTAAAACTATCTTTTAAATATGCCAATCTATCGTGCCTGTATAATTGTATGGTGTTATATACAATGGCTTCGTTTTTATTGAATTTAAGCATCATTTCAGTTGCCATATCGTCAATAGGATTTTGAATCCAAGTTTCTTCAGCATCAATAAAAATTTTCACATTATTTTCAAAAGCTGTTCTGCAAATTTTTTCAATTCGTGCTTTTACTTTTTCAAATTCTAATGTTTCACTTTCGTTTAAAGTAATGTTACTATTAATTTTTTCGAGCAATGCTAACCTAGCTAACCCAGTAACTTTAAAAACACAAAAAGGAATTTTACTATTTCCTTTTGCTTTATGAATGGTATCAATGGTTTCGTTGCAAGTATTTTCAAAATCAGACTCTGCTTCTTTTCCCTCTACCGAATAATCTAAAATGGTACCAATATGGTATTTATTAAGCGTGTCAATTGCTTTTTCGCATTCAATAATATTTTCGCCACCAACAAATTGCTGGTAAACGGTATGCTTAATTATTGATTTTATAGGTAAGTGTAAAGCAAAAGCAGTTTCTATTAAAGGAGTTCCCATTTTAACTAACCAATTCATTCCTATTGCTTTAAATAGAAAATAAGAAGTGCGTAATTCTGAATTTGTTTTTGCTTTAAATGCAATTTCAGTATTTGAAAAGTCGAGTTGTAATATTTTATTTGTCATAATAATGCTTATAATAAAAAGTTTAATTTAGCAGCGCAATTATAAGTGTTTACAAACATTGTTTTAGTGATATTGATGAAAGTTATTTACGATAAAAGTTATAAAGTTTTTTTTGG
>JBMOGB010000234.1:0-6031 GCA_049318585.1 Bacteroidia bacterium | reverse complement strand
ATCGTGGAATGGGAAGTATTGAAGCCATGAAAGAAGGAAGTAAAGACCGTTATTTCCAAGATGCTGAAGACGAAATTGCTAAATTAGTTCCAGAAGGAATTGTTGGAATTGTACCATTTAAAGGAACTTTAAAAGAAGTAGTTTACCAATTTGTTGGTGGTTTAAAAGCCGGAATGGGATATTGCGGAGCAGCAACGATTGCTGATTTACAGCAAGCAAAATTTGTAAAAATAACTTCTGCAGGTGTAAAAGAAAGCCATGCACACGATGTAAGAATTACCAAAGAAGCTCCTAATTATTCAAGGAACTAAATATTAAGTAAGCATCTCTTTTGCTTGCTTAACAGATGTTGTTGATTTAGTTTTTTTTGTATTTGTCTTGTTTTTATAATTGTGAATAAAGGCACTAATTTCTTGTCGTGTCTTTTCGGTTAAAGGGTCACTTGCTATAACAAAGTCAATACCTTTAGGTTCTTTTACATGTCCCATTTTTATTAAGATTTAAAATATTTATCAATAAGTTTTTGTGCTGATTGCGTTGGAATAATCATTCTGTGTCCAGCCAAAGTATATGCACCCAATGATTTTTGGTAATGTTCTATCAATTTTGTTTTAGCTGTAAATCCAACAAAACCATCATATCCTTGTTGGAAAGATACTTTGCAAGCATGGGCAACTAAATTACCTGCAACACCTTCATAAAGTTTATTCTGACCAATGTTAAAAGGAGCGTTTTCAAGTAAATGAATATAAACATGGTCAATTTCTAAAGTCAAACTGAGCAGGCCTTGAATAATATTAGAATTGTGGGTTATTGTTAGCTTAAAAACCTCTTTCTTATTATCTTCAAGTTCAACTTTCCAATCAAAATTCCAGCCATTCTTTTTTTGAACTTGTTTCAAGTCAGCATTGGTCAAACGCAAAACCTCAGTATCAAAACTATCACCCGAAATAGTATTTTGGATTGAGTTTGTCAACTTATCTATAATAAAGTCGAGATATATAGGTTTCTTTGATTTCACGAAGTAAATTTACAAAAAATCATTTATTCTGTCAAATTAATTTTTAGTTTTCGTTTAACACTTCCCTAGCATTGTTTTGCTTTGTCACGTGATCAACAACACTATAAATTATTTTAAGTTTTATTAACTATTTCTAAAATTTCTATTGTCAATTCCCCACATCAATTTTTCGCGAAGGGTTTGTAAATAATTTTCATTGTTTAAACGAACCAAATTCATTTTAAAATTTGCTTTGCTAACTGCTAATTCCGAATCTGATTCTATGCTTTCAGAACGGGAGTCTAATGTGGCTAAAAACGAAGTACTGCGGCCTTCTACTTGAAATGAAATTACATTATTATCAGAAATAATAATTGGACGCACATTTAAGTTATGTGGGGCAATAGGTGTAATTACAAAACTAGCAGAAGAAGGATATAAAATTGGACCGCCACAACTTAAGTTATAACCGGTGGAACCAGTTGGAGTTGAAACAATTAATCCATCGCTCCAATAAGAATTTAAAAATTCACCATTGATAAAAGTGTGAATGGTAATCATACTTGAACTGTCTTTTTTGTGAATTACAAAATCGTTCAAGGCATATTTTACACCACCAAACATATTGGGTTTATTGCTATCTAACTTTAAAACTGTTCTTGAATCAATGCTGTAGCTGCCTTTTTTTAAATCTTCTACCATGTTAATGGCATCGCCTGCGGAAACTCCTGCCAAAAAACCCAATCTACCGGTATTGATACCAATAATTGGCGTTTCTTTTTCCCTTACAAACTCCAAACACATTAAAATAGTTCCATCGCCACCAATACTCACTACAAAATCAAAATCTGTTTTTGTAAAATCTTCATAAGTATCAAAAGTTTTGGTTTTAGGCGAAACATTTAGTCCGTTTCTTAATCCATCTTCCAAAAACTTTCTGTAAACAGAAAAATTAATTTCGCTGTTTTCTAAATAATTGAAAAACTGTTGAAGTTCGGTATAACGTTCTTCTTTAAAATATCTACCAAAAATGGCTAAATTCATCGTTTTTATGTATTCAAATACTTCATTAACCAATCAAACTTTTTGTTGGTGGAATCGTCTTCATTTAAATTTGGAGTGCTAAAAATAATTTGATAATTAAACCTTTCAAAAGTAGCAATGATGTACTTTAAATCTACCACATTATATTTTAACGAAACCTGAACATTGTTGTTTTCGTCTGCCAAAGGGAAAACATGCGCATATAATATTTTGGCATTATTCACTTCCGTAATTCTTGCTATTTCTGCCAACGAATAGTTATGAGCATTCATTTGCAGCACTATAATTCCACCATCTTGATTTAAGCTACTGTTCTGATAAAGCAACTTTGCTAAATCCTTAGCAGCAATAATTCCTTTAAAATTTTGTTCACTATCTACCACAGGAATTGTACTCAAATTTGAGTTGAAAATGATTTTTAAAACATCGTAAAAATGCGTATTTTCATAACAATAAATGGACGTTGGATTTAAAACATTGACTATGTTTTCGTTTTCATTGTTTAATAAAATTTGCTCATTTACAATTCCAACTACTTTTAAATTCTGAACGATTGGCAAATCTTTTACATGCCAATCTTCCATAAATACCAAAGCATTGGCAGCCGAATCACTCGGTTTAAGGGCAAATATTTCGTTACTTATTAATTGGTATGCAAACATTTAAAAACGATAGTTTAGAACAAATATAATTAGTTTCTGCAAGAAAACTCCAATTTCTTCGTTATGCTCGCTACAAAAATGGTCATTTGCGATACTTCGACTCCGCTCAGTACAAGCTGCAAACTCCCATTTTTCTATCTTCTCAAGCCTCGAACTTGTAATTCTCTTATCAGAAACTATATTTTCCTTAATATATAATTAGACTTTATTGCTTTCAAATATTTAAATAAAGTGACCATTAGAATTTTCATTACTAATTTGGTTAAATTGTACTTTTATAATTTTATCGATAATTCCAAGTGCCCACCAAAACCAAGTTCTACTATTTTTTGAAGAGTAGAAATACGAGCTTCTTTCAAGTTGTTTTCTATTTTAGAAATGTATGATTTAGTGGTTCCAACTTTTTCTGCAAGTTGTTCTTGTGTCATTCCCATTTCTATGCGAGTGTCGTGAATTAGTGCGCCAATTTTGAAGTTTTCATATCCTGCTTCTAATTCGTTGCGTTCTTTCGTTCCACGCTTCCCATAATTTTTTTCTTTAAACTCATCAAGAGTTGTTAAGTTATTATTTTTTGTTATGCTCATTTTTGTACTTTTTTATTATTGATTTGCATTTCATATTCTGCTTTTATTTTAAGTGCTAATTCAATTTCTTTTGTTGGTGTTTTTTGGGTTTTCTTTTGAAACCCATTTGCTAAAACAACTATTTGACCCTCATCAAAAAAACAAAAAACACGAAAAATATCACTACCTTGTTGAACCCTAATTTCATAAAGACCTTCTGTGTTTTCAATGTGTTTCAAATATATTTCAGGAATCCTTTGCAAATCTTCTATCAATTCAAATGTCCAAATAATTTTGGCTTTTACTTTCTTTGATTGTTTTTCGAAAAAGTCTTGAAAGTAGCTTTTGAAAAAAATTATTTTTCTGTATTTTTGATTTTTATCCATTCGAATAATTACTTTTACAAAACTAACAAAGTTTACCTAAAGTGAAACAAAATATTTAAAATAAATTACAGCTGCGTTTTTATGGAATTTGATTTTTTACCATTGATACAAAATTGCTAATTATTTGTAATCCATAAAATGTTTGGCAACTTTCTGGATGAAATTGTACTGCCCAAAGGGGTAAGTTTTTATGCTTAAAAGCCATTAATTCATTGTTGCAACTGGCAGTTGCAATTAATTCGTTGGGCAAATTATTTATTATTAAAGAATGATAGCGGGTGGCTTCAAATTTATCAGGTATATGCTGAAACATTTCATCACCATGATGAATGACTAAATCTACTTTTCCGTGCCTTGGCAATATTGCTTTATTTAAGCTAGCACCAAAAAATTCGGCAATGGCTTGATGACCCAAACAAACACCAAAAATTGGCGTAGTTTTGTAGAATGTCGCAATTAACTCCATCACAATGCCAGCATCTTTTGGCTCCTTTGGACCAGGTGAAATAACAATGGCATCAAACGTTAATAATGATATTTCAGCAACAGTAATTTGATCGTTCCTAAACAATAAACAATTTGCACCACATTGCTCCAAATAATCTTTAAGCATGTGAGTAAAGGAATCGTAATTATCGAGGAGTAATATTTTCAAATTTTCAGAAGGTTATTGCAAATATTATTTATATTGTTTGCATCTATTTCATTGATTGATTCAATTGAATGATAAAGCGTTTGTTTTTTTAAATTTTCTACATCTGATTCAGCCATTTTTACAACATTTTTTGAAAAAACAAAATGTAAAAAAGGTGCCATTTCTTTTGGATATGGAGTAAAACGACCATAATGTCGTCCATTACCAATACAAATAGAAACCGTATGTGTACATGCAGCAATATGAATTGCACTTGAATCATTTGTTATTAAAAGTTCCGCGTTATGGATGTAATTTATTAATTCGGTTAAAGAAGTTTTGCCACATAAATTTGTTATTTGATCGTTGTGGCATTTTGCAATTATTATTTCACCTAAAGGAAAATCATTACCACTGCCGCAAATAATAATTTTATGTTTTGTATTATTTATTATGTGCTTAGCACAAGTAATAAAATTTTCGATTGCCCATTGTTTTTGAACTTCTCCAGCACCTGGAAAAATTACAATATAAGGCTGTAAATCAGTTTCTTTATTTTTTAGAGATATAAATGGAAAATTCACATTAACAGGAGCTTCTATTACTTTTTCAATAAATTTTTTGCTCCTATCAAACTCAAATTGAATTTCATTTCCTGTATCAATTAATTGGGTGTACCAAAAATTAGATAACAATCTAAACAAGTAATAACCATTAGACAAATCGGCTTTTTGTCCAATTTTTTCAGTGGCATTTATTGCCCTCATGATACTGTCGCCAAAAATAAAATCTCGGGAATATGATGGATTGATAGCAACACTAAATTGTTTGTTGGCTATTGATTTTAAAATTGTTTTTCTGTAATTAAAATCAAACTGAAATTTTGATTTATTGATCCAAATAAATTCGTTTACAAACTCACTATCAAAATTTTGGGCTATATCTTTATATAGTTCGTTGGCTATTAAAGTTATTTTATATGTTTTAAATTTTTCAGAATTTTTAATTTGTTCAATAAAATTTCGAAATAAAATATAATCACCAATTGCGTCTGTATGAACAATGATTAAGCTGTTTTCTGAAGCAGTAATTTTTTTATTATTAAATAATAAAAAGTAATCCGTAAAAAAAAAACGAAGGCACTTTAAAATATATCTAAACCTAAATTTTAAAATCATTTATTTTTGAAATTCTTGTTTAATTTTTAAAACTAAATCAAAATCTTCATCGTGTAAAGCACAAATATCCATATAGGCCTCGCCATTTTTATTATAATAATAAATTAAATCTTGTATCAATTCTGTTTGGTTACTTTTTACCTCACAGAGTAGATTTCCATGGTTGTCAAAAAGTAATAAATTGGAATAATTAAGTTTGTTTAAAAAAGGAAAAATACTAGCAGGATTTTCGTTTTGTTTTATTAAAAAAAATGGGTCAAACTCAAAAAAAACAATTGGTTTTGCATTTATTAAAAACTGTTCAGATGCTCTCAATATTTTAAAATCAAAACCATCTGTATCTATTTTTAGAAGTTTTGCTTTGTTAAAAGCTTCGTGCTTATTTAAAATTTGAGTAACCGTTTTTACTTCTATGCCTGTTTCTGCTGTTTCAATTCGTGCAGTTCCACCGTAATTTATTGTTGAAACTGTTTCATTGATCTCACCAACAAAACAAGGTTCAATGGCTATGTTTGTCATTTGCTTGCTGTTTTTTTCAAGCATTGGAATAAACTTTGGGTTTCC
>JBMOGB010000233.1:0-6086 GCA_049318585.1 Bacteroidia bacterium | reverse complement strand
TTACGAAATTACAAGTTAAATTTGTTGTTTGAATTTTATAGTTCATCTGGCTTCAGCCTATGTTTTGATATTTTGCCCTTTCAGGGCTTTATTCGGATTTCGTTATTCATTATTCGTTATTCGTTATTCGTTAATCGATATTCGATATTCGAATTTATTTTTTCGAATTTTATTCTTCATAGGGCTTCACCCTATGTTTTGATATTTTGCCCTTTCAGGGCTTTATTCTAATTTCGTAATTCATTATTCGATATTCGAATTTTATAGTTCATAGGGCTTCACCCTATGTTATGATATTTTGCCCTTTCAGGGCTTTATTCTAATTTCGTAATTCATTATTCGATATTCGAATTTTATAGTTCATAGGGCTTCACCCTATGTTATGATATTTTGCCCTTTCAGGGCTTTATTCGAATTTAGTAATTCATTATTCGTAATTCGATATTCATTATTCGTTATTCGAATTTCGAATTTCGAATTGTTTTTTCGAATTTTATAGTTCATTGGGCTTCACCCTATGTTAAGATATTTTGCCCTTTCAGGGCTTTATTCTAATTTCGTAATTCGATATACGTAATTCATTATTCGATATTCGAATTTATTTTTTCGGATTTTATAGTTCATTTGGCTTCACCCTATGTTAAGATATTTTGCCCTTTCAGGGCTTTGTTCGGATTTCGTAATTCGATATTCGTAATTCATTATTCGATATTCGGATTTATTTTTTCGAATTTTATTCTTCATAGGGCTTCACCCTATGTTTTGATATTTTGCCCTTTCAGGGCTTTATTCGGATTTCGTAATTCATTATTCGGATTTCGATATTCGTAATTCTTAATTTATTATTCGATATTCGAATTTATTTTTTCGAATTTTATTCTTCATAGGGCTTCACCCTATGTTTTGATATTTTGCCCTTTCAGGGCTTTATTCGGATTTCGTAATTCATTATTCGGATTTCGATATTCGAATTTATTTTTTCGAATTTTATTCTTCCAATTTAGGTTAATTGATTTCGGGTTTTTCTAAATTATCTACAATGGATTTTAAACTAAAATAGTTTTAGAATATATTTATATACAACTAGCCAATTGACATATGTCATTTATATTGTAAATCTATAAAACTAGATTTACATATTGGTTAATTATATTTAAAGCTGTTATTATTCATTACTAGTAGCAATAAATATTCATATTTCACAAGCAATTTTTGAGGTTTTTTTTAAACTAATTGGTTTTGAAATAGATTTTTTTGACCTACTTAAAAAATATAAAATGGAAAGTTTTGAAATTGATGCTAAAATAAGGGAATTAGAACTAGAAATTAGTTATCTTAAATTATGTAAAACTGAAAATAATTATCCAAAAGAAACCAAAGAATCTCCTGTTTTTTTATTTAAAGATTTGGTTGATACCAATCAATTGCAAGAACTCATGGATTTGTTTTTTGAACTAGTTGGACTTGGCATTGGAATCATTGATGAATCGAATCAAGTATTGGTTTCAACTGGTTGGCAAGATGTATGTACAAAGTTTCATAGAATACACCCTGAATCATGTAAAAGATGTATAGAAAGTGATGATTATTTAGCTAAATTTCATAATGGAAATATACCAATAGCCTATAAGTGTAAAAATGGTTTGTGGGATATTGCAATTCCAATCATTATTGATGGTAAAATTTTGGCTTCTGTATATTTTGGTCAGTTTTTTTACGATGATGAAAAAATAGATTTTGAATTTTTTGAAAAGCAAGCAGATCAATTCGGTTTTGAAAAAGAAGTATATTTAAGTGCACTTAGAAAAGTCCCTATTGTTTCACACAGAAAAGTAGAAACATTGATTAAATTTTATGCTAAATTGGCTCAATTAATTGCTGATTCAGGATACCAAAATTTACTAATTAAGCGAGACCAAATCAATGAACGTAATATTGAAGAAAAAAAGTTAAAACAAACCACAGAATTACTTACATCTATCTCTGACAATGTACCTGCAATGATTGCGATTTTTGATCGTAATTTGAATTATGTTTTATGTGAATAAAAATGTTGAAAGGGTTTTTGGGAAGTCAGTTAATGAAATAATTGGTAAGCATCCAATTGAAATAATTGGAAAAGAAGCTTTCGAAAGAGGATATCCTTATTTGAAAAAATCATTGGATGGAGAGCAACAGGTTTTTGAAAACAAGATTTACAGAAGCGATGGAGCAATTGAATATGTACAAAATGAATTTAAACCGTTTTATCGAGAGAATAAAATAGTTGGCGTGCTTTGTATAAGTGTAATTATTACTCCAATAAAAAATAAAGAGTTTGCGCTTCAAGAAAGTGAGGCGAAATTTAAAAACATGTTTGAAAAACATTCATCTATTATGTTGTTAATAGATTCTGAAAGTGGGAGAATTATTCAAGCAAATCAATCGGCAGCTGAATTTTATGGTGGTTCAATATTGGAACTATGTGAGAAAAATATTTGTGATATCAACTTACTTCCAGCTGAACAAGTGGCAGAAGAAAGGGCAAATGCACTCCATGAAAAGCGTAACTTTTTTGTATTCCCACATCGATTGTTTTCTGGTGAAAAGCGAATAGTTGAAGTACATTGTTCACCTATAATTTATGATAATCAGAAAATTTTATTTTCAATAATTCATGATATTACTGAAAGAACATTGGCCGAAGAAGAACTAAAAATAAAGGACGAAGTACTCAATAAATTAAATGAGGATAAGAATCGATTTATTTCTATTCTTGGCCATGATTTAAAAGGGCCTATTTATTCCATTAGAGGATTGCTTGAATTACTTGCACCAAATATTAGGGATTACAGTATTGATGAAATTGAAGAATATGTAAATGTAATTTACTCGTCAGTAAAAAATACTACTAATTTACTTGATGATATTTTGGTTTGGGCTAGAACAAATTCAGGTAGAATTCCATTTGAACCTCAATTGCTTAACTTTAGTAATGTTTGTAGCCAAATTATTAAAAATTTGCAACAGGTTGCAAATGATAAAAACATTACCATCAATTATTCTTCAAGTAAAGAAATCAATTTGATAGCCGATATGGATATGATCAAAACCATTATCAGGAATTTGATTTCAAACGCTATAAAATTCACTCACAAAAATGGAGCTATTAATGTTTGTGCTGAAATTGATTTGCAAAATGTTCGTATTACTGTTTCTGACAATGGTGTTGGAATGAGTTCTGAAATGAAAAGTAAATTGTTCGATATATCGCAAAAAATAACTTCGGTTGGTACCGCAAATGAAAAAGGTACTGGTTTAGGTTTATTGCTTTGCAAGGATTTTGTGAAAGCGCATAAAGGTGAAATTTGGGTAGAAAGTGAATTAGGAAAAGGAAGCAGTTTTATTTTTACTATTCCTATCACCAATTGATTTTTTTTTTCAGGATTTTGAACAATGAACTTTCAAACCTCAGTTCGATTATAAATTTCAGTTCAGAAACCAATTAAAATTTGAAAGAAAAGGCGGTTTTGTGAGTGATAGCGTGCTATCGCAAATAAAACCAACGAATTATTTCAAAGATTTAATTGGGTAGATTAATGGAATTCACCCATAAATACCAGATTTTATCCTAAAAAGATCTCGAAATAGCCCGCTATTCCTTCATTCTTTTTACTCAAAATCTAGCATTTATGAGCGTTCTGAACAAAATTTATAACCGAACTGAGGTTTCAAATATTAACGAATAATATTTTTGAATAAAACCTTATTTGGGTATTTGGTATTATAAGTTTTTTTATGCTTTTTCGTTTTACTTCGTTCAATAGCTATGCTACTTTGCTCAGTAACCACTAACAGCTATTCATAGTTTGTGGTTTGAATTTCATCATTCAATATTCATTATTCGAAAGATTGATAAAAACAATAAAGGATAAAAAAAATCGACAAAAACAGTTTAATTTTTTTGTCGATTTGTTATAATTTTACAATTTATTATAAAGTATTTACAGGAAATTCTCTGTTCAAACTATTTTACTTTATACCTTCGCCTTACTACATCGTAAGTGGCAAAATAACCAATTACTCCTGTTCCAACTATGTTTGTTGGTAAATTTGCTGGTGGCACTTTAAATGGTCCTGGTGCGCCCGATGTTTGGGTGTTATAAGCCTGAATAAAATCGTTCATACTTTTATCAATAGAACGGAAAATCAGAATTGATTCTTCGCCTTTTTGCAAACGTGTAAATGGTAATTCAAAATCATATTTTGTTCCAACTGGAGTTTGATCACTGTTAAATAAAATACGTTGTTGGCTCATTGAATCACGTTGTAGAATAGTATCAAATTTACCCAATTTAAATAAAGTATATTTTATTTTTGGTCTATCGTCAAAGCCAGAATAATTAATAGAATATCCTTCTTTAAAAAATCCTTGTGCTGGTTTAAAAACCTGAAAAATAGAATCAATTCTAAACATTGGTTCCAATACAGCAGTGGCTTTGTAAATGCTTCCATTGTTGTTAATGTTTAAGTTATAAATTTTTCCTGTTTCGCCTTTGTATGGCGAAGTAGGTTTATACATTCCATTTCCTACGTAACCAAAATTTACCCCATTTACATTAACAGTTGCATTGGTAACATTTGGATATGGATCGGTAGAATAATAATCGGCCGACATAGTTAATTTTACATACGAACTATCCATTTCAGTAGTAATTTCAGATTCAACCACTAACTTTTTTTCACTAGCAGGAAAATCTAATCTAATTTCTTCTTTGCACGATGTAACAGCAAATACAAATGCAAAAACTGTTATAATATTTTTGATTGTTTTCATGATTTTTTATTTTAAAAAATTAGAATTTAAAATTGTAAGTAATAGCTGGAACATAAGTAAACAAATACCATTTGTAAATAATTGGAACATTTTGTTCGTTGGTTTCAGCTTGAAGTGTGTAAGCGTTTTTACGTCCATAAGCATTGTATAACGAAAACACCCAACTTCCTTCAAATGCACGTTTTTTAAAGTACCAAAAAGGTTTTACTTCTTTCTTTTTCTGGTTCAATGTTAGCGATAAATCTAAGCGATTATAATCAGGAAAACGAGCACCATTTCTTTCGCCATAAATAACACTTGGCGTTTTGTCGTTAAAGAAAGTTGTTCTGCTAGTTGCAATTGTAAATGCTTCGCCTGTGGCATAAATAAAACTTGCGCCCACGCTTACTCTTTTAGTTAACTCCTGCGATAAAACTAAAGTAATATAATTGGTTCTATCAAATCTAAACGGATACCATTTTCCATCGTTTATATTATCGTTTTGGCGTTCTGATTTCGATAAAGTATAACTTAACCAACCAGTAGTTTTTCCTTTTTGTTTTCTCAGAAAAAATTCTAAACCATAAGCTCTTCCTTGTCCGGCTAATACTTGGCCTTCTATTGCTTCATTGAACTGAATATCGGCTCCATCTCTTAATTCTATGGTGTTGCTCATCCATTTGTAATAAGCTTCTACCGAAAACTCCAAGGTGTTTTCATTGAAGTTTTTAAAATATCCCAATGCAATTTGATCACTCATTTGTGGTTTTATATAATTGTCGGAAGGCGTCCAAAATTCTTGTCCAGTAGTAGCTGTAACATTTTGAATTAAGTGCATGTACTGAAACATTCTGTTGTATGAAGTTTTTATAGAACTGCTTGAATTTAATAAAAAAGTAAAATTTAAACGAGGTTCAACTCCATAATTAGTCTTGTAAACTTGTCCTGGGCTGTAGTTTGTATAAGGATTTAAAGTATCAAAACTATTTTGTTTTACATATCCATTTTCTATAAAAGTAGGATTTCCATCTACATAATTAATGCTTCTACCATCTCCAATATTTGAAAATACAGAAACTCTAGTACCGTATTCAATGGTTGCTCTCTTACCAAATTTGTAAATATGGCTTGCATAATAATCTTGTCCGTAAGCACGTTTTGCTGGTAAATTAGCAGCACTAATAATTGATTCAGATGTTATTGGAGTTCTGTTTCCTGGTTCAAAAACATAATAGTTTTGTTTTGTTCCAAACTTTAAACTGCTTTTGGGTGTAATAAAATAATTACCATC
>JBMOGB010000232.1:0-6187 GCA_049318585.1 Bacteroidia bacterium | reverse complement strand
TGACTTATGCTTTTTTTAGCAGCATTTTATTTTAAACTACAAACATAGGGGCTGGAACAAGTGAAACATTAAACAGTGTTCAAAGTCCGTTTAAAGAGAATATAGGTTTATTTTAATAGTTAGTTTTTTTGAGGTTAAGAAGGAATGCCCGAGATTCAGTAATGAATTTTCGGGCATTGTTTTTTTGCTATTTATAAAAAAAACCAGTAAATATGAAGTTTGTAAATGTATAAATCAACTTATTACTTCAATAATTTTCTCATCAATAAAAATGACAACTAAAATAATAAATAAAGCAAGTTGCAAATATTGTTTTTGCTCTACCTTTACACAAAAATATAACAGGTCGCCAAAAGTGGCCATTTACGATGTTAATAGATAAATCAATTATAAATTTTTAAATCAACATGTTTATGAAAAAACTACTCTTTTCGATGCTATGCATCATGGCTTTTGCTACTATGCTTAATGCCAAAACTATTTATGTAACACCCACTGGTAGCAATGCAGCAGGTGGTGGTTTATCCTGGAGTGATCCTGTGGGCCTTTCACGGGGAGCTTCTTTGGCAGCATCTGGCGATGCAATATATATGATGGGTGGTACCTATAACTTTACAAAGTCTGCACCTACAGCAGGTGGAGCATTTGGAACAGCTGCTGGGATAAGTTATTACGGCAGTTTCGCCGGTACGGAATCAACTCCGTCAGAAAGGGCAACTTCTGATGTAGATGGAAATGGCATTATTGACCCTTGGGAATTTACAAATCAAACCATTCTAAATTTCACACTAACGAATAGTTCTGCCGGATTTATTACGAGTAATGCCAGTACAACAGCCACCAATATTAATGGTTTCAAATTAACTGGAACGAATACTGCATCGACCTTTTCGACTGGAACAAGTGCGAAACAGACTTTAAGAATAGGAAAAAATATTATTTTTGAGAATAACATTATCAGCAATTGGGTTGTAACCAGCACACTTGATGGCACAAATATTCAAACCCCATTTTTTGCTATCGCTGATAATTATACAGCTAAAATCAATAACTGCTTATTTGAAAACAACAACATATCTTATGCGGCAACAGCATCTTTATCTTCTGACAGTCCATTTTTTCCATTTATCTGTCTGACAAATGCACCTGCCACAGCCACTACCGGCAATTCAATGTCGAACTGTGTGGTTCGGAACAATAAGGTAACAATGGATTGGAGTGGCGCTTCATCCACTGGTGCGACTAACACCAGAGGATTAATTATTGCAATTAAAGCTCCCTTACTTGGCACAACTGATTTGTCTTCTACTTTGCAAAATACCATTATTCACAATAACGAAGTGAATTTTATCCCAAAGCCTGGTGTAATTGACACTTGTTATGGTGCACTTGTTTATACCTATAATCAATCTACTGCAGCGGCCGATTACATAATTAACTGTACCATTGCTAACAATAAAACAACCAAATGTGGTGGTGCAGGTTTAAAAATTGGTATGGATCTAGCCGCTCCACACGAAAAACCAAATCACACAATAATGAATAATGTGATGTTTAATAATTTTAACAATAATATCATCAATAATATTGTTTCTAATTTTCCTATCCCTGAAACTTCAACAACAATAGTTGTAAATAATATTTGTAATGGCGGTGTTACGAATATTGTTAATGTAGGTTTTTTGCAATCTGGAAATTTGTTTGATTTATCCAATGACAATGCCAATGCAACAACAGGTGCTAACTTTTTTAGACCCACAACTACAATAGGTAACGTTGCCGATGGAAGTTCTGAAAAGTCAAACTGGAGAATAAAAGCTGATTCTTACCTCAAATGGAAAGGTAAGCCAAGTAGTGCTTCTACCGATAAAGCTGGTTTTCTTTATGCTGATATACCATCAGTTGGGGCTTATGAATACAATTCTTTATTTTCAGCATTACAAGCCATTAAGGGAAGTGGAACTTTCGAAATTTACCCAAATCCAGCTCAAGATATTATTAAAATAAACACATCGGAAAATTCACGCATTTCAATTTACACCATTACAGGTGCAATGATGATGTCTGTAAATACCGAAAATGCAGGAGTTCAATCCATAAATGTATCCAATTTACTTAAAGGCAACTATTTAGTTACTTTAAAATCTAACGGGCAAATTTCACATCAAAAACTCATAAAACAATAGAAAATAAATAACCACTATCATGATTTTGTAAATTAAAATCATGATAGTGGTTGAAAATATAAAAAATGAAACCAATTAATAATATTTTAATAATCAATTTTATGAAAAAACTTTTCTTTTCGATGCTATGCATCATGGCTTGTGTTACAATGCTAAATGCCAAAACGATTTATGTAAAAACTGATGGTAGTGGAACTGCTGATGGCTTGACATGGGCTAATGCCGTGACTCTAACACGGGCAATTACTTTGGCAACTGTCTCTGGCGATATAGTTTATGTGAAGGGTGGTACCTATAACTTTACGAAATCATCACCTTCGGCTGCCGGAGCATTTGGAACAAATGCAGGGATTAGTTTTTATGGTAGTTTCGCTGGTACAGAATCTGCTCCGTCTGAAAGAGCAACTTCGGATGTGGATGGAAATGGCATAGTAGAATCTTGGGAATTTACCAATCAAACCATCTTAAATTTCACGCTAACAGGTAATGCTGCCGGATTTACAACAAGTAACGCCAGTACAATAGTAACCAACATAAATGGATTCAAATTCACTGGTACTAATACTGCGTCTGATTTCTCGACCACTAACGTAAGAGTCACTATGAGAATATCGAAAAATATCCGTTTTGAAAATAATATTGTAGCTGATTGGACAGTTACCGGAGCTTTTAGCACAGCAACAACACTTGCTGCACCATTTTTTGAAGTTTATACAGGAGTTGGTAATGCTTTAATAAATAATTGTTTGTTCGAAAAGAATACCATTACGTACACTTCTACCCAATCCACCGATGTTGTTTTTCATCCATTTATATCGATTAGTAGTGCAACAAGCATTACCCGCAATATGATGTCGAACTGTGTGGTTCGTAACAATAAGGTAACAATGGATTACAGTGGATCAACAGTTCCTAGTGCTAATAACCAAAGAGGTTTACTGGTTTCAATTCTAACACCAACAGCTAGTTATCCTACAACGCTTAAAAATACCATAATTCACAACAACGAGGTATTATATACTCCAAAGTCCGGAATTACTGCTTGTTATGGTGCTCCTGTATATGTTTATAATGCCGCCACCACCGTTTCTGATTCTATTGTTAATAACACCATTGCCAACAATAAAACGACTAATTGTAGTTCGGCTGGTATAAAAATTGGCATGGATCTCAATTCCCCAAATGAAAAACCAAATCATTTTGTAATGAACAATTTGATGTATAACAACAAAAACAATGGTTCAGTTAGTAATTTCGAAGCAAATTTTGCTATTCCTTCAACATCAGCAACAATCGTTAAAAATAACGTTTGCAATGGTGGTGTTAATCTTATAGCTAATAATAGTGTAAACGTAGCAGACAATCTTTTTGATTTATCAGATGATAATTTAGGGACTAATGGTGCATTTTTTAATAGACCGACGACTACTGTAGGTAATGTTGCCGATGGAACTGTAGAACTTTCTCGCTGGGTAATTGCTTCGTATTCATATTTGAAAGCCAAAGGTATCACTACATTAAATACTACTGACAAAGCAGGACGAGCATATTTATCTACTCCCTCGGTAGGTGCTTATGAATATGACGCATCATTCTACACCCTAAATACTAACACTACAATCAATAATAACTTGATTAGTATTGTAGGTCGTAGCATTAAATCTATAATTCCTGGCTCAATGGAGGTTTTTGACAGTGTTGGAAGATTGGTAGCCACAAGTAAAAACGAATCTACAATTTCTTTGAATAATGGGGGTATTTATATTGTGAAAATTAGTACTGCAAACGAAAATAAAGTTCAAAAGATTTTTGTAAAATAGTACGATTGTTGGTTATCTAAAAAAGAGGTGGATATTATCCACCTCTTTATAGTTAATTCAAATATACTTTTACCATATATTATTTTTCTTACAACTTTCTTCAAATTACAACTTACCTTTTGTTTGAGCAATTATTTTATCAAAATAAGCAAATAATAATCTTTTTAAAATTGTATTTTTGAGCTTCAAATCTGTTGCATTAAATTGAAAATAATCACAACAATGAAAATCAAACTCCTTCTCTTATTATTTCTAGTAACGTATTCTGTTTTTGGAAGTACAAATAAATCTGAAAGTATTTATTCTCAGAAATTTGTATCTGGAATAATGCAAGATGTGTTTAATTGGCAGATTGCCAACCCAGTACGGATAAATGAATCGAGCCAATATTGGGCACGGTCGGCATTTTATTCGGGTGTAATGTACGCCTATAACACTACAGGTCAGAAAAATTATCTGAATCAAACTATCAAATGGGCCGATAAATTAAACTGGAGCAGACCGGGAAAAAAATACCGATTTGCTGATGATTTAGCTTGCGGACAGGCCTATTTAGATGTTTACAAGGTGAAAAAGGAATCCAAAATGCTCAAAGGTATTCAACACGCCATAGATACGATTATAGCCGTACCAATGCCCGGACGTGAAGATTGGTGGTGGTGCGATGCGCTTTTTATGGAACCTTCGGTTTGGGTGAGACTTGCAAACATCACAAAAGATAATAAATACTATACTATTATGGATGAGAAATATTGGGACTCAACCGATTATCTCTTTAGCAAATCAGATAGTTTATATTTTAGAGATAAAAAATATTTCAATGCAGTAACTAAAAATGGGAAAAAAGTGTTTTGGGGTCGTGGTAATGCGTGGGTAATGGCCGGTTTAACTCAAATGTTGAATTTGATGCCTTTGGATAATCCATTACGACCTAAATATGTGGAGCATTATAAAAAAATGATGTATAAAATTACTTCACTTCAACAAGAAGATGGACTTTGGAGAGCGAGCCTTCTTGACCCTGACGAAGTTCCAATTAAAGAAACAAGTGGAAGTGTTTTTTATACCTTTGCAATGGCATGGGGTGTAAATAACAACATTTTGCCTGCTGATATTTTTTTACCTAAACTAAAAAAGTCCTGGAAAGCGTTAGTTAGCTGTGTAAATTATCAGGGCATGTTGGGCTATGTACAGCCCATTGGTGCCAGTCCGGATAAAGTGAGAGCCGAAGATTTTCAGGAATATGGCAGCGGTGGCTTCTTGATGGCAGGCGCTGAAATGATAAAACTCATCAAAAAAGAAAGTAAAAAAGATTAACAGCAAATCACAAGAATTTAAACAGGATTGTAATCAAATAAATTTTTATAAATGAAAACCCTAACAAATTATTTAAGTATTGCTTTTTGCATTGTCCTTTTGTGGGGATGTCAGAGAGAGAACGACATTACTCAAATTCCACCATCGAATTTGAGAAGTATAGTGAAATTCACACTTAATCCGTATCATAACGTTGGTAATGTAACAATACCATTTAGCGGAGTTATTAATGAATCAACAAAAATTATTACTATAAAACTACCTGCTAGTATCCGGTTAGACTCTGTTCGCCCCGAAATTATTATTTCTCCATGGGCATCTGTGAGTCCAAATAGTCTTGATTACGTTGATTTAAGACCTGATACGGTCGAATTTACTGTAACTGCCCAAAGCGGCAAAAAAGCTGTTTATGCCTTGGTTAAAGACCTCAGCTATAAGTTTTCAAACAGTACCATGTATGCACTGAATTTTACAAATATTATTGATCCGGCTACTGGCTCTCCTTTAAGAGTGTCATTTGCTGCAGGTCAGACTAAATCAATAACACTGCCCGCTGGGACGGATAAAACCCAATTGAATGTTGACTTAGAACTTTCTCCTGACTCCTATAGTGCGACTGTAACTGTCAACGATATGGATATATCCACATTTAGAAACTTTTCCAATCCAGTCAACTTTACAAATCAGGTAACTTTCAGGGTAAAATCTGAAGATGGAAAGAAAACCACTGATTACAAGATTACAATATTATAAAATAAAAAGTTAACTCTAATTTTGAAAATTACAAAATGAAACATTTAATATATACTTATCAATGTCGTTTAGTTAGTGATACGTTATAACTTCTTGTAATTCATCGAATAA
>JBMOGB010000231.1:0-6188 GCA_049318585.1 Bacteroidia bacterium | reverse complement strand
TTACCTCGGCTTTTGCTTATTCCATTAGTTCGTTAATCTTATTTTGCCACTCGTCCTCAAATACTACTTGAAATTCAAAGTCGTGGTCTGGAAATTCGTCAAAGAGTTCTTTCCAAGCTTTCTTTGCCCCTAATTCGTTGCAAAGTGCAAATACGTCTTGTTTGTATTTGGTATCCTCATTTTTGAGATGAATTCCTTTTGTTTCCAAAACATAAACCATTCCGTAATCGTCTTTGTCTTCTTGTTTGTCTGCTGCAAGAAAGTCAGGATAGATTTTATTCCGTTTCCAACCTTGTATATGGTAGTCTTGTCTGCTCATATTACGATACCACCACAATAATTTTTCTTGCTCGTCAAGGTAAATGGCAACTGATTTTTCAAGGTCGTTGATGTTTTCATCAGGAACATAGTCGAACAATGATTTTTGAATGGGTGTGTTATCGTTACGAATCAACTGTTTGTTGCTCTTTACTTTTATTCTTGATGGTAATTCAAAACCGCCTTTGTCTGTAATTAGGAAGAAACATAGTTTTTTGTCAGCAACCATTTTTCTAAAAACCTGTTCAGATAATCGGTCTCGTTCTTTCCCTAAAATCTTTTTGAGTTCTTCAATGATGAAAACAAAGCTGCCTGCGACGGCTTCACGGTCATATTTTTTCAAAAGTATTTGAATAGCTTTTTCTCCGATTTGAAAACAAATCCAAGGATTTGGAATAATTTCTGTTATCTGTCTTGCCAAAAATACTTCGTCAATTTCTAAAGTGCCTGATTTTTCTGCCCTACCTGTTTCCTTTAATAATTCCTTTTCCTCCAGGCTAAGACCCAATGCAATTTCTTGTTCTTGGTTTTGTTTGTTTTGGAGGGAAAGATTTTTAATTTCATCAATATTAATAAATTCCCAATCTATTTGGCTTAAAATATCAATTTCAAAATTCATATCTCGCCAACTTTCCTCTTCCTGAATGACGAATTTTGGTAAGTATATTTTCCCTTCAAACTTTTTAAAGCCCGAACGATATTTTATTTCACGGTCTTTTAAACCGCCTGTATCTATTCCTGCATCGTCACTTACAATTCTGCCTACTATATCGCCCAATCCTTCATCTTCCAAACCTGATTTAATGTCTCTTACCAATGTACTTGCATTTTGGCGGAACGTATAAACATAACATTCATCCAAATCTTTGATTTTGGTTTTTCGTGCAAATGGTTGTCTTAAAATTCGACCGACCAATTGTGTAATTCCTGTTGCTGATGAGGGATTAGTAAGCATGGTAAGCACATAGGCAAATGAACAATCCCAACCCTCTTGCAACGCCTGTTTGGTTATTATATAACGTATTTCACAATCATTAACAAATAAGTCAATACCTTCAATATCATCTTTTTCGCTTGATTTTATGGCGATATGACTTTCGGGTACATTGCATTTTCTAATTAAATACTCTTTGGCATCTTCTGCGTGAATAAACTTTTTATCTTTTTGGTCTTTCCCTGTTCTTTCAACTTGTATCAAGCAAATCGGACGAATATACTCTCCAGTATTACCTTCGTATTCTCTGGCTTTCTTCTCTAAATCGTTTCGTTTTTCAAAACTTGCCAATAAAGTATCTTGCCAATCTAAACTGGTTTTGTTGGTTAGGTGAATATCCAATTTTATCATTTCTTCTTCGTGCAATTCCCGACCTGTAATTTTTACTAACTCATTACTATTAGGTGGTGGTGTTGCCGAAAGTTCGAGAATAAAACTCGGATTAAAATTGCGTATGGTATTTCTTGCATTCTCACCATAAGCTCTGTGCCCTTCGTCTATTACCACAAGCGGACGTAAAACTTTTAAAGTATTACCAAGGGACGTTTTTATTTGCGTTCCGAATACTTCCATTTCGGTTGTGAAGCAATCTAAATTCGGAATGAGTTCTTTTAGTTTTTTATGCCCTTCAAAATCATCTTCACGAGGGAAAAAGTCGGTAAATCCGCCTTGGTCTCTGAAAACTTTTAGTGTTTCCTTGTTTTGACGGTACGCAGACTGAAGCATTAACATCAGCACAACCAAATTTTCTTCCACATCAAGGCGATTAAACATTTCTGTTTTTTCCTTGATGAGTGTTCTTCCACCGCTTGAAATGTCCAAAACCTGACGGTATGGATGCTCCCGATTTTTAAGTGCAGAAATAGTTTGTCGGTAAATTTGCGTGGATGGCACAACCCACAAAATCAATCCCGTTTGTTTGTTGAGATAGGTTTTTTGGATATTATCAATGGCGTGGCAAGCCACCAAAGTTTTTCCGCCTCCTGTTGGCACTTTCAAATAAATATCGGGCAAAGGTTCATTTAAACTGTTGGTTTTAGAATGATAAATAAAGCGACCTGTTGCCCTTTCCCAAGCTCTTTTGGGGAAATTATAATCTCTTGCCACATCGGCATCAAAATCCAAAGCTCTTTCGTACTTGACTTTAAATTCAGACAAAGCACTCAAATATTCTTTAAGTTCCTTTAAAACCTTTTCCTGATAGTGCTTTAGTCTCATCTTTGTATTCTATAAATTTCGTAAGGTAACTGGCAAAAATCAATTTGGTAATCTAACAAAGTATGGTCGTCTACATATTTTGCAGGGGCAAAAACCAAACGCTTTTTGTTTTTGAATTTTGGAAGTGATTTGCAAAGCTCTAATGTCAAAGCGTTTTTCTTTAACCAATCTAATTCAGCTTTGTAAAACAGATACACTTCGTAGTTTTTGCTTTCTCCGATAAAGCCTGTTTTTTCATTGATTGCCTTTTCATTAAATTCGTCGCCTGTGGCGGTGTAAAAAAGGTATCGGGCAAATTCAGTGTAGGTCGGTAAATTTTTACCTCTCAACAAACTTTCCATTTCGATAGTGTCGCCCAATTCAAAGTAACTAAAGGTTGTCTTACTTTTAATTTGCGTTTCCTTTCTTCTTGCTGTAGTAACTCCTTCGATTACTTTTTTTATCCGATTTAAAATTATATCTGCTACTTTTTCTAATATAATTCCTCCCTCAATTGCAAATGGTTTTACCCTTATTTCTGATTTTGTTTCTCCCTTTTTAGGTCGTTCAACTTCTGCGTCTGTTTTTTTATTGATGTAAACTTTCTGTTTAATGAGTTCATCCTCTTGAATGATAATAAACTTTCTTGAACCTTTATCTTTATTATTTAGTTCAATAACTGCTTGAGCTGTTGTACCACTGCCACCAAACGCATCGAGAATTATGTCATTTTTTTTACTAGAAATAGTCAGAAGAGCTTTTATTAATTCTACAGGTTTTGGATAATTAAATGGTGTTATTCCAAATATTTCCTTTAAATCCTTTTTTCCTTCGCCAGTAAATGCAAGCTTAATCAATAAACTAGAAGGTTTTTTTCCCAAAGACAAAATTGTTCCATCTTCATCAATTTCAATTTCTTCCTTTTGTTCGTTTATATATTGTTTATAAAATACTTGCCATTCGTCGTCATCATTTTTTTGAAAAACAATTCTATTTTCCTTTATTCTTTTTTCAAACTTCTTTTCATCACATCTCCAGCGGTATTCTTTTCCGAGTAAAAGTGCCCCATCTGGACATTCAATATCATAATGAAGACCAGGACGGTCTCCAATACTAAAGTCATTCAAATTTCGCAGGGTATATTGGCCTCTTGTTTTTACAAATTCATCTTCTAGGTTAAATGACTTTAACATTTCTTCGCTAGGCGGTAAATTATAAATTCTAAAATTTGAGCCCAACTTGTTTTTAGCATAAACCAAAATGTATTCGTGAGATGAAGCAATGTAATTTGCATCGTTACCACCTCCAGAGTTTTTTTGCCAAACGATGGTTTGAACAAAATTATCCAATCCAAAAATTTCATCGAGCAGAGTTCTTAATCTATGGTCTTCGTTGTCATCGATAGAAACAAATATTCCTCCATCTTCGCTCAATAATTCACGTAATAGTTTCAAACGTGGCATCATCATACACAGCCATTTGTCGTGACGAGTTAAATCTTCTTTATCTACTACATTTCCCAACCACTCTTGAATCATTGGGCTGTTTACATTGTCATTATACACCCAATTTTCGTTGCCTGTATTATAAGGCGGGTCAATGTAAATACACTTAACCTTCCCTGCATAAGTTGGAAGTAATGCCTTTAAGGCTTTCAGGTTATCGCCTTGTATAATCAGGTTATCGTGTAAGGAAACATTTTCGGTCAGGCTAAATTCTTTTTTCGGCACCAATTGGTGATACTTCACCGCCAAATGGTGATTCTGTACAAATGTTTTTCCTTTGAAATGGAGTGTTGGCATATCTTAATTCAATTTAGCTATTATCGTATTGTACAAATCTATAAACTCATCCTTTGTTCCATCAAACCAGGTCATTCGCAATTCATCGAATGTTAAATGAGTGTAGAATTTTTCTGAAACTTTTTTTCCGGCTATTTTTTTTACATCATCATATTCATTATACGTAAATGTTGAGCCAGGAATAAGTCTTTGTAATGCAGTTTGTGGAATGTAATTTTCAAGTTCTCTTTTATGCGTATAAGTAAAGTGAGTTCCCATGGTTAAACCATAATTCACTAGATGAGTTTCGTTTGGAGAAATGGCTGCTATATTTTCTTTGTCGCTATCTAGAAAAATGAAAAACGGTTTTTCAAGTTTTGTAAAAAGATCGAGATTTACCCAATGTTTTACACCGCCACAGCCACCAATTGGAATTATGTTTATACTTAATTCTTCAAAAGTATGCGGAATTAAGCCGTTTTGTTTGTAAAGGTTTGCTTTGTGATGCATTGCATTTGCATCATCAATTCCTTCAACAAGAAACAAAAGTCGTGAGGTAGAAAATAGCGGAGTAAACGTATTGTCTGGCTTTATTCCTAAATCCTTTGCCAGTTCTTTGTAATCAATTCCAGTTTGAATAACGGTGTAAACATTGGCAGGCTTAGAAATATGAATAATACTATTTCGTTTTGTATTGCCTACAATGGTTGGCGAATGTGTTGATGTTATCACCTGATAACCGTTTTCCGTTAGCAAATTCAATTTATCAAATAAACTGTCTTGAGCTGATGGATGTAAAAATGTTTCAGGTTCTTCAAACCCAAAAATAATTTGCTGCGTAGCATTGGTTCTTTGAGTTTCTGCTAAATACTCAAAGTAAGACATCATTGTGATTCTTCTAAAACCATCACCTCTTGAACTTAATGGAATGTTATTCCCGTTTGCAGTGCTAACAAAAGACGTTGAAATTAATTTGCTCCAATCAAATTCAACCTTAGGTTCAACTCTTTCTGTAGATTTTAAAACGTCATTAATTTTATCTGTTACTTTTTGAAGTACTCCGCCAAGTTGAGTTTTGATAGTTTCTTCTATTTCATCTGTACCAACTTCATCTTGAATTAACTTAAACGCCAAATCTTTAAAATACTTTTGAATTGTTGCATCAGTATCAGAAAGAGAAGTATCTGCTATAAAGTATTGAAAAGATGGTAGTGCTTTTTTTATTGCATCTCCAATTGCTTTTAATTTTGTTGTTCCTGAACTTGGTATTTCTTCGTATTCGCAAGTAAAAGCAATATTATTTTGTTGATTAAACTCTCTTAATTTTTCTCGTTTCTCAACATTATTGAAAGCTTCACCATTTCCTTTTGAAGTTACAATAGAATTTGTAGTGCATTGTGCAATTAATTGTTGTTCTGTTTTAAATATAAAATCGTTTGTTCCATCGTATTTTTTTCTAATTATTGAGGTTTTTGGCTTTGTAATATTAGATTCTGTCACATTCCAAACTTTTTTCCAAACAAGTAATCCTTCATCGTTTACTAATTCCTCGGCTTCAATGGTTGTATATATTTCTTCGCCAAGTAAATATTGTGTGTGTTGACAATTAAAGAAAAGTTCGACCGTAATTATATTTTCCGTTGATTGAACGTTAAAATCAGATCGTACAGGATTGTTATCATTGAGTGAAGCATCAATGGCCTTAAGAATGGTAGATTTGCCTGCATCATTTTGTCCAACAATGCAGTTAAACAAGTCAAAATTGACAGTAACAGAACCGTTAATTCCTCGGTAATTAGTTATTATTGCTTTTTTTAAAATCATTATTTTTTGTTTTTACGATATATTTAACTTTCTCCTCTGCCACTTGCAAGGCTTTTAACGCTACATCTTCATTC
>JBMOGB010000230.1:0-6195 GCA_049318585.1 Bacteroidia bacterium | reverse complement strand
AGCCATCGGCTACTTTCTCTGCTTGTTTTGGTAAAGCATTTTTACCTTTACACCCAGGAAAATACGCTGAATTATTAGGTAAAAAATTAAAAGATAATCCTAACGTAAATGTGTGGTTAATTAACACAGGTTGGAGCGGTGGCGCTTATGGAACTGGTTCACGTATGAAATTATCGTTGACACGTGCCATGATTACCGCAGCGTTAAACGGTGAATTAAACAATGTAACATTTGAACAACATCCAATATTTTTATACCAAATGCCTACAACTTGCCCTAATGTTCCAGCTGAAATATTAAACCCACGTAATACTTGGGCTGATAAAGATGCATACGATGCACAAGCTAATAAATTGGGAAATATGTTTGTTAAAAACTTTGAACAATACGCTAGCGGTGTAAGCCAAGAAATATTAGACGCAGCTCCAAAAGCAAGTCAAGCTAATTAAGAAAAATGAAGCCATTGCAGGCGTCCTCGCTTGCAATGCTCTTTTGATGTTGGCGAGGACGCCAACATCGGCAAAATCTCATCGGATGTTGGCGAGGACGCCAACATCGGCAATAAAAAAAGCGACTCGAATGGGTCGCTTTTTTTATAAATATTTTACGTTATATAAAATATCCAATTCAAATTTTTATATTTGTTGTGCATTTATGATACATTTGTCAAATAAAATTATTCGATAAATATGAAAGAAGATAAAATTAGAACTGACAATTTACTTCCTGAAAGAGGTTTCTTTACAGGAATTTCTTCTGTATTTAGTGTTTTTGGAGGAACTTCAAATTTCAACACTTCCAATACAGATGAAGAAGCCGATTACAAAGCGATAGCATCAGATTGGGCTATGATTGGTGAAGATTTTAAGAAAGTATTATTGGAAAAATAAGATGAGTAATTAAGCCAACAAAAATCAAACCTGATGAGAGTACTTCCGAAATTAGTCCAGAAGTAGCAACAGTTATTAAGACTTTACCTGAAGATAAACAAAAAATAATAACACAGGCTTTAATTACAAGGCAACATTATTCAGGACCATTACCAGATAGCGATACTATAAAAGTTTATAGTGAGGTTATTCCGAATGGTGGTGACCGTTTGATGAAAACAGTTGAAATACAACTTGAGCATAGAATACAAATAGAAAAAGAAGGTGTAAAAAGAACATTCAACCAAAGTTCAACTGGGCAATGGATGGGTTTTGCAATTGCTATACTCTTTGGATTAGCAGCTTGGGATTTAGCAAAAAGCGGCCATGATGTTACGGCTACAATAATTGGAGTTGTGGACTTAGTAGCTCTTGTAACAGTTTTTATTACTGGTAATAGAAAATCAAAATAAGTAATAAAAAAAGCGACTCGAATGGGTCGCTTTTTTTGTAGATATTGTTTTGGCATTCTTACATTGCCGATATTTCTTTTTGATATTGACGAGAAGTTCAGTATTGACTAAAAACAGTAACAAACTAAATATTTGAAATTATGATAAAATTTGATTTAAAAGAATTCAAAAGTGATCAAAATAAATTTATTCAAAATAATGACTTAAGAAGTTTATTAGAAACATACGATAATTATTTTGCTAATTATCCATATTCAATAAATTCAGTTGGGTATTATTTTCCAATAATTTGCTTTATTATGGGTAGATTAAGATTTCAACCGAAACAAATATCTTACTTTATTGAAAAACATAAACTAGGCGATACATTAAGTTTAAATGGACCAATGTTTGAATTCGGATTGTTCTTATATAATTTTTGTGAGAATTATCCTGATATGGATGAATACTTATTTAGAAAATTCGAAGTATATTACAATACACCGAAATACTTTGAAATAATTGATTTCATTATTGTTAACAAAGAAATTTTTAGTTATAAGCTAGATGATTCCTATAAACAAGCTAGAAATAAAAAGAACACCACTTTTTCGAATGAACTACTTCTTTTAGTTTACGATTCACATATTAAAAACAAAACTCTAAGATTTGATTTAAATAGCAAAATTTATCACTATGACAAATCACTCAATATTGTTCAATTTAAACATCTTACTGAACATTTTGATTCTGTTAATTATTATATCGACTTTGAACTAAGATACAATAAGTTGTTTAATGTTTGTAAGGAGTTATTTGGTGAAGAATTTGAAAAAAAAATAATTGATGTTTTTGTTTCAAATAACTATAAAGTTGAATATTTTGAAATTGGTTATTATTATAATAGTGATGCCGAAAAATTTGTGTTTGATTTAATAGAAATGCATTTTGCGGCTAACGAAGTGGAAATAAAAAATGAGGAATTCAGACTAAAACTTGCAACAATGTGGTTGCTTAAAATAAATCAAGACAGCTAAAATGATAATTGACACAAAAATGGATAACCAAATTCAACGATTGGACGAGATTTTCAACAAAATTGAGAGTCTTGAAAGCATTATTAAGTCTATAGGACTAGCAGAGAGGTTATACTTATCAAGGGAAATTATTTCTAAACTAAAGGTTTTAATTTCCGACACAATTAATGCAAATGACCTCTTATCAAAATATGCAACTTTAAGATATATTCTTGAAACAATGATTAATGTAAAGCTTCTCAATCTTGAAGAAACATATACTTTCATATTATATTATTCAATATTTTCAGTTCAAGTTGAAAAAACAAAAAAATTTATTTCGAGAATTGACCAAGAAATTGAGATTGCTAAAAAATATGATGAACGAGAAAAAAAAGAGACTGCAGAATTAATGAACAAGATTGATTTAAAAGCAGATTCAAAAATTTATCTTGAAGAACTAAATAAAATAACAGTCAATATTGACCTTGATTCTGACTATGAAAGTGTGATATTTTGGGACGACTACAAAAACAACGGTTATGCCTTTACAGCTCACCTCATTGAGACAAAAATAAAAAGCGAATACCAAACACGTTTAAACGAACTGACTGAAAAATTAAATAAAGTCAAAACTCAATTATACAAAAATAATAAAATTAATTTACTTTTTGGTTTTACATCTGAAGAAGACGTTTATGTCAAACTAAAAGATAAAAGAAGATGGGTTGATAAAGCAGATGCAGTAGGGTTGAGTAACGATTATCAACTTATATATGATTTGTCCAGTTCTATTATTCATTCAACAGTTTATAGTCTCTTTACTGACAACGATTTGAATGTTTCCGATAACCAATTAGTAAACAATTTGATTGTAAGATACAACAACAATATTATCAACGAACTGAAAGCTTATCTAAGCATAGACAAATTGGACATGTTTGTTTGTATTGATTTGACAGAAGAATAAAAATAGTAGCAGAGTTATTTCTCTAAGAAAGCAATAACACTGTTACCCCCAAACCAATAACGCTATTGCACGTGTTTGAGTGTTCATACTAACAATACCCAGCTAGTGCACGCAGAACAAAGGCTACCGCACGCTCCGCTTTAGCGGAAGCGTGTGGCTCAAAAAAACATAATATAGGTTTTGCAAGTATTACCATAATAAATTTACTTCAAAACAAATATATTTTTTTTTAGCATTTCTACTTTTGTTGGTTTGTCCAAAACACAGGCGTGAACCAGCGTTGCTGGTTTACGCATTTAATTTTCGCATTTAATTTTCCTTTTCCCATTTACCAACAACACTGGTAGCGAGTGCATTACCAAGCACATTGGTAGCACTTCTAAACATGTCGCAAAAGTGGTCTATTGGTAAAATAAGAGCAATGCCTTCAATAGGAATTTTAAACATGCCACATGTAGCAGCCACTACAACTAAACTAGCACGAGGTACACCCGCAATTCCTTTGCTGGTAAGCATTAACACAAAAAGCATGGTTAGTTGTGTAGGCATATCAAGTGGAATTCCATAGGCTTGTGCTATAAAAATACTTGCAAATGTCATGTACATCATACTGCCATCTAGGTTAAACGAATAACCTAGTGGCAACATAAATGAAACAATTTTATCTTTAATTCCAAACCGCTCCAACTCTTCGGTTAATTTAGGGAATACAGCTTCAGAACTGGTAGTGCCAAAAGCAATAATTAATGGTGAAACAATATGTTTTAGTAAAGTAAATAAACGATGTCCAAGAAAAACAAAACCTATCAATAATAAGAAAATCCAAAGGGTAGAAATTCCTACTAAAAACGATCCGAAAAACTTGGCATAAGTCAGTAATAAATCATTTAAATCTCTAATGGCAAATACACCTGCTATGGCTCCAAATACACCAACAGGCGCAAATTTCATTACATAGTTTACCATTTTTAAAACAATATGAGATGTTTTGTCTAAAGCATTTACCACAGGTTTGGCATGATGGCCAATAGAAGCAGCTGCCAAACCAAAAAATATAGAGAAAATTACTATTTGCAAAATTTCATTATTGGCCATTGCTTCCACAATACTTTTGGGAATAATGTGTTCAATAAAATTTTGAGCCGAAAAGCTGTGTGTTTTTTCGGCAACTTCACTAGCAGATAACATATCGATATTGGCAAGATTTAAACCGGTTCCTGGGTGTAATAAATTTACCCAAAACATGCCAATTAATAACGAAATAAAAGAGGCCAAAAAAAACCAACCCATTGCCTTCCCACCAATTCTTCCAACTGCTTTTATGTCGCCTAGTTTTGCAATTCCAACTACAAGGGTAGTAAACACCAATGGCGAAATAATCATTTGTACCAAACGAATAAACACAGTGGCTAACATTTTTATATAACTGCTAAAGTTTTTAGCTACATCAGCATCGTAATTATTATGAACAAAAACTCCTAAAATGGCGCCAATTAACATGGCAATGATAATTTGAACAGTCAAATTTCCTAAAAGCGATGGTTTTTTTGTTTCGGTTTGAATCATTTTTTTATTGTTAGGTATTCAGTAAATTGTTGTAAAATTATAGTGAATGTTTTGTTTTAATAAGGGCGAACATAGTAAAAAAAATGTATTCCAAAGTTTTTATACACCATGATAAGCAAATGCCAAACCAGCTACACTCACTTTGCAATTATATATTTGTAGCATTTCGGCAGCGCAACTATCAATAGTAGCGCCAGTTGTAATAACATCGTCAATGAGTAAAACATGTTTATTTTCAAACATTTTTACTTCATTTACCTCAAAAACTTTATTTACATTTTCGCTTCTATCTAACCTTGATTTTTTGGTTTGAGTTTCGGTAAATTTAGTCCTTATCAAATGTTTACTTAGGTTTTCAATACCCAATGTTTCGGCCATTCCAGCAGCTAATTTTTCACTTTGATTATAACCCCGCATGTATAACTTTTTTTTATGCAATGGAATTGCCACCACTGCTTCAATATTATTTTCTTTCACAAAATCTTTTAAAAAAGTACCATAATATCTACCTAAAAATTCGGCTATTTCTGGCGTATCGTGGTATTTTAAAGCATGCAATATTTTGGAAGTTTTACCTCCTTTTTTGTAAAATAATAATGCAATTGCACGTTCAATATTTACCCTTCCCCAAAATACTTTTTCTAAATCATTATTAGGTTTTAAATGAAAGTTAGTAGCTGGCAACTCCAATAAACACAGTGTACAAACAAAGTTTTCGGTATCTACCAAATGATTATGGCAGCATAAGCAAGTGTTTGGGTAAATGAGTTGGAGCAAATATTTGAACATATAAACAAAACAAAATCAAATATATGATTTTGGAATTAATTTTTTTATTTGCATTGTTAAAAAGTTCGGACACTTCGTTTTTGAAGTCCGGACGTTTCATTTTGGCGATTATAAATAAAAGCGAAAAGCTAATGCACAATAAAGAAAACCATGAACAAGCAGATTTTTATAAAAAAATTGGTGAAGTGATTAGAAAATATAAAGAAGTAATTATTTTTGGTCCTACAAAAGCAAAGAATGAATTGCTTAATATTTTAAAAGCAGACCATCATTTTACGAACATAAAAATGGAAGTTTTGAGTGCAGATAAAATGAACGAAAATGAGCAACACAAATTTGTAAAAGATTACTTTTCAAAACAGCAAATTAGGTTTTAACATAACAAAAAAAGCCCCAACAATTTTATAGAGTTGGGGCTTTTTTTTATAAAAATTATTCGAATTATTTTACTGAATCCATATGGCAAATTAAATCTACCACTTTGTTTGAATAACCCCATTCGTTATCGTACCAACCAATTACTTTTACAAAGT
>JBMOGB010000229.1:0-6199 GCA_049318585.1 Bacteroidia bacterium | reverse complement strand
AATGATTCATTTTTTGATTTTTATGGTTTTATTTCTGATTTATTTTTAAAGTGCTTAATCTTACATACATATTTAATAATGGATTCGTCATTGGGATTTATATTTAATCCCAACGACGAATCCATTCAAACAGAAAGAAATTGTTAAATGTGTTTTCAGATCCTCAAGAGGATAGCTTATATCTTAGTTTATTACGGCTACAATTCCTACAATTATTAGTAATAAAGTCAAACCTGCAATCCAACGATTTCTATTTATAACCTTACTTTCAAATCCTTTCATATCCTGTTCTAATCGCTTATGTGCCATAAATAGTTTTTTATTTGTTTCTACAATAGCTACCTCTTTAGGAACATGTTTTAAATTCAAGGAGTTGTCAAATATGTTAAGCTTGGGTACTTTTTCAGTTTTGCCGTTAAAAATAGGCCAATAATCTTTATCGTCGTATTTATTTACAAGTTCTGCTGAAACGCGATAATTATTCATTGAACTTTTTAATAGCTTAAGAAAAAATCTAACGTGTTCATCTTTATTAGTAATTTGTCCTTGACTTATGCGCAAATAGTAATCATTTAAAAAAAGAATCGAGATACCAACCCAACGTGGGTCATTAAAACCTAAATCTTGGTCTTGCATCATTTCCTCAGGGGAGTTATAACCACAATCACACCATTTTTTTTGGTGAAATTCTCTTTCTGCTTCACTATTCTCTCCAAAATTAACTCTAAAACGTTCGGGCCTAAAACAATTTCGACATACTCTAGTTACGCTCATATATGGTTTTTTATTTGTTAATAATTTGTGTTATGGAAATTTAAAACTTTCAATTCCTTATTGGAATAAACAGATCGTAATAATCCTCCGTTTTTTTATTTCTTAAATTTATTTTATATAATGCTTTGAACCGATTATAAATTTCGTCATTTTTGCCTCTAACTTGTCCAACAAAATTTATATAACCTACTAAGCGATTCATAAACTTTATTTGTAATAAGTTAATATCTACAATTTCATTTTCAATTTTATAATGTCTTTTAGTTGCTTTCGAGAGCCCATTTTTTGACCAATCATGTAACATAGCCCTGATTTTTTTTAATAATTTTCTATCTACATTTACCTTTTCATTCACTGTAATTCCCGTTACCGATTGTTTACAGTTTGATGATTGAAGTCTAAATTTCTTTTCATTTATCTTGAATTTGTTTTTCTCAATCAGATTACGAATTCCCAAAATACATTCCGGATCAATAATACTATTGGTAGAAAAAGTCAAGTCGTCAGCATAGCGACTATAAGTCAATTTGTTATTTAATGCGAAGTCAATTAAATCATCATCTAACTGTTTACAAATAAAGTTTGATATTACAGGCGATGTAGGTGCACCAATGGGTAATTTTCCTTCGTAGGTTGTCAGTAGCGCTAGTGCAGTTGCAATATTTTCGGAATAATTAAACCTTGACGACATAAATAGCTCTTTTACTCGAAAAGCAGTAATGTTAGGGAAAAAGTCTTTCAAGTCAATGTTCAATACATATTTTTTTTGTGTGTGAATTTTCGAGTTTTCAACTATATTGCAATCCATATTCAAAGTCTTGGGATGAATCACAAAACCATGAATCTCTGATGGTTTCACACAAAAATAGTATGCTTGTAAATAATAATTCAGTTTTTTTTGAACTTCTTTGAGTCGAGCTTTAGGCGCATAAATATCCCTTGTACCACCTTTTCTCTTAGGAATTTTGAATGAGATATATTCAGGTTCATTTATAATTGATTGTAGAGCAGAAAAAGGTGTTACTAATAAATTACTTAACTCATCAGCAGTATTAGACATTAATAATCTAATTGTATTTGTTTTGATTTTGTTAAAGCAATATTGCAATGGCGAATAAGGTGAATACGGTGAATTAAAATTAAAACTATGTGAGTTTAATTCATTTTGAACTATTGACAAATAATCAACCATAATATATAAAGTAAAAAATTGAGCCGTTGCAGATTATCCATTTCTTGTTAATACCGAGAAGCGGAACGGAGTGAGCATCGCAGGTATTAACAATGCACTTGCATTGAAAACCTCCCCGTCCGTAGTGGGTTGCAGGAACACAACCGCAAGTCTAAATTAATTCGACTCATAATTTCTTGACAACGGCTCAATTTATAAGATATTACTATAAAAAATGAGTTTATTAATTATTGATATTGAAATCAATAAGGCGGTTCTTTTGTTTCATTCAGTCTTTTCTCTGAGAAAAAAAACTCATCATTTTCATCATATTTTTTATCAAAACTAGTGGTAAACAGATCATTTTTTCTTAAAATAACATCACCTAATGGTCCAATCCTATTCTTTGCAATAATTAATTCCATAATTCCAATAAGTGAATTGCCTTGGGCATCCTCTGTTAAATGATAATACTCCGGACGATGAATGAAAATAATTTTGTCGGCATCTTGTTCTATTGCACCACTTTCACGTAAATCGGACAATTGAGGGCGCTTTCCTTCAAGCCCTGACCTACCCTCAACACCTCTATTTAATTGACTACCGGCAATAACACATACATTAAACTCTTTGGCTATACTTTTCAGCATCTTGCATATAGAACTAATCTCCATTTCACGACTATTACGATATCTGAAGGCCGGATTAAGTAATTGGAGTTCATCAACAATAATTACTTTTACGTCATGATCTTCAATATGTTTCAGACACAAAGTTTTGAAATCCAATAATGAGCTAGCATGTTCATCGTTTACAAGCAAATTTAATTTATCAATTTCTCCTTTTGCTGAATTAATTAATTCTTTTTCATGCTCATTAAAAGTCATTTGAACAATATCTTGTAACCCAACACCTGTAAGCAATGATATTATTCTACTTGTTAATCTAAATTCATTCAAATCTAAGCTGACAAAAAGTGTTGGTATTGTTCTGGATATATTTATAGCTAAATTAACGAATAACTGTGTTAGTCCCATTACTGGTCTTCCACCAAAAACTATAAAATCACCTAACATAAATCCACCTAACAATTTATCTAAAGAATAAAATCCCGTTTTGATAATCTTAGGTGTTGTATCAGGATTCATAATCACTTCATTATTTTCAATAAATAATTCAGAAATAGTTTTTGATTCCTTTAGCTTTTTCGGCTTAATATCTTGTTCAGCAATCAATTGATTTAACAAATATAAAATTTCATTTTCATCATCGCTATGTCGAATAATGTTTTCAATTCGTTTAGTAAGGTTTGGTACCATAATAGAATATTGTATAAAAGATTCAACAAAAACCACGAATTTAAAGGAGAAATTGAGAGTATAAATAGAGCTCCAAATGTATGGATTTATTTTCCAATTATTAAACCGGAAATGTATAAATTTTCGTGAAAGTTATCAACAAATGGATTTACTATTATAAGAATTCCCTTTGGCATTCAGATAAACAAAAAGTTAGGTATACTGAAGTTTGCATGGTTGTAAAGATGTGAATAAAAACAGAGGAATTCAAAAATTGGGATTTGAAAATAATCACTCAACGGCAACTTATAACTTTTGAAAAATTGTTATGTTGTATATTCTATTGGACTTAACTAGAGTTTTTTTGCATGTGCAAATGTACACATTCGGCATGTGAGAAAGGGCTACTTAGTACTATTTAACAATAAGATAATGATTTTATATCATACTAAACAGTGTCTAGCAATGAACGAGGTGTATGTTAGCAATAGTCATATTCTTTTTTATAAATTGTTCCAAAATTCAAGACTTTGTTGATCCATATCTAGATTATCGTTGTAATATGGACTATTCATAACGTTGTCGTAGTCGCAAGAATCTGATTTATAGTAATTCTCATATTCTTCATTATCTTTTTCATCTGATAAATTAAAACAATTTGATTCAGAAATTTCTTTTTGAGTTTTCTTTGTCAGTTCAGCTTCATAGCATTTTACAACATTTAGTTCTAGATTAAACTGAAATTTTTCTGTCTCGGCACACTTATCAAATGTCAATAACAATGCGTTTAAATAAACTCTCTTATGAAGTTCTAAAATTTCAGGTTCCATTGTCAAAGATTCAACAGTAAAAAGTCCACTTGTTGATTTTGTTATAAAATATTCTTCAAGTAAAACTTTTGATTTATTATATTCAGAAATGGTCAATGTCTTATGTGTCTCGAAATTTAATTGGAGACATAATAAATCAATGACTCGTTTGAAAAAATATTTTGAATAATAGTCACCTGACATTATTGCATTGATAATTGAGATAGATATCCCATAAATAAATTGTGCTAATAATATTTGATTCTCAAAAACAGGACTAACTATTTTATTTACATGATATTTGAACGTATTTATAATATGTTTTTCTTTATCATTTCTAATGTCGAAATTTTCGGAAACAAGCTTTATGGCAGTATTCTTGTCTAGAATGTAAAAACTCCTATAAAGAGTTTTAAGCTCAAATGACCTGTTTACAATAAAATCTAATTTAGTTGTAAAATAATTTTCGTTTATCATATACGTATTATTTTTTTATGATTCTGAGTAAATACAAGGTAAGTTGTTGATATACAATAGTTATATTTTGTCGTTAGTTTCGTAACTCAATGAGTTTTTTATTTTTTGTATTCTGACTAACGACCGAGTCTATATGCATTTGTATTTCAGTACATCGTATAGTTTTAATACTTTTATATTAACTTCTGTTACTACCGCCACCTCCGAGAATGCTTAAGCTTGAGGAAACAAAGGTTAACCACCACCAAACGCTATAAGCGGTTGTTGAATTTGGTGCTTTACAATATATGTCATCTGAAAACCAACTTACAATCCAATGAGGAATTATAAATAGTCCGTGCCAGATACCCGAAAACCATGTATAGGATTTATTTGGGTCGATATAGCAAATTTGAATTGTCAGAAAGCAGAATGCTAAAAATATACCCAAATAGAAGATTATAGTACCAATTACAGCTAGAATTCCAAGAAAAGTTCCTTTCTCATTATACATTTCTAAACTAGCCCCAACTGACAAAGAAGAATTAATACCAATAATTAAACAAGTTAGTATTAATCCCAAAAATAAACCTAAACTGCCAAATTCATTTTCATAAACAAATGTTGTAGATAAAAATCGTACAATATAACTCACACTAAATAAAATGCTTATTATCAGTATAGTATAAAAAGCAAACTTTTTACTTGGAGAGATTTTTGCAGATAACCAAGCAATACCAACAGGCAATAAATGAAATGCAGTTACGATTATTCCTCCAAAAACCACTAACAAAGTAATTACCCAAAAATTGCTCAAACTCATTATGCCTAAAAATGATAAATGCAATAACCAATTAACTAGCCAAATAATCAAAAAGACTAATGGTATAAAAATAATGTACCTCAATGCTTTCATAATAAATTGTTTTAAATTTTTAATAATTGATTTTTAGATTTCCACCCGTATCTAGCACAGTATTTTTCGATTCATGAACCTTTCTTATTATTTTTCCAAGGGCTAAATTGAAATGTGTAATTTCAATTAAATATGTTATTTGATTAATATAATATGAATTATCCCCTTTTCGAACTAAATTCTAATATCCTAACTAGATGTTCGTATATGTTTATTATTTAATCAGCTGCATACTTACTAAGTTGCAGCTAATTAATATATTACTAGAAATGATACTTCTATAAGGAGTTTGCATTTATTTTTTTTAGGTTGGATTATATATGTGAATTTAGATTGTTTGTGATTTGTGTGCAAATATAGTGATTTATTTGGAAGTAGATTAAAAAAATGTATGATATAAAAATATAGATTATTTTTAGCCATTCAGTTCCGTAAACAAGAAGAATTCAACCTTAGCAATAATAAATTTGACTGTAAAATTACGTGCCTTTTTCCAATTTAAAACAAAGATACAAATATTTTTATCAAATTATAAAAAGTTTTCAAATCAATAAAAGGGGCTTCAAAAATTATCGACTCGAGATGGAACAATCTTATGTTTCTTTTTTAAAACTAGAATTTCACTATGAGGCTTTGTGGAACTCAAATAGTAAAATTAATCGAAAAATATATTGTTTTTATGCGTTATGTCTAATGTTAATATATTCAAACGGTTACCGTTATGCGTACAATAGTTTCAAAAAACATGTTGTTAAACATAAACTCAATCATGTTT
>JBMOGB010000228.1:0-6234 GCA_049318585.1 Bacteroidia bacterium | reverse complement strand
TGTAATTCGGTTTGAAAACAAATTTGTGTTTGAACATACCAATTGGGTTTTGGAAGAAATAAAAAAATGTTTTAAGAAATAAAACCACCCCTAACCCCTCCTTGAAAAAAGGTATGAAGAATAAAACCACCCCTAACCCCTCCTTGAAAAAAGGTATGAAGAATAAAACCACCCCTAACCCCTCCTTGAAAAAAGGAGGGGAGCTTTGAGTGGTAAAAAAAACATAAAAATTAATATTAATATCCTCCAATAAACGCTGCTTCCCTGCTAAGTGGAGCTATCCGAAGGACTGAGGGGTATATACAAACTACTTTAAAACGGTAAAATTACCTTTTAAAGTATTGCCTTCACCTGTCCAACCACTGTAGTTTATGATATAAACATACACATCATTAGCTATTAGTTGGTTGGTTAAATTTAAACTGAATGGCTTGTTTTTATCGTTGGTTTCAAATAATAATTGTCCCCAACGGTTATAAATTTTTAAGTTAAATTCTTTTACAAAAGCATGTTCTACTTTCCAAACATCGTTCAAGTTATCGCCATTTGCAGTGTAAGCATTTGGCGCAAATACATAAGGTGCTTGCATTAATTCTATGGTATTCGATTCACTAATTGCATTGCCAATATTTGGGTTTTGGTGTGCTATAATTTGATAATAATATAACCCAACTTGGTAATCAAATATTTTGTCTTGAAAAGCCATTTGTTTGTTATTATTAGGCAATATATTTACAAAGTTCCGGTTGTATTCATTGGCTTCCAGCAACTCAAATTTTTGAGTACCCATTGTCCAATAGTTAAAATCTTGCCAAGTTAAAGTGTGAACTATTTTTTCGGAAACACCTTTTAGCAGTATGCTACATGCCGAATCGTTATTGATACTTTCCAACCCACATTCGTTCGAATTGGTAATTTTATAACAATAAGAATGGTCATCTACTTTTACATCTGTGTCGGTATAAGTTGTGTCATTAATTGCATTTACTGTATTTAAATAGGTAAATCCATTTCCATTTCTGTCTTGCATTTTATAAATATTGTAATTTAAAAAATATTTATCATCGTTATTCGATTTGTTCCAAACCAATTTTACTTCTTGATCATTTTTTACAGTAACAGTATTCCAAGTTAATTTATCGGGGTAAATGGCATCAGTCATTCGCATACAAATTCTGTTAGAACTATCGGCTGGTTTATCGCAAATATCGGTGCTTACTAATTGGTAACAGTAGTTTATTTTTGAATTATCAAAGGCTAAAGTATCAATAAAAAAGTCTTCAAAGTCCCAACTTGTATATTCACCTAAAGTAGTAGGAAAATTATTGGAATTGTATCTAATTAGCTTAAATTTCTTAAAATATTTATTGGTTATTACTTCTGGAATAACCAGCTTAACTGTTTTATTATTCAATTTTAGAGGACATTGTAATAAAGGTAAAGGCAAGTTCTTTATTGGCAAAATATTTACATGAACCACTTTTGTTTTTTCGCGTGGTTGCGGACATTGATTATCGCGAACTTTTATATATAAAACGTAAGATGCAATTTTAGTATTACAATCAGTGGTCATTCTAAAAGTTACAGATGCTTGTCCTAAATCATCGGTTTTTACTATAGCTAAATCTTTAAATTCTAATAAATTTCCCGATAATTCGGCAAAAACAGAGTCTTTATTTTCGGTATCGTAAATAGTGAATGTTGCGTTTAAAGTATCGGTTTGTATAAATTCAATTATAGAATCATTTGCATTTAAAAATCCTGGATTTACAATTGTATCACCTTCATAAATACTGTTAATTATTCTACTAGAATCACCTATAAATCCACAATTATTTACACCAATAAGCATGTATCTAGTTTGAATAATTCTATGGTTAAATGCGTTAAAATCTATTCGTTCATTTGTTTGCCAATTGGCAATGGTATCAATTAAAACAAATGGACTATTATTGGTACTTTTCATCAATTTTAAGTAGCCAAAAGTATTTGGTTTTTGTGCATAAGGAGCCCATTTTACTTTAACTGAACTTGATGATAAACTATTTAAACATTCGGGAAATGGTGGTAAAATAGGAGGTGATAAAACAACAATTTTTATTTTACCAAAACCTGTTTTTGAAATAGGACAAGCATTGTCTAACAAACTTAAATCAACATAAAAAGTATCGGTTAGTAAATCTTTGCATAAGGTAGGCCAAATTAGCCTAGCTTGTGTTAAACCTTTGCTTCTGTTTTCCATATTAAATGTAGCAGGATTAGCACCAGATTGCAGAATTAATCCGCTTGCCGAAACTAATATTGAATCGTTGTCTTTATCAAAAACATTAGCTATAAAATTTAAAGTATCTCCAGCATTAACATACAAAATTGTATCTCTAAATTCGGGAGGATAAATAGATGCATCTAAGTTAAATTTGAATACACCAATATTGCAACCAGCACCACCAAAACCATTTCTACTTGGGTTAGTATTACTCCAAGCATTAGGCGTAGTTGGAAAATCGTTATTGCCCCAGCAACCTGCACAAACTGTTTGATAAATAATAAAATTTTGATCAAAATGACTGGTTCCACCATCTACATGTTCAGCACTTTGGGAACCACCATAAAAACTAGCGTAAGTTAATTCCTTTAAACCATCACCTAAAATCATTAAGTAAAAATCGCTTCCATCGGTAGTTCTTTGAAAAGCATTTGTTGTAGTTGGCAACCCTATAGTACTTTCTACATTTGGGTTATTATACGCATTTGTATTTCCACCCCAACCACTAAAATAAAGACGATTACATTTATCAATTACAAAAGCAGTTGGTGATAAACTAGGATATAAAGCCGATTTTCCAAAAGTTGTTGAGACAATTTCAGTAGTCAAAGCCCTGTTGAAACCTTTTACAAATTGCTTTGCATTGGCTACTCCGTAAACCCCTGGTGTAATTGACATGGCTCCTGTAGTTTGACCAATTACATAAATATCTCCATTTTCATTTTCTTGAATTAAATAACTTTGATCGTAGGAAGATGTACCAATATAAATTGTTGTTGGCGAAACTGTACCACTTGAATTTGTTCTTAAAATAAATCCATCAACCCCGCCATGATAAGGAAAAGCAGAAGTTACATTTGGTAAATTATTAGAAGTTGTTCCACCAGTAACAAATAAATTATTTAACGCATCAACAATAATTGCATAACAAGCATCATCGCCCGAACCACCCACATAAGTACAAAAATTCAAATTAGTTAACGAAGCGTTGAATTTAGCAATTAATCCATCTGTTACTCCTCCACCATAAGTTGGTTGAAGGGCATTTGGCAAAGGTAATAAATCGACATTTGCCGATGAAGTTACACTAGAAATATAAATATTATTGAATCTATCAACTATTACTTCGCCCCTATACCAATCAGAATAATTATAACATAAAATTCCATTGTTTGTAGGGTAACCACTTTCTTCTATACCAGTGATTCCGTCACGTTTTGCTCCGCCCAAAAAAGTAGAACCTATTAAAGTAGTTCCATCACTGCTTAATTTACTTACAAAAATATCGGATAATCCATTAAAAGTTCTGTCGTAACCAGTAGCAGAAACAGGAAAATTAGAAGAATAAGTAGAACCCATAATTACTAAAGAACCACTGCTATCTCCAATCATGCTATGCGGCTCTTCGTTATTTGAACCACCTAAATAAGTAGCCCAAATCATGTCAGTACCATCGGGCGAAAATTTGGTAATAATACAATCACGGGCATATTGACCACCTGTACCATTTCCACCACCAAATGAAGCTTGAAACTTGCCCGTTGTTCTTGGAAAACTAGCACCGTAAACTGTTCCTCCTGCAAAAGTATTTCCACTATGATCAAAAGCAGAACAAAAGCCAAAATTATCGGAAATTGCACCTACATAAGTACCAAAAATAAGTGTTGGATCAATAATTAATTCTCTGTCTTTTTCGTATTCTCCAATTCTAAAAGTGAGTATATTATTATTTAATTGATAAGCAGAATAAATTTTAGTGGCGCTTGTTTTTAAACGCTGAAATGATTCAGGTTTTTGTTCCAATATATTACCCACCCAAGTACTTACCACCAAATCTTCATTCTTAATTTTTAAAGAATCTGCTCCTACATAACGCAACTTAATTTGAGTAGGATCGGCAAATGGTTTTACTATAAAATTGGACTTTGCAGAAAATCCGTTACTATTTATTTCTAAGTCAATTCCTTTGTAAATATTCTTTAAAATAACCTGACGAAAAGCCCTTACTCCACTTCGCCAAGTTGCTTGATTACCAATAAAAAAGTTATACTTTTCACCAAAAGTTTGATGTGTTTCTATTTCTAAATCTTTTGGATTACTTCCATCAAAAAAAACCTTCACTACTTGAGCATTTCCCGAGAAAACTTGCTGCCCATGTTGATGATCGTGAACTGCTTTTTTATCAATTAAATAATAGGTAAGGCAATTTTTAGAAATAAATAAATGTCCATTTGGAATATCGGCTTTAAATAATACTTCTGAATCCCATTGTCCTTTGTTTTCTATAAATTTTATTTCAAAATTAGTATCTGCAAATGTGTTATTTAAACCAAACAAAACGCACACAAATAACAACAAACCAATTGATTTGATTTTAGCTGTTTTTTCGAATAAATTTAAAATATTTTGTATTGTTTGCTTCAAGGTTTAACTATTAAACTTGAGCAATTTAAATAAAAAAAGATGGTTTTTTACACATAAATAATTCATAAACAAAAAAATTACAAATTAGGATTCAAAAACAAATGATTTCTTTTAAAATATTAGCCACAGATTTCACAGAAAACACAGACTTTTGGATGTTAAATTTCAAAATAATCTGTGGCTATAAAAAAATTATCTCTTATACTTTTTCTTTAAAATATTGCCCGCAGATACCGCAGATTCTCGCAGACTTTTTATTAATTATTTCTGTGAAATCTGTTGCTTTAAACTTGCACCGCTAAAACTCTTTCTTTAAATTTATTGCCCGCAGATTCTCGCAGACTTTTTGTGAATTATTTTCTGTGTAATCTGTGGAATCTGTGGCTTAAAACTTTTATAACTTTTACTTTCTCTTTAAAATATTGCCCGCAGATAACGCAGATTCTCGCAGACTTTTTATTAATTATTTCTGTGTAATCTGTGGCTATAAACTTGCATAGCTAAAACTCTTTCTTTAAATTTATTGCCCGCAGATTCTCGCAGACTTTTTATTAATTATTTCTGTGTAATCTGTGTAATCTGTGCCTAAAAACTTTGGCTAAAAAACTGTAGCTAAAAACCTTTCATAGTCAATCCAATTCGTTTTCTTACCAAATCTACTTCCAATACTTTTACTTGTACTTGTTGCTGTAATTTTACTACTTGATTTGGGTCTGCAATGAACTTATCGGCCAACTGTGAAATATGAACCATGCCATCTTGTTTTACGCCAATATCAACAAAACAACCAAACTTGGTAATATTGGTAACTATGCCCGGCAATATCATTCCTTGGTATAAATCTTCTGGTTTTTTCACGTTTGCAAAACTGAATTGTTTAATCATTTCTCGTGGATCGCGGCCAGGTTTTGCAAGTTCTTTTAAAATATCGTTGATGGTTAATAAACCAGCTGTTTCTGTAATATAATTTTCGGGTTTTATGGTTTTTCGAATGGTTTCGTTACTAATCAAATCATTTACAGAACAAGCATTTTTCTTAGCCATTTGCTCTACGATAACATAACTTTCGGGATGCACTGCACTGTTATCTAATACATTTTTTGCATTTGGAATTCGTAAAAATGCTGCGCATTGTTCAAAAGCTTTATCGCCCAATCGTGGAATTTTTTTCAACTGATTTCTGGAAGTAAAAGCACCGTTTTCATTTCTAAAATTAATTATATTTTGTGCTGTTTGCACACTTAAACCCGACACATAAGTTAACAAACTTTTACTGGCAGTATTTAAATTTACCCCAACCTGATTTACGCAACTTTGCACCACCACATCCAAACTTTGTTTCAATTTATTTTGATCAACATCGTGCTGGTATTGCCCCACTCCTATTGACTTTGCATCAATTTTCACCAACTCTGCTAACGGATCAGCAAGTCTGCGGCCAATAGAAACCGAACCACGAACTGTTAAATCTTTATCTGGAAACTCCTCCCTTGCCACTTCACTTGCAGAATAAATAGATGCACCATTTTCGTTCACCATAAATA
>JBMOGB010000227.1:0-6245 GCA_049318585.1 Bacteroidia bacterium | reverse complement strand
GATTTCATGATTGATTTAGGCGACTTTTTGATGTCGGATAAATTAACTAATGCGTCCAAAGTTGTTCCAAGAGATACTGTCACCTATCGCTGTCATTTAATGCGTTCGTATTATGAATCCATAGGACATTCTGTTCCTTTATTTATTGCTCTTGGCAACCATGAAGGCGAAGCCGGTTGGCAATTAAATAATACAGCAAATAATGTAGCTGTTTGGGGAACAGTAGATAGAAAAAAGTATTTTACCAATCCATTTCCAAATACTTTCTATACGGGCGATACCATTGTTCATCCTTTTGTAGGACAAAGAGAAAATTATTATGCATGGCAATGGGGCGATGCATTATTTATAGTACTTGATCCTTATTGGTATACTAGCCCAAAGCCAGATTCATTGAATGGTTGGCGTTGGACATTAGGAAAAACGCAATATGATTGGTTGAAGTCAACCTTAGAAAAAAACAATTCCAAATTTAAGTTTGTATTTGCACATCAAATTATTGGTGGCGATCCTGATGGTCGTGGTGGTGTAGAAGTGGCAGATTTATATGAATGGGGAGGAAATAATTTAAATAATACCCGTGGCTTTGAAGCCAATAGACCAGGTTGGTATAAACCTATCAAAGATTTATTGGCCGAACATCGGGTAAATATTTTCTTTCATGGCCACGATCACTTTTTTGGTAAACAAGAAAAAAACTGTTTGTATTATCAAGAAATTCCTCAGCCAAGTCATCCTAATTTTACTTCTACTGGACAAGCTATCAAATATGGTTATTTGGAAGGGCAAATATTACCAGGTTCAGGGCATTTGAAAGTTACTGTAGACGGTAATGGTGCAAAAATAGATTATGTGAGGGCTTATTTGCCTAAGAACGAAACAGGTTCAAGAAAAAACAAAGACATTTCTGCTACTTATTATATTGGCACCTTAAACTGTTACGATTCATTGAATACTGGTTCGCCAATTTTATGGAATAAAAACTATATCGATGAACTGTCGTATCCGAATCCGTTTTCTAATGAAATAAAAATTGAGTTTTCGCTTTTAGAAACTCAAAAAATAAACCTGGCTATTTATAATCAACAAGGGCAAATGGTAAAAAAATTAATCGATAATAGACTGGTGCTGAATGGTGCATTCCAAATTATTTGGGATGGAAATGACTTCAATAACAATCCTTTACCAAACGGAACTTATTACTACAAACTAACAGGAGAAAACAATTTAAAATTGAGCAATAAATTGATGATTGCTCGTTAAAGAAAAAACAACTTATGAAGAAAATATTTACCATCATTATCATATGCTTATTGAGCCAAATTACATTTGCTCATAATGCACGCAATAGTCAATTTGTTGCAAAAGAATGGAATATTGCAAAGCAAAATAAAACCATTGTTGGTTCATTTTTTATGTATAAAAATGGTACTGTTTTTATTGAAGATGCCAATGGAAATATTGCTAATTTCCCATTGAAATCACTTGATTTTAAAGATCAGAATTACGTGTTAAGTAAATACCATGCAATAGAAAAACTAAACAATCAAAAAGATAAAGCAATTGCGCCAGCAGCAGTAAAAACCTTTAATTATAAATATTTATTTGTGCTCTTAATTATTGCAATGATTTCATTCGGCATGTACCATTTTGCCAATAAAAAACAATTGCAATTAGTAACTCCACTTTTAATTGTCAGTGCAAGTGTAACCCTGTTTGGTTTTACAAAAGGTTTAATGAAAACCACCACTGATCCTTTGTTTGTAAATTCAGCTTTTGCCCCATTTAAGCCTGAGGTAAATACGCGTTACGATGCCAATTATTTTTATGTAGAATCGTTGGGATTGCCTACCCATTTAATGATGGCAACCATTACCGGTTGGCAACAACAGTATCCAATTCCGCAATGTTATGTGGGAACAAATGCGTGGAGTATTCCATTGAATCCGGTAAAAGCTACTACACCTGTTCCTGTTAATCAACAACATTTTTTAAGGGGTGCAGTGGCTGTAGCAGCCAATGGAATCGCCATATTTAACCCATACACCAATACTGGTGTGGATGCTTTTTTGGATGGTCAGTTAGATGATTTTGGAGGACATTGTGGTCGAGCGGATGATTATCATTACCACACTGCTCCACTATTTTTAGACAGTAAAACAACTGATATTATTCCCATTGCTTTTGCCCTTGACGGTTATGCGGTTTATGGTGCATTGGAACCCGATGGAACTGCTATGAAAACTTTAGATGCTAACCACGGACACGATGGAAGTAATGGAATTTATCATTACCACGGAACAACTACCGCTCCTTATATGATAGGAAATATGGTTGGAAAAGTTACAGAAGACACCACTTTGCAAATTATACCTCAGGCATCGGCTAAAGGAGTTCGCCCTTCAGGAACTCCGCTTAAAGGAGCTGTAATTACCAGCTGTATTCCTAATGGAAATGGCAATGGTTATAAATTAACATATACACTTGCGGGTGTTACCGACTCTGTCGTTTATAGCTGGACACCAGCGGGTGCTTATACTTTTAATTACTATGTTTCGGGTGTATTGACTACTACTAATTACAATGGAACTACCATTTGTACTGTTCCAAATAATAACACTAACACTAAAGAAATTTCATTGAATAAAAATGATTTTTCAGTGTATCCAAATCCGAGTAAAGAATTACTGTACTTGCAATTAGAAAACAATACTCCTGCTAACCTAGTAAAAGATATTGCCATTTACAGTTTAAATGGCACAAAGGTTTATGCTACAAATCAGTTTGAAAAAACAATCGATTTGAAAAATTTTACTACTGGGATTTATTTCATAAAAATTCAGTTTTCCGACATTCAAATTACAAAGAAAATTATTATTCAATAACAAATAATGAAAAAACTATTTTACTTCCCTTACGCTATTTTTTTATTGGTTGCACCAACCTGTGCAATGGCACAATACAAAGGAACTGCCTCGGTTACACAAGGAGCTGCAACCACAATAACCACTAATTTATATACCTGCACTGGGGGTAGAATAGCAGGAGTTGGAACAATAAAAGCAAGCGATAGTTCTGTTTGGACGGTTCCAGCTGCAGTGAATTTTACCAATACTTCGTTTCCATTTTCATCCGACTTAAACAATGCTTGTAATGGAAATAATTTTGCAAATGTATCCTCAGCTTTGGCCGCTTTAAATGGTTCGGATATTGTTACGGTGGATGCCGATGGAGAAGTGATTACAGCCTATGTGTTTGCCGACAATTATTTTGAAATGTATATCAACGGAACGCCAGTTGGTAAAGACAAAGTTCCTTTTACACAATTCAATTCTAGCATTGTTCGTTTCAAAGTAAAACGCCCTTTTACCATTGCCATGAACCTAATTGATTGGGAAGAAAACTTGGGATTAGGCTCAGAATTAAATGGTGGATTTGCTTATCATCCTGGTGATGGTGGCATGGTAGCAGTTTTTAAAGATGCAAGCAATAATATTATAGCTAAAACGGGAAGTGATTGGAAAGCTCAAACTTTTTACACTGCGCCCATTACCGATTTATCTTGCCCTACAGAAAGCGGTAGCAACCGAATCTCAACAAATTGTAGCACTGCTAATTCAAGCGATGGAAGTAAATATTATGCCTTGCATTGGACAAAACCAGCAAACTGGCAAGCTACAACATTCGATGATTCATCTTGGCCGAATGCGAATACTTATGCTAACGCAACGGTTGGTGTTGATAACAAACCTGCTTATACCAATTTTACTGATATTTTTGATGATGTCAACAATGATGCACAGTTTATTTGGAGCAGTAATATTATTTTAGATAATGAAGTTGTAGTGCGTAAAACAGTTACTGCAGCTAGTAAAACAGAAGAAACAAATGGGTTGAATAACCATATTCAAATTTATCCAAACCCAGCAAATACGGATATTTACATTGATTTATTGAATCATTTAAATGCTCAGAAAATTCAAACCATCTGTGTATATGATTTATTAGGAGTAAAAGTATTTGAAAGCAATTGTTATATCCATAAAATACCTGTTAGCAATTTTAGTAAAGGGGTTTATTTGTTAAAAATTGGCTTTGATGAAATGGTATTTACCAAAAAGATAATTATAGAATAATGAAAAAATCAATCATTGCTTCACTCCTATTATTCATTTGTATAAATATTTTTGCTCAAAGCACAACTAAAAGTATGCTGCGTTTACCCGACACAGGGCAAAAAAATGGTTATACCAATACTTTTGGCGAAGACAATGATTATTCTATCAACTTGCCTTTTTATATTGATAACAAAAATGGAACAATTACTGATACCATTACGGGATTAATGTGGCAGCAAACCGATGGTGGTGAAATGACAGTAGAAAATTCCTTTATTTATTGCGATACCCTAACTTTGGGTGGTTATACCAATTGGCGATTACCAAATGCACATGAAGGCTATAGCATCTTAAATTTGCAAAATAACAACCCTGCTTTAGATATATTATATTTCACCAAAACTGCCGCAGAATATTGGTGGACAACTGACAAACAAGCGAACGATGTTGCAAAAATATGGGTAACCAATGCTGGAGGCGGAATTGGAAATCATCAGAAAACAGAAACTATTAGTGCTGGCGGAACTAAAAAATTTCATGTAAGAGCAGTTAGAGACGTAACAACACCAACAGTAATTTCCAATCATTTTACCGATAATGGCAACGGAACTATCACTGATAATTTAACCAATTTAGTTTGGCAAAAAGAACCAAATACCAATGCTATTTCTTGGGAAAATGCTTTAGTGTATGCCAATAATTTAATACTTGAAAACGATAGTGATTGGCGTATGCCAAATATCAAAGAGTTACAATCGCTGAACGATGAAGGATTTTTTAATCCATCTGTTAATACCAATATTTTTAACAATATGGGCGTGAAAAAATATTGGTCTTCTACCACTCAACAAAACCAAGTAGCCAATGCTTGGTATTGGAACACCCAATTTGGCATTACAAGTTACGACCTTAAAATAAATAGCAATTATCTTATTTGTGTAAGGACTAACACAAGCAAATCATCAACCAATATCAATACCATTGAAAGTTCTAAATCTGAATTTCTTATTTATCCAAATCCGTTTTCTACCTATATAAAAATAAATGAAGAAAATGCTCATGAATTTGTTCAATTAAGGGATATTTATGGACAGCTCATTTATGAAGGAAATAACATAGAAAACCAAGATTTTTCTTGTCTTGATAAAGGCATTTATTTTTTAAAACACGAACATTCTAAATCAATAAAACTGATAAAGGAGTAAAACTTCCTTTGAGCTTCATCTGTCCAAATTATTTTTTTATAATTCAAATATCAACAACCTTGTGAAACTTGAAAATAGTATGTTAAGTTTGTAGTGAACAAATAAAAGCATGCGCGTAAAAATTCTACTCATTATTTCCATTGTATTATCAAGCCTCATGGTTCTGTCCCAATCGAAAAATGAGTATTTTAGTTTAAGTGCAGGTTTTGGTGGAACCAATTATTTGAACTTGGGAAGTACGCCCCATTTAAACCTTAAAGCACAGTTGAAAACAAACGAAAACGGACAAGCTGTTTTTGCTAGTTTTACTTACGAATTACCGTATCAATTAAATTATCAAACCGAAGCGGTAGGTAAAGAAAACGGCACCATTCCAAATTTAATTTATGTGCCTTATACCATTGAATATAAATATTTCAACGGCACCGTTAATTACTTGTATAACCTATCGGATGATGACGATGAAGCTGCCAAAAATTACTATTACTATTTATTTGGAGGTTTGGGTGCTAGTACAATAAAAAATAAATACACCATACACGATTTTGATACTGCAAAATACCGAATTTTTTATACCGACATCATTAGAGACCATAATTTTATTGGACTAAATATTGATTTAGGTGCTGGCATTAACTACAACTGGAACCGATTTAAATTTTTCAGTGAAGGAAAAATGTCGCTGATACAAACCTTTTCTACTGAAACTTTTGAAACCAATAATAAACCAAATTTCAGTGTTTCGCTTTGGGTAGGTGTTGGTTATATTATTATAAAATAAATAGGCGTAGTAAAACCGCAAAAATTAGTTGGTAACAACTCTGAAGTTTAACCCTGATTCGAACGTAAATAAAAAGAAAAGGGTGATGACTTTTACCAAGAAAATTATTCCTAAAAGTATTCTGTAATTTAAATAATAAAT
>JBMOGB010000226.1:0-6250 GCA_049318585.1 Bacteroidia bacterium | reverse complement strand
AATATTGGCAAGATTCAAAAATTAGTAATCATTTTATTTACAACGAAAACATTACGGCTGCTTACGCCATTTATACCTGCAAAAAACAAAAATTTGATTACCAAGTTGGATTGCGTTCGGAGCTTACCAATATTGATGGAAACTCAAAAACTACTGCAACAACTTTTAACAATAATTACTTTAACTTTTTTCCTAGTGGATTTGTAAAATATGCTTTAAGTAAAACACAAGATTTACAAATTGGCTATAGCCGCAGGGTAAACAGACCAGGTTTTGAAACATTGAATCCGTTTATTGATTACAGCGACTCGGTGAATTTACGACAAGGAAATCCTACAATTAAACCCGAATACATTCACAGTTTAGAGTTAAATTATTTGACACAGATAAATAAACTGAATTTTAGTGCCACTTTATATTACCGCTATACCGATAATATGATAGCAAGATACAGAAGTGTAAACCCTGCAACTGGCCAATCGCTCATGACATTTTACAACTTTAATTCATCGGAAAATACTGGAATAGAAGCCATTATTAGGTACAGTTTTGTAAAATTAGGAAACCTCATGCTTAGTGGGAATTGGTACAGAAATGTAATTAATGGCAATAATGTACTAAGCGATTTACAATCGGATATTACTACTTGGAATGTGCGTTTTACTTATAATTTACCGTTGCCAAAAGCATTTTATTTTCAAGCAAATGGAATGTACATGGCGCCTATGAAATTTGGACAAGCAACCATAAGTGGAATGAGTGGTGTAGATATTGGTTTACGCAAAGATTTTATGAAAAGCAAAATGCAAGTTGGTTTAAATGTAAGTGATGTTTTTGATATTAGGCAATTTAACATGGAAATAGAAGGAAGCAATTTTAACTCAGAAGCTTTACGAAAAAGAGAAAGTAGAATAGTTACTATTTCCTTAACTTATAGATTTGGAAGTAATGAAAATCCATTTACCAAGAAAAAACCTGCAATTGCCCCAACAGAAAACATGGATATGGGTTTCTAATAAGTAAGAAATTTTTAACTAAATAGATTTTATAAACCTTTTATATTTACAAACATTTTCAAAAACATATTATGAAAAATATACTCTTAATTTTTGCAACATTATTAACTTTAAATGGCTTTGCTCAAAAAGAACATCCTACGCTTACTAAAATGAAAGCGGGCTATTATTTATACTTAGATAATGGCTTGGAACAAATTGATTTATTTAAAAGAATAGATGTAAGTAGAAATTTTTTTAAAGTTGGAAATGCGCGATTGGTTTTATCTCCTAAAATTGGTCATTTGGCACGTAAGAATTGCTTAACGGGTTTTTCGCTTTTACTTAAAAATGCTAATATTGATGAACCAGATGGTAAAATTAAAAATACTTTTGCTATAAAAGGAAACTTTTTTGGCAAAGAATGTAACCAGGCTATTTCTATTTTGCCAAAAGCAAGTGTATTAACATTTACCGAAATTGATTTAACAATTACCGACCTAGACGGCCCAAATTTAAAAGGTGTTCGTCCTAAAAAACCAGGGCAACTACCAATTGGTTTTACAGTTTATATTATGGATTAGTTACTAAAGAAAACACTAATATATAAAAAATCTTTTTATTATTATTTAGAACAATTTAGGATGGTATAAATAAAATCTGAATTTTACAAACCACTAAAAATGTTCGTGGCAAAAACGTAGTTTAAAATTGTTTTGCCACGAATTAATATGGCAGCTTCGCCAATAACTAGTAAACCAATAATGACTATAGAAAACCATTCCTGATTTCATATTTCGGAAATGATTAACTGATTAAGATTCCAAATATAAAATTATTTGTGGAATATGGTTGGTTGGAATTTGTGGTTTTGATTAACAATAAATGTTTAAGGTATTCAACTCCTTCGGAGTTGTTTCATATGCTGCTTTAACCAATCACCGAGTTTCACTCGGTGCTATTCAAATTCAACTCCTTCGGAGTTGCAGATCAAATAGATTAGTTGAGTTCGTTTTTCAAATAACTTTTTAAATAATTTCAAAAACTATATTTTGATAGTACTTGCAATTGAAAATAAATAATGCAAAGAGCTTTTTAAACTCAATTCGAGTTTTCAAATATTTCAAGATCGACAACTCTGAAAGAGTTGAATTTGAATAACCCTGCATGAAATGCAGGGAGTATGAAACAGAATGAATGCAACTCCAAAGGAGTTGAATATTTAAAGCATCAAAATAGATTATTATTAGTTTTTTTAAAGTTTTTAATTATTATTGATGAAATATTTTTAAACAAATCAAATACCAAAATGAAGTTTAACAGTTTTATAAAACCAATTTCTTTAAACAGTTTCACCAAGATTTTATTCTTAAATAGTTGCTTGTTTCTTATGTTTCATACAAATTTACAAGCACAAATTGCTGGAACTTCGTTTAATAATGACGAAATAAAACAATTGCTAGAAGCAGTTAAAAACAAAAAAATAGTAGCCATTGCTGAAAATGTACATTGGATAAAAGAATATAAAGAAGACCAATATAATATAAGCAAACTATTAATTGATAGTTTGGGTTTTGATGCCATATTTATTGAAGCTTCCAATATACAAGTGGATGAAATAATTAGAAAAAATAATTTCAAGAGTTATGATAAAATATACAAAATGGCAAGTGAAATGAAAATACCAATTATTGGAATCAATACAGCCTTTGGTGAGGATATAAGAATAGTGATTGAAGCTACTAAAATAAAGGATTCTTTGTTTTCTAAACAACTAAATGAAATATTTATTCTCAACAATACAAATGAGTCGCTCTATTGGTTTAAAATGGCATTGAACGAATTGGAACAAATAAAAAAACAAGTGCTAGAACTAACACCCAATAACTACACTCTTGCTACTTATCCGAATGTAATTAATGATTTAATTGAAAATATAAATTTTATTTATCAAAGACGCACTAGAACGGATCATATCAGAGATTCATTTATGTTTGCTAAAATAAATAATTACCTAATTAAAAACCCTACACATAAAGTAGTTGTTATAGCACACATTGCACATTTGGCTAAAAATCTTAAATACTTCACTTATAATTTAGGCAATCAATTAATGAAAAAGTATGGTAATGATTATTTTGCAATTTCTACCGAATTTGAAAAAGGTATTATTTATACCTATACTAAAGAAAAACAAAAAATGGATACCAGTTATTTTAAACCGATTACTCATAAAAAAACTATTTGGAATGATAAAAAAAATATTGCTTTAAAAAGACTAATTAAGGTAAATGAAATAAGCAACAGAAAATATACCACACAATTTATTGGCGGTCAATACCATAAAAAGTTTTCTTTAAAAAAGGTATATTACAGTGATTTATGCGATTTAATTTTTACTTATCCTGTTATAAACTCTACAATGGTTAAATGATGATAGAATGTTTAAATTGTTTGTCCAATTTACTTTTTCAACAATTCTGAATTTCATATTTCGAGATTGATTAATTGAAAAGGATTCCAAATATAAAATTATTTGTGAAATATGGTTGGTTGGAATTTGTGGTTTTGATTAACAATAAAAGTTTCAGTTATTCAACTCCTTCAGAGTTGTTCCATATTATGTTTTAACCAATCACCGAGTTTCACTCGGTGCTATTCAAATTCAACTTCTTCAGAGTTTTTAGTAAATATTTTATCGCCTCCTTATGAGAAATCCCTTCATTATTTTCTGATTGTTTCAATCCAATACTAACAGAATTTTGGATTTCAATTGGTAGTTCATCAAACCAATTTTCTTGTTGATTTTCAATTTTCATAACAACTATACTGTTATTGTTTCCTTCGAAAATGTTAGAAATCCTTCTGCGCTTAAATCTTCATCTAATTCGGGCCAATGAATCCAACTTCCTTGTCCTTTTATCTCATAATTTTGAATTTGAGAAAGTGTACCTTTTCTTAAATTTGGATACCAATTAATAGGTGTTCCAATTATTCTTTCATCGTTTAATTCAACAAACAATTTATCATTATCAAACCAAACTTTTTTTATAGAAATCATCAATATTATTTTTTAAAATATTCTTTCCAACGAGCAATAATTATATCTTTATTTTCCTCAATAATTCCTTCTGCAATTTTTAAATCTTTATTTTTCATTCCATGGTTATTGTCCAATTTTATTTCATCACCAACAATAAATTTAGCACTACCATCAGCATTTTCAATATGAACATGAATTGGTTCATGTTCATTACTAAAAAAGAAAAACTTGATTCCAAAAAATCTAAATAACTCTGGCATATTTTTATAATTAAAAACAAATATAATTGTTTTATTGAAACAAATTATTTTGAGGTGTCACATTTTGTGATACCACCCTACTTCTTAAACTGTGTTTCGTAAAGTGCAGTATAAAAACCATCTTTTATTTGTAATAAACTTTCGTGGGTGCCACGTTCTTTTATTTCGCCTTTATCTAAAACCAAAATTTCGTTGGCTTTTTGAATGGTTGATAATCGATGTGCAATAACAATGCTGGTGCGGCCTTCCATCATTTTTGCAATGGCATATTGAATAATATCTTCTGTTTCTTGGTCAATGCTCGAAGTAGCTTCGTCTAACACCAACACAGTTGGATTTACCACCATGGCTCTTACAAACGAAATCAATTGCCTTTGGCCCATGCTTAAAGTTAAACCACGTTCTTGTACCGATTGGTGGTAACCATTTGGCAAACGACTAATGAACTCATGTGCTCCCAATAATTTTGAAGTAGCCACCACTTGTTCCATGGTAATTTCTTTATTGAACAAAGTTATGTTGTCGTAAATGGAACCACTGAATAAAAATACATCTTGTAAAACCACTGCAATATGGCTTCTTAAACTATCGGTTTGGTATTGCTTTAGCTCAATTCCATCAATTAAAATATCGCCTTTTTGATAATCGTAAAAACGGCTTAATAAATTAATGATGGAAGATTTTCCTGCTCCAGTTGCACCTACCAAAGCCATGTTTTTTCCTTTGTTTAAGGTAAACGAAATATTTTTTAGTACATAATCTTCGTCAATATATGCAAAGCTAATGTTCTTAAATTCTATTTGATTTTGGAGCGATTCAAGTGGTAAATTTCCACTAGTTTCTATGTGAGAATCATCGTCAATTAATGCAAAAATACGTTTGCTCGCTACCATGCCCATTTGCAAAGTATTGAACTTATCGGCTATTTGCCTAATGGGCCTAAAAAACATGGTGATGTACATAATAAATGCCACAATTACACCTGCTGAAGCTGCGCCAACAATGGTTTCTTTGGCTCCATACCAAACCACTAAACCAATGGCAATACTCGAAATAATTTCGACAATTGGAAAAAAAACTGAATAATAAAAAACACCTTTAATATTTGCATCTCTGTGTTGTTTATTGATAGCATTAAACTTTTCAAATTCTTCGTCTTGCTTGTTGAAAATTTGAACGATTTGCATGCCAATAATATGTTCTTGAACAAAAGTATTTAGTTCAGAAACTTTGTTCCTTACCTCTTCAAACGAAACCCTCACGCGCTCTTTGAACCAATATGCAGCAATGAGTAAAAAAGGAAAAACTGCTAAACTAACCAATGTTAATTTCCAACTTTCGTAAAACATAAAACCAAGGATGAAAATTATTTGCAATAAGTCGCCCATGATGCTAATAAATCCTTCACTAAAAACTTCAGTAATGGTTTCAATATCGCTGATACAGCGGGTTACCAGCGTTCCAACAGGTGTATTGTCGAAAAATTTTAAACGTAATTTACTTAAATGAGAAAATACTTTTGCGCGTAAATCTTTAATAATTAATTGCCCAAGCAATGCGCCTAAATAACTTGAAAGTAGCTGAAAAACTGTTGAAATAATTAACAGTCCAAAAATAATTGCGGAGTAAATATAAATGTTTCTGAAATCTTTTGTTGGCAAAAAATTATCAATAACATGTTGAATAAGGTAAGGCCTTATGGTAGATAAAAGCGCAAATAAAATGGTGAATAAAAACGTAAACCAAAACAGTTTTGCATAAGGATTTGATAACTTAAATAATCGTTTTAAAACATTGTTATCAAACGAACTTGGCTTGCTTTTTTGCATTTATATCTTTTAAATTTATACCAATTTTTCACTCAGCTTTTCTATTTCAAATTTAGCTGGAAGGTTACGGTAAATAATATTATACATGGCATCCATAATTGGCATTTTGATGTTCATGGTTTG
>JBMOGB010000225.1:0-6256 GCA_049318585.1 Bacteroidia bacterium | reverse complement strand
GAAAAAGATGCAATTATTAGCGATTCTTTAAATCATGCAAGTATCATTGATGGTGTTCGTTTGTGTAAAGCGGAACGTTTTAGGTACGAAAATAATAACATGGCCGATTTGGAAGCTAAGTTACAAGAAACCAAACATTGCAGAAACAGAATTATAGTTACCGACAGTGTTTTTAGCATGGACGGAACCATTGCGCAGCTAGATAAAATAGTAGAACTAGCCGATAAATACGAAGCGTTAATTATGATTGACGAATGTCACTCAAGCGGATTTATGGGTAAAACTGGCCGAGGAACGCATGAACATTGTGGTGTTTTAGGTAAAATAGATATTATTACTGGAACTTTAGGAAAAGCATTAGGCGGTGCCAGTGGCGGATTTACAAGCGGTAGAAAAGAAATTATTGACATGCTTCGCCAACGTTCTCGTCCTTATTTATTCAGTAATACTTTAGCGCCAAGTATAGTTGGAGCCAGCATTGCGGTGCTTGATATGCTTACTAAAACTACTGCACTGCGCGATAAATTATGGGAAAATGCCAAGTATTTTAGAACACACATTGAAGCTGCTGGTTTTGATGTAAAACCGGGTGAACATGCCATTATTCCTATTATGCTTTACGATGCAAAACTTTCACAAGATTTTGCAGCAAAATTATTAGAAGAAGGAATTTATGTTATTGGATTTTATTTTCCAGTAGTTCCAAAAGGTCAGGCAAGAATTAGGGTACAAATGTCGGCAGGACATGATAGAGAACATTTAGACAAAGCCATTGCAGCATTTACCAAAGTAGGTAAAGAGTTGGGGGTAATAAAATAGTTTTTTAAATAATACACATTCATCGTTCTAACGTCATTGCTTCGTACCGATAGCTATCGGTACGAAGCAATCTCTTTTGTCATGAGATTGCTTCACTACGTTCGCAATGACGTTAGTTGTTTATACTGTGCCACCTCAACGAGGTTTTTATTAGCTTATCATTTTACAGTTATTCAATGTTTTAAAAGATTGTATATTTTAAAAGATACTCTAATAATTTATCATAGCTTCGTAGAAGCGACACTATTGTAAAACTATACTCTAATACCAAATACCCATATAATTTAGTCCAATCTACTTGTTCTTTTTCATCAATACTTCTTCAAAAAATAGTACCATAACTTTTGCTATGAAACGATTTTTGTTCATTGTCTTGATAAAAAATTACTTCGCATCTTTGGCCTAAATTATAAGAGCATTTGGTATAACTGCAACCCAAAAGCCTCGTAGAGGCGACACAACACCAACAAAGTTTCACCTCTACGAGGTTTTTACTGGCTTATCATTTTACAGTTATTCAAAGTTTTAAAAGATTGTATTTTTTAAAAGGTACTCTAATAATTTATCCAAGCTTCGTAGAAGCGACACTATTGTAAAACTATACTCTAACTGCAGCTCAAAAGCCTCGTAGAGGCGACACAACACCAACAAAGCATTAAAAAGAGAACTATAGAAAGCGCTAAAAAACAGTTTTATAATAGGATTATTTGATTCATTTTTATTGACTCAAAAAATATACTGACTTTATTTCTGTTTATATTTTAATATAAAGTAGATTCTTACATTTTGTAGAAATATTGCTAATATTCTTTTTTTTCAGCCATACTGTCATTGGATTGATTTTTGTTAAGTTTGCAAAAACAAATTTTTTGAATGATCAATCAGTTTAACCAAATGCCACCAAACGCCAAAGTTTGGATTTACGCAAGCGATAGAAGTATTTCACCTTCACAATTAGCCATTATTAATCAAAAAACTGTTCCATTTATTCAAAATTGGACCGCTCATCAAAATCAATTAAAAGCAGAATTTGCAGTTTTATTCCATTGTTTTTTAGTGTTTATGGTAGATGAAGGAGTGCATGAAATTAGCGGTTGCGGCATTGATAAACTCACCCATTTAATAAGAGAAATAGATACTGAAACTAATTTGAATTTATTTAACAGAATGGGCGTTCAATTGCTTGAAAACAATGAAGTAATAGGTATGACTAAAGCCGAATTTTTGAGTAAAATGGCTACACATGATTTGTCGAATACAAAAGCATTTAACAACCAAGTAACCAACAAAACCCAGTTTGATTTGGAATGGATTATTCCAACAGAAAATGCTTGGTATTACCCTAAAACAAAATTACAATCACTTTAAAATACATTTTGCTAGCTCAAAACTATTTGTAGTTTTGAAAAAACTTATCACAATAAATTTAAATTTTAAAAAAATCAATATAAATGGCCAATATAAATTCAGACGATTTAAAACCACAAGACGAAAATAAACCCAATTCTCGCAAGCCCAATTTACCAAAATTCAACTTTTATTGGATTTATGGAATTATAGCTGTTGTAATGATTGGCTTATACTTTATGCCTCGCGATTTTGCTAAAAAAACTACTTGGAGCGATGTAAGAAACAACATGATTTTAACGCACGATGTAGATAAAATAATTGTTGTAAACAAAGAAAAAGCAGAAGTTTATATTAAAAAAGCTTCGTTGAATAACAGTAAATACAAAGAGGTAAAAAGTCAAGGAAGTTTTAGTGAAGTAGGACCACAATATTATTTTGAAATTGGTGATGTTACTACTTTTGAAAAAAACTTAGATGAGGTTCAAAAAGAGTTTACTCAAAACGAAAAAATTCCTGTTGAATATGCAAACACCAGAGAAACTTCTAACTTTTTAGTGAATTGGTTACCTATTTTATTGTTAATAGGTTTTACTTTTTTTATGATTCGCAGAATGAGCGGTGGCGCAGGTGGAGGAGGTTCTCAAATATTTAATATTGGTAAAAGTAGGGCGCAATTATTCGATAAAGAAAGCAATGTAAATATTACTTTTAAAGATGTAGCAGGTTTAGATGAAGCCAAAGAAGAAGTGATGGAAATTGTTGATTTCCTTAAAAATCCAAAAAAATATACTGTTTTAGGTGGAAAAATTCCAAAAGGTGCTTTATTAATTGGTTCGCCAGGAACAGGGAAAACTTTGTTGGCAAAAGCCGTAGCTGGTGAAGCTGGAGTTCCTTTCTTTTCTCTTTCAGGTTCCGATTTTGTGGAAATGTTTGTAGGAGTTGGAGCTAGTAGAGTAAGAGATTTATTTAAGCAGGCAAAAGAAAAAGCGCCTTGTATTATTTTTATAGATGAAATAGATGCAGTTGGTCGTGCTCGTGGTAAAAACGCCATGCAAGGTTCGAACGATGAACGTGAAAATACATTGAACCAATTACTAACCGAAATGGATGGTTTTGGAACCAATATTGGAATCATAATTTTGGCTGCTACAAACCGTCCAGATATTTTAGATTCTGCATTGTTACGTCCAGGTAGATTTGACAGACAAATTTCAATTGATAAACCCGATTTAAAAGGAAGAGCTGCTATATTTAGAGTGCATTTAAAACCATTGAAATTAGCTGACAACATTGATGAAACTAAACTAGCTACACAAACTGCAGGTTTTGCAGGAGCAGAAATTATGAACGTGTGTAACGAAGCTGCTTTAATTGCAGCTCGTAGAAATAAAGAGGTAGTTGATGTTTCCGATTTTCAAGCTGCAATTGATAGAGTAATTGGTGGATTAGAAAAGAAAAATAAAGTAATTTCTGACCACGAAAAAGAAATAGTAGCTTACCATGAAGCTGGTCATGCCATTGCTGGTTGGTTTTTAGAACATGTAGATCCTTTAGTAAAAGTAAGCATTGTTCCGCGTGGAGTTGCAGCATTAGGATACGCACAATATTTACCAAAAGACCAATATTTATACACTACCGAACAAATGGTAAACATGATGTGTATGACTTTAGGTGGACGAGTAGCCGAAGACATTACATTTAACAGAATTAGTACTGGCGCGCAAAACGATTTGGAAAGAATTACCAAAATGGCTTATGCCATGGTTACTATTTATGGTATGAACGATAAAGTTGGAAACTTAAGTTTCTACGATCCAAATAACGAATATGGTTTTACGAAACCTTATAGCGATAAAACTGCTGAATTAATTGACCAAGAGGTTAGAACTTTAGTAGATATGTGTTACCAAAAAACCAAAGTTTTATTGACTGAAAAGAAAGAACTATTGGAAATTTTAGCGCAGGAATTATTGAAAAAAGAAATTATTTTCCAAGCCGATTTAGAGGTAATTTTAGGCAAACGCCCTTACGAATACCACAATCATGAAATAGATGCCATGGATGCTGAAAAAGTAAGAATAGATACTGAAAATGAAGAAGCACAAATAGAAGCCGATAAAAAAGCTGCTGAAAAAATAATAGATGAGCCAGAAACAACCGAACCACCTACATCTTTGGTTTAGTTAATAATTTAATAATACAAAACACCTTGTTTGCTTTTGCATTTCAAGGTGTTTTTTTTGTAAAAAACTTGAAATTTGTTTTGAATTTGTTGTAAAAAGTTATATTGCACACGCAAAAAAAACTAATTACTATTTGAATCAAAACTTTTACTACAAAAAACCTTTATTTATATAACTAAAAAACCATGCAAAAACTTTTTTGCATTCAATCTGTAGTAATGAAAAAAAACACCATGTTAAATTTTAAAAAATTTAGTTTATTTGTTATAGCAAGTCAACTGTTTACAACTGCTTATAGCCAAAAAACAATTACACAAACAACTGAAGCATTACAAAATGGTCAAAATTCCATCAGTACCGCTGTTCCTTTTTTGGGTATTTCGCCCGATGCAAGGGCTGCTGCTTTAGGCGATGCAGGTGTTGCCATGCCCGATGATATAAATGCCATGCACTGGAATTTAGCCAAAGCACCTTTTAATACTAAAAATGGAGCAGTTGCTATTTCATATACACCTTGGTTAAGAAACCTAGTGCCCGATATTTCATTATCGTATTTAACTGCTTATTATAAATTAGACAAACGCTCAGCCATTGCGGGTTCATTGCGATATTTCTCATTAGGTCAAATTCAATTTACCGATAATTCTGGCGCAAGTCTTGGTAATTTTACACCAAATGAGCTTTCAATAGATTTAGGATATGCAACAAAACTAAACGAGAAATTTAGTTTAGGTGTAGCTTTCAGGTACATTTACTCAAACTTAGCAGGAGGTTTCAATCAGAGCCAAACCCCAATAGATGCAGGTAATTCTTATGCTGGCGATATTAGCGCTTATTATAAAAACAACACGGTTTACCGCGATAAAGCTACCAAGAAGAAATACAACTTAAACTATGGTTTTGGTGCAGTAATTTCAAATATTGGTTCAAAACTTACATATACATCTGCTCAAAATGAAAACTTTATTCCTATTAACTTTCGTTTGGGTGGCTATGCCAATATTGATTTAGATGAATATAACAGCATTGCTATAATGGTAGATGCCAATAAATTATTGGTCCCTACAAATCCTTATTATTATAGAAATTCAAATAATACCAAAGACTCTTCTGACAGAAACGGAAAACCAGTAATTGCAAAAGGAATGGATCCAAACGTACCCGTGGTGCAAGGTATGATTCAATCATTTTATGATGCTCCAAATGGTTTTAGTGAAGAAATTTCTGAAATTAATATTTCATCAGGATTAGAGTATTGGTATAATAAACAATTTGCTTTACGCGGTGGTTATTTTTATGAACCAGCTACAAAAGGCAATCGTCAGTATGCCACATTTGGCGTAGGTTTGCGTTATAATGTATTTGGTTTAGATGTGGCTTATTTATGGCCATTTGCTCAACGCCATCCACTAGAAAATACTTTGCGTTTTACACTAACATTCGATTTTGATGCTTTTGTAGAACAAAAAGATGAAAATACTAAGAAAAAGCTAAAAGCCGAAGACGTTCCTTTGGATTAACAAACAAAAATTTCAGTATGAGAATAGGTTTTGGATTTGATGTACATCAATTACAAGAAGGAAGAGATTTTTGGTTAGGGGGAATTCACATTCCTGCCCAAAAAGGAATACTTGGACACAGCGATGCCGATGTACTTTTACATGCCATTTGCGATGCCATTTTAGGTTCGCTTGCTTTAGGCGATATTGGCAAACATTTTCCTGATACCGACCAAAACTTTAAAGGAATTGACAGCAAAATATTACTCATAAAAGTAATGGAGTTAATTTCAGAAAAAGGGTATAAAATTGGAAATATTGATACAACTGTAGTTTGTCAGCAACCAAAAATTATGCCTTATGCTTTGCAAATGCAACAATGTATAGCTAGCATTTGTAATATTG
>JBMOGB010000224.1:0-6265 GCA_049318585.1 Bacteroidia bacterium | reverse complement strand
CTTGCCACTTCACTTGCAGAATAAATAGATGCACCATTTTCGTTCACCATAAATATTTGTGGTTCGGTTTTAAATGAAATGTTTCTAATCAAATCTTCCGTTTCTCGGCCAGCAGTTCCATTGCCAATGGCAATGGCTTCAATATTATATTTTTCAACTAAAAAACTAATTTTTGCAATGGCTTTTTGTTCATCGCGCTGTGGTTCGTGAGGATAAATTATATCGTCAACCAATAACTTACCTTCTTCATTTAAACAAACCACTTTACAACCTGATCTGAAACCCGGATCAATGGCTAAAATTCGTTTGCTTCCCAATGGTGCTGAAAGCAATAATTGTTTCAAATTTTCAGCAAAAACCCTGATGGCTTCTTCATCGGCTTTGGCCTTGGCTAAGTTCCTAAACTCTGTTTCCATGGAAGGAGAAAGTAAGCGTTTATAACTATCTTTTATGGCCAAAGTAATTTGATGGCTGCTATCATTGTTTCTTTTTACAAAAATGTAATCTAACTTTTGAATGGCAATTTCTTCATCAGGTTCAATGCTTAATTTTAAAAAACCTTCTTCTTCCCCTCTAAATACTGCTAATAACCTGTGCGATGGACATCGATTTAAAGGTTCATCGTATTTAAAATAATCTTGGTATTTGCTTCCTTCGGTTTCTTTTCCTTTGGCTACTTTGGTATAAACTACTGCATGTTTTTCAAACTGATTTCTGATGGTATTTCTGGCTTTCGCATCTTCATTTACCATTTCAGCAATTATATCTCGAGCTCCTTGCAATGCTTCATCTTCGTTTGTTACACCATTTTTCAAATAACGACTGGCTTCTATTTCAGGACTGTTGTTATTTTCTTTCAACAACCAAATTGCCAAAGGCTCCAAACCCTTTTCACGGGCAATACTTGCCTTGGTTTTGCGTTTGGGTTTGTAAGGTAAATAAATGTCTTCTAGTAAATTTAAATCCCAACAATCATGAATACTTTTTTCTAATAATTGCGTTAATTTTCCTTGCTCTCTAATGGTTTCAATGATGGAAATTTTACGTTTTACTAAATCTGTAAACTTCAAATTTAGCAACCTAATATTTTCAATTTGTACTTCATCAAGCGCATTGGTATGTTCTTTTCTGTAGCGAGCAATGAAAGGAACTGTGCCTCCTTCTTTCAGTAATTTAATGGTAGCTATTACTTGTTTTTGTTGAATACCAAGCTGATTGGCAATGATAGAAATAAAATCGTTTTCGTGCATATAGAGGCACAATATAATTACAAAGTTGGAAAGATTATAAAATTACAAAAATTGAAAATATTATTGTTTTACTTTTAGAGGCAGACCAAAGTGTCTGCTCATCGAGTGTGTTTGAATAAAACAAAAAAATGTAATTGTGAGTCTAAAAATTTATTTTTTAATTGCCAATTTTGCTCCTAAATAACCCATAGGAATATATGCACCAACAATATCGACAATGCTAAACCAAAGTGGCGAAGGAAGCATCATAATATTCATAATTCCACCTACTAAAAAGCAAGCACCTATTACCAAACCAAAAATCATTTTATGGCTTGCAGCAATTAAAGCTGCAATGTATGCGCCTAATAAAGTGCCAAGTGCATGTGCTAAGAAAGGCATCAAAAAATTAATGGGAGTAAATAAATGCATGGAAGCTGTTAAACCTTCCATAGTTGTAACATCGGCACCTGCTGGCGGTGGAATTATAGAACTACTTACCATTATAATTGCCATATTTAATGCTCCACCTGAAATACATCCTACAATTACTGCTATTACATTTCTAAGAATTGAATTCATATTTTGTTTATTTATTTGTTTAACAATGATAAGTAAATATTTTTTCAAACAAAAAATTTCAAACAAAAAAAACCTTGCAACTTATAGTTACAAGGTTTAAAAAATTACAATTTAAAAATTAACGGATTATCAATTTACTGTTTGTTCTATTTCCTGTTAAATTTAAGTACCAGTTAGGAGATAAAGTTCCACCGCTTTGAGCCCATTCAATGAATTTGTTATAAGCTTCAGAGAAATCAGTACGTTCAGAAGCGTAAGGAACTGAAGTGTTAATGTTTAAAGCCCAAGGTAAATTATTTTCAGTAGAATAATATTTACCTAAACCTGGATTTGATTTATCATCAAACGTTCCAAAGAAAGCATTATTTACTTTTGCAGTTGGTACTTTATTGATTAAATGAACTTCTTTACCTCTATCTTGACCAACAATTAGGTAAGGATTGAATACAGTGTTAGGAAAACTTGATAAACTTACTGTTCCACCAGAAGGAGCAACACCATTGTTTAAGAATTTAATGGTTATTCTAGTTGTATCTGTACCTAAGTTTGGAGCATTTGGAACAGTATTAACAAAGCTATATCCGCTAGGTACTGTAAACAATTTGTATGCATCATCAACTACTAAAACATTTGTATTTGTTGGATGACCAGCTTCAGTACCATTTGCATTTAATGAAATCCAAGAAGCGCTAGTTGCTTTAGAACCTGTAATGCTAGTGATTTTGTTTTTATTAATTCCATCTAATTGAAAAGCAAAACCATTATGTAATGAACCACCTATTGCTCTTGTTACAAATGTATACTCAACTTCTACTACATTATTATTAGCATTAGTGATTGTTTTGTAACGGTAATCCACAACTAAGTCGTTAAAGTCATAATCACCTTTACCTGGCCAAAGATCTTCGTACATTAAAGTACCATAACCAGCAGCAGGATAATTTACTGTGTATGCTTTATGTTGATCTGCAGGGTATTCATCTTCATCATCTGAAACACCATCATTATCAGTATCGGTTTTAGGAGTAGAAGCATTACATTTATATTTATGATCGTTGTCGTAACTTGTTTTATCATTATCTCCATTGTATTCAATTACAGCAAAATGATAAGTGCTATTTCCTTCTAAATGTTTAATATGGCAAGAACTTCCTGTTCCATCATAAACAACTTTTCCAGAACCAAAATCATCGCCATTACCAAAGATAGAATCTGCATGATATTTTCTTCCTTCTTGAGCATTTTCAGTTACTTCAGAACCTTTTTTACAAATTACTATACGTCTTGCACCATCACCTTTTGTAAAGTTTAATAAAACACCATCTGAACTTACTTCACCAAATGAGCCAGAACTTGGAGCTGTGGTTGGAGGAGTGGCATTGGTTTCTGAAGTAGTTTTAATTTTTTGAGCTGAGTTATAAGTACAAGAAGAACCATTTCCATTATATTCTATTACTGTGAAATGATATTTTGCGCCACCTTCTAAATTTGAAATACTGAAATTATTATCAGTACCATCATAAACCACATATCCATTTTCGTATTGGTCACCATCTCCAAAACGATTACTTGCAGAATAATGGTGTCCATCTTGAGGATCAGAATTTACATCATTATCTTTTTGACACATAACCATTCTTCTTTCACCATTACCTTTGTTGCAATTAAAGTTTACTGTGGTATGACTTGTTACTGGAGGAACTGTTGAAACTACAGGAGGAGCAGTTGGTGGTGAAGTTAGCGTTCCTTGATCACCGCTCAAAATCAATGTAGTGTTAAATGTTGCAGAACTACCAGTTCCAGTTTGTTCATAAACTTTAAAATAATAATTGGTATTTTCTGTTAAACCGGTAACAGTAAAACTAGTTGATGTTCCGTTATTAACAACGTATGCTGATCCAAGATTGGTTCCACTTCCATAAACTGTATTGGCATTATATGAATTACTGTTGGTTGGATTTGTTCCAATAGTAGTAGTTGCTCTACATAAAACAAAATGATTTGGACCTGTTCCACCAGTATAATTTACTGTCATGGAAGTTTTTGAAATATTGGTAAATGTTAAATTACTTGAAGGTACAAATGTAGAAGCTCCAGTAGTAAATAAATAGGAACGTGTATCAGGAATTTTTGCTGAGTTATTATTATTTACAGAAGTAAAACTTACTGAACTTGATAAATTAGTTGTTGAAGTAGTTACTGAAGCCTGGTTATTAGGTGAGCTGTAATGATTTCCTAATCCAACTGAATAAGAGCTATACATGCTACCTGAAGGATTTAAACCTTGGTAAAAGAATGCAATATTATTACTTGACTCGTAAAGAGCAACTTGAATTTTACCAACCCCACTGCCATCTTTTGGCACTTTAATAATCCATTCTGTTACAAAAACACGTGAAGGCGCAGTACCATTCACAAAAGTATAAGCACCACCATTGTTATTATCTTCTGCAAAAGTTAAATCGTCCCAAAATGGGGCAATCTTAGGAATTGAATTATTTGAACTTAAATCATTCGATTTTTGAGTTGAAGCTGACGAACCTCCTAATTTTATCCAACCATCCTGACCAACAAATAAATTGGTATAAACCGACCCATCAAAAGAAAAACTAAATGGAATGGTTACTGAACTTGAAGGACTTTCGGCATTTCTATTTAATCTTTTGGTTCGAGCACCTGATGCAATAATCAAAGATGAACTATTATTTTCCGTCATCGAAATTGTGGAGCTACCAATTGTAGCCATTACTTCTTGCAAGAACAAACTTAACAAAAGTAATAATGATAATTTTTTCATGTGTTTTTTTTAGTTTTATAAGTTAATAATTAAAATGCTTACTATTTTAACTCAATTGCAAATTTATTAGAACTGATGGTAAATTCAGTAGCATTGTTATTATAGCGAACTGTGATTTTACCAACATGTGCAGGAATTTCTACACTTCCGCTAAAGTTTTCAGATGCACTTTGCAATTTTTTAAACAATACACTATTGTCTTCCGCTAAAATAGTTAAAGTAGATTTTCTAACATCACCAACTAAACCTTTAAAAGTAAAGTTTACAGTATTTGAAGTATTCCAATTAAAACTGTTTGGAGCTTTTATTTCTTTAACCGATTTGGCTACTATTGAATTAGTTGTAGTAGTTTCATTCTTGAACATTTCAGGTTTTTTGCAGCTTGTTAATAATGCTTGTGTCAATACAACTAGCAGGATTATGTTTTTTAGATTTTTCATGGTTGTTATTTTTATGATTTGTTTCCCATTAGATTGCAATACCAAAGCCAAAAACAAAAACAGTTACAAAACACACATATTCAATTATTTAGTTTTCTTATAACAACAACTATACTAAAACATACATTCAAACTTGGATATTAATTCCCATTTTGAAACTTTCTTTATAATAAAATCTCTTTGTATTTGAAATCTCTAACAAAGTAAAAGATATCAAAGGGATAAATAAATAATATTTCACATCAAAATCTCTGACTTATAAGAACAAAACAAAAAAGGGAAGCTATTTACTTAGCTTCCCTTTTCAAATAAAAATTCTTTACGTTTCTACAATTTTACTACCCAACCAAATTTATCTTCAATTTTTGAAGTTTGAATATCACTTAGGGTTTTATATAACCAATTAGAAACTTTTCTGTTTTCAGCCGGTGGCAATTCAAAACGTTCATTTTTATAAGCAATGGTTTCAATTTTTGCAATTAAAGCTGCAGTACCAGTACCAAAAGCATCTGTCAATTTTCCTTCTCTAGCTGCTTGTGCAATTTCCTCAATACTTATATGTCGTTCTTCAACAGTATAATTAGCATCTCTTAGCATTTTTATACAACTATCACGTGTTACACCTTTTAATATATTGCCGTCTAATGCTGGAGTTAAAACTGTTTCTTCGTTTAACACAAAAAACAAATTAGTTGTCCCAGATTCTTCTACATATTTATGTTCTCTACCATCAGTCCAAATAATTTGATCAAAACCTTCCTTTTTTGCTTCCATAGTTGGTAGCATGCTTATACCGTAATTACCTGCAGCTTTAGCACTTCCCGCCATTCCTTCAAAAGCACGTGTATATTTTTCTTCAACTTTTACTTTAATAGGTTTTGGGTAATAACTATTTACTGGGCAACAAAAAATGATAAAAGAATAATTCATGCTTGTTCTAACACCTATAAAATCATCGGTGGCAAACATAAAAGGACGTAAATATAATGAGCTTCCTTCCTTAGTTGGTATCCAATCTTGGTCTAATTTTACTAACTCACTTAATCCACCCATAAATAATTCTTCAGGAATTGTTGGCATTCCCATTCTTTGAGCCGAAATATTAAATCTTTCAAAATTAGCCAAAGGACGAAATAATTGAGGATTTCCTTGTTCATCTTTAAAAGCTTTCATGCCTTCAAAAATTGATTGTCCGTAATGTAAACTTGATAAAGCAG
>JBMOGB010000223.1:0-6268 GCA_049318585.1 Bacteroidia bacterium | reverse complement strand
CTAAAAGATTGATTAAAAAGAAAATAACAACAGCGCTCTAAGCGCCTATACCAAATTATTTTTTAAGATCAATTTTATTTTTTGTTGTTGCGTTTATTCTTGTTTATGATTTTATTATATTTGAATACAAGTACATTACCTTTCTGATAATTTTCTTTCTATCTATACCTTTCATTTTTTTATTGACAAAGAAATGGAAAAAAGATGCTTATATTGGAGAATTATCATACCCAATTTATATTTCGCATATTTTTGTTTTCTCTTGTTTAAGTGGAATTAATATTACTCATTTTATGGGTAAATCAATTACAGTTGTTATTGGTACAATCGCATTTTCAATTCTAATAAATGAGATAGTTGCAAAAAGAATTGATGTAATAAGACAGAAAAGAATAATTTCAAAAGTTTGATTATTATGAGAATGTTAATTTTAAGGGGTGGGCTAGCTATAAAATGCAAGCTGCAGAAATTCTTCGGACTGCTGTTGAATGTTCCTGTTTTTGCCAAAAACGACATTAAAGGTTTTTCGTTAGTAAAATCACAAAAAATTAATTTCAAATTATCAAAAAAATCCAGAATAGGAACTCCTTATATTATCCGTAATGTCAATGTGGATGATTATACATATATTGGAACTAATAGCAATATCAATAATACTGTTATAGGGAAATTTTGTTCAATAGGACCAAATTTATGTTGTGGCATGGGGATACATCCAATAACTGGAATAAGCACTTCACCATCATTTTATTCTACAACTGGTCAAAATGGGACTTCATTTGTGATTGAATCTTCAGCAGTAGAAGCGAAAGAAACTGTTATTAAGAATGATGTTTTTATTGGAGTAAACGTAACTTTGCTTGATGGTGTTAAAATTGGAAATGGGGCTGTGGTTGCCGCAGGAAGCGTAGTAACTAAAGATGTACCCCCTTATGCTGTAGTTGGTGGTGTACCCGCAAAAATAATCAAATTTAGATTTGATGATTCTACGGTCGAAAAACTTCAACAGACAGAATGGTGGAACACTGATTTGGAAATGCTACAAATAGTTGAAAAATATTTTTATGATATACCCGAATTTCTTAAGGAATTCAATAAAGAATATATCAAACAAAAATAAAAATACAATATGATAATAATCAATATTAAAAACGGTCTTGGTAATCAACTTTTTCAGTATGCTTTTGGCAAGGTGCTAGAGTGGAAATACAATTCAAAAGTATATTTTGATTTGTTACGTGAGGAAACTGAAAGTTCGTTGCAAAGCGAATTGAATGTTTTCAGTATTGAGCCAATAATTGAAGCTAAACCCCTTAATAGAAATAAATACATGCCTTTTTCTGTTCGCGAATTTAGAGACAAAAAACAATACATTAAGTACATTTATTTCAAAATACGTCGAATATATCAAAGGAATAAGTTGATTACTGAACCTTATCCAAGTCAGTTTATGCTCGTATTCAATAACATTGAATTGCAAAAAGATTATTATTTTTTAGGTTTTTGGCAGAATCCGAAGTATTTTATTGGATATGAAGATAAAATACGAGGATTATTTCAACCAAAAGACAAATCAGTATTGGAAAGCAAAATTGCTTTAGAAATTAGTAATTCAACAAAGGATACTGTTAGTTTACATTTTCGTCGTGGTGATTATCTTACAAGTGGTTTTATTGAACCTGCATCGATGGATTATTATACTAAAGCTATTGAATTTGTTTCTTCAAAAGTAAGTAATCCATTTTTTTATATTTTTACAGATGAACCTGAATGGGTGCAAAACAATTTTGTAATAAAATATCCTTTTAAAGTAATAACAGGGAATAATGGAAAAAACGCCTATATCGATATCCTATTGATGAGTAAATGTAAAAGTCACATTATAGCCAACAGTAGCTTTAGCTGGTGGGGAGCTTGGTTGGATAGCAATCCGAATAAAATTGTAATTGCACCTAAAAAGTGGTATGCAAATGCCGAAAGAGATAAATTTACTTCTGAAATTACACCTGACGAATGGATACGATTATGAAACATAATAGAATTGCCATTATTATTCCTTATTTTGGCAATTGGCCTGATTGGATTGATTTATACTTTTACTCGTGTTCTCAAAACAAGGGCATAGATTGGTATTTTTTTACTGACTGTGTTATTCCTTCAATACATAGCAATAACCTTTTATTTGAATCTATCACTTTTTTAGATTATTGTAATAATGCTGGCAAAGAACTTAATATGGAGTTTAAACCTAAAAGTTCCTATAAATTATGCGGTTTGAGACCTTTTGAAGGATATATTCACCGGAACTTATTATCCGAATATGATTTTTGGGGCTGGGGAGATGTTGATGTAGTTTGGGGTGATTTGTCGAAGTTTTACACATCTGAACTGTTAAATAAATATGATGTCTTTTCAACTCATGCCGATCGCTTGTCTGGTCATTTAGCAATTATTCGGAATAACCCAAAATACAATGAAGCATGTTTTAAAATTCGAGACTGGCAAAAAAAATTAGAAACTCAAGAAGCGATAGCAATGGATGAACAAGATTTTACATGGTTGCTTTTACCAAAATTGAGATGGGTCTCAAAATTTTATTCAAAAGTAATACGACAACTTTTTAACTGGAGAGATTCATGGGTACTATACTATAGATTGATGCCTTACATCAACTTTTTTTTGAGAATAAAAGCAAAAAAACTTTATTTTAAAGAACAACATACTACCCCAATTTTAGGTAATGATGGGCTTAGTTTTGAGCACGATTCCGAAGACTGGATTTATAAAAATGGAAAAGTATTCAATATCAAAAACAACAAAGAGTATATTTATCTTCATTTTATGATATTTAAGAAAAACTCATTTCGTGACGATTATTATTGGAAGGAAAATTATTATAAATTACCTAAAGCTTACGAATTTTCAAATGGAGTAATAATTAACACAAAAGGAATTTTTCCAATAAATTAAAATACATGTTTTCAATTATAATACCTCTTTACAATAAAGCTCCATTCGTTGAAAAAGCTATTAGGTCTGTTGCAGCACAAACATTTCAGGAGTTTGAGCTTATTATTATAGACGATGGTTCAACCGACGACAGTTTTTCCATTGCACAGAGGGCACTTTCTTCTCTTACTCCCCCTTTAGGGGGTTGGGGGGCAGCAACTCAACAAAATAGTGGGGTTTCAACAACTCGAAATAATGGAGTAAAATTAGCTAAATACGACTATATTGCATTTCTTGATGCAGATGATTGGTGGGAGTCAGACTTTTTGGAAGAAATGAATCGTTTAGTTAAGGAGTATCCGGATGCAAGTATTTATGGGAGTAGTTATTATATTGTAAAAAACGGACAAAAGCGAATAGCTCCAATAGGTATTGAAACGGGTTTTGAAAAAGGATATATAAATTATTGTCAGGTTTATGCTAAAACACTTTGTATGCCACTTACATCTATTTCAGTTATTATTCCAAAATCAATTTTTGAATTAGAAAATGGTTTTAACCCCACTATAAAACTAGGAGAGGATTTTGATTTATGGTTACGAATTGCGATGAAATATCCAGTGTTTTTTCTGAATATACCACTTGCAAATTATAACCAAGATGTTGAATTAAAAAACAGAGCAATTGGTGAAAAATTTTATGAACCTCAACAACACATGCTTTTTAAAGATTACGGCGAATTAAATAATAATTCTGATTTCAGAAGGTTAATTGAAGATTTGGCTGTTTATGGGCTTATTCCATATTATTTAGCAGGTAAGAATAAAACAGAAGTCAATACTATCTTGTCGAGAATTAATTGGAAAAACCATGCATTTAAATACCGTTTGTATTATAAGTATTTGCCAAAGCCAGTAGTTAAATTTTGGTTTAAAGCATTGAAACTTGCATCAAAGTGCAAATCAATATTGATTAAATATTTATAAGATGAAAATAGCTTATTTACTAGGTTCACTTAATCGTGGTGGCACTGAAACACTCCTACTTGATGTTTTTCGAAATGCAAAGTTTAATAAGTTGAATGCCATTGGAGTATATCGTAAAACAGGTGTGTTAGAAAAGGAATTTAAAGAAAGTGGTATTTTAATGCACAAACTTTCTGTTGGTAAAAACAAAATTTCATATATGTTAAACTTACGAAAGTTTCTTACAAAAAATAAGATTGATATTGTTCATGCACAACAGCCTATTGATGCTTTTTATGCAATATTGGCTACTAAAGGAAAAAATATAAAAGTATTGCTTACAATACATGGATATGATTTTACTGAAAAGAAGTTAGGAAAATTCTTATTGCGATTTGTAATTAAACGTACGAATCTAAATATATATGTCAGCGCAACACAAAGACAGTATTATCAGGAAAAATATAATCTAAAAATAGACAAACAAAAGGTAATTTATAATGGGATATCTTTTAATAAATTGGATAATGATTTATTGCCTATTCAGAGCAATAAATCAAGTTTTAATTCGAAAATAGACAAACTACACACCGAGCTCCAGCTTTCAAACAAAACTTTTTTAATAGGAGCAGTTGGTAATTTCAATTATGTCCGTGACCAAATGACAATTTGTCGTTTCCTTAAACTTCTAAACGAACAAAAAGTTGACTTTCACTTTGTTTTTGTTGGAAAGAAAATTGAAAGTTCACTTGAGTTATATAATGATTGCGTTTGCTTCTGTGAAGAAAATGATTTAATGGAAGTCGTATCATTTTTGGGTTTGCGCAATGATGTTCCAGAAATACTGAATGAGTTGGATGCTTTTATTTATTCAACTAATCATGATACTTTTGGAATTGCAGTGATTGAAGCAATGGCAGTTGGTATTCCCGTTTTTGTTAACGACTGGGAAGTGATGAAAGAAACAACACATAATGGAAAATATGCTAACCTATACAAAACTAAGGATGAAATAGATTTACTGAGAATTTTTATGTTATTTATGGATCAAAAGGAATCATTTCAAATCAAAGCCAAGGAAGGAGCTTATTTTGTGAGAGAAAAATTTAATATTGAAAATAACATAAAAAATCTCAAATCACTGTATAGGACATTATATAAAAATAGAATTCGCATTAATAAGTAAAATTCGTAATTCATGCTTAACTACTTACCAAAATATTTCACATCCAAATCAATATCCCTCTATTTAGGGGTATTATTGCTTTGTAATATTATTTTTATATCTCGCTTTTTATCAATTATGTGGTGGGTATTTGGGATTATTGAAGTATTGGTGTTTTTTTATTATTCAAACCAATTAACCCGTACATGGTCTGATTATTCAATTAAAAAATTTAGCAAAAAACTTTTTCAAACAGCTTTGATTATTCGTTTGGCTTGGATGGTTTTTAGTTATTTCTTTTACTTATATATGACAGGCCAACCCTTTGAATTTGATGCTGCAGATGCTTCTGGTTATCATGGTCAGGCAGAATGGTTGGCTAGTCTTATTAAGAATGGGAATATTCAACCTTTTTTTGATACATTAAAAGGTAGATATTCCGATATGGGGTATTCGTTTTATTTGGGTTGGCAGTACTGGATAACAGGAAATTCTATATTTATTGCCAGATTATTAAAAGTGCTATATGGAGCCTATACTTGTGTTTTGATATATCATCTTACTGTTCGAAACTTTGGCGAAGAAGTAGGCCGAATGGCAGCGATTTTTTGTATGTTGATGCCAAATCTAATCTTATATGCTGGCTTACATACAAAGGAAGTAGAGATGGTTCTATTATCCGTTGCTTTTATTGATAGGGCTGATATAATGTTCAGAAATAAGAATTTTAATTTTGCAGAAATTGCCCCCCCATTATTCATTGCTGCATCCCTTTTCTTTTTACGTACTGTACTTGGTGCTACAGCACTTTTTTCATTATTTACTGCTTTGGTATTTGTTCCAAATAAAGTGTTGGGGATGGGAAAACGTACCGTCCTAATTGTTTGGATGATTGGTGCGCTAAGTTATTTTGTAGGTGGAAAATTAAGTACAGAAATGGAACAAGTTTGGCAATCCAGACAAAATAATCAGGAAACTTCTATGAATTGGAGAGCGGTAAGAGATAATGGAAATAAATTTGCAAAATATGCAACCGGTGCTATTTTTGCACCCATTATTTTTATTATTCCATTTCCAACGATAGTAAATACACCCGAACAAGAAAATCAAAAACTAATCAATGGTGGAAATTACGTAAAAAATATTATGGCATTCTTTGTTATTTTTGCATTGTTTTGGTTGATAAAAA
>JBMOGB010000222.1:0-6388 GCA_049318585.1 Bacteroidia bacterium | reverse complement strand
ATGAGCCGCATGATTGGCAGCCAACGAAGCAATGGATTTGTAAGCATGATTAAACAAATAAAATTATACGCATTAGCGTATAAAAGCGCAAATAATTAAGCACGAAAAACTAAATTCGAAATTCGAAAAGAAATTGCTTTGATTCGAATTTCGATATTTAAATTTAGAATTTAAAAAATAATATGGAAGAAACAAATATAGAACATAAACCACTTCGCACATTTGTAGATGTTCAAAACGAAGCCATTGAAGTCATTCAAACCATTTACGACCCTGAGATTCCAGTAAATATTTATGAATTGGGATTGATATACGAAGTAAATGTTTCCAACGACTTGAACATTGAAATTGTGATGTCGTTAACTTCACCTTTTTGTCCTGCTGCGCAAAGTATGCCAGCTGAAATAAAAGAAAAATTGAGTTTAATTACTGGCGTAAAAGAAGTGGAAGTTCGTGTAACTTTTGACCCACAATGGAGTCAGGAATTGATGAGCGAATCGGCAAAATTACAGTTGGGATTTTTGTAGGTTTATAACTTATAAAAAACACTCAAATTTAATCCTGCATTCCAAAGATATAATTCTGTTTTTGGACTTATGTCAAATAGTTTGCAGTTAAAAGTTGGCTCAAGTATGAATTGCATTTTTTTGTAATTGTAGGCCGCACCTAATCCAATTATGCCAGAAGTAAAAAGTAAATTATTGCCACTTTTGTCTAATTCATTTTTTGTGTAAGATCTCAAAGTTCCATTGTTAAATTCTGCATATTCTTTTCGTTCTTGAAATGTAGAAAAATTTAATGCAAAACCAGTTGTTACACCAAATTTTATTTTATTTCCTAAATAAAAAGAAGCTAATAATGGTACTTGTAAATATTCCTTTTTATAACTCCAATAAAAATTGTCAGGAACATTTGGATCATTTGGAACGGCTTTTTCTAAATAAATTTTTCTTGATTGATAGTTATTTTGCCAAAACCCAATACCACTTAGTATAGAAAAGTGTTTTGTAAAATCATATTTAACTTTTAAACCTAAAGTATAGCCTAATCCAGCTTTTTCATAATCGTTTAGTGTTGAACCATCCATAAAAAATATGTCATTACCTTTTTCATTAAACCGGTAACAATAATCTAAGGAAGCTCCTGCGCCAATGTTCCATTTACTTTGAGAAAAAACTTGAGAAGTTGCTATAATTAAAAAGAAAGTTATAATATTTTTCATGGTGTAATAAACGTATAATTTATATTTTTTTATTGAACACAATATAAATCATGTTGATGTAAGTAGTGTAAAAAGTAATTTTGAGCGATTATTATCAAACATGGGCGAAATTCTTTTTCTTATATTCTTTGGTCCAGTAATGGGTTATTTGGCAGTTTGTAAGGGTCGAAGTTTTTGGCTTTGGTTTTGGATTGGTACTTTTTTACCAGTTATTTCTATGTTTATTTTATTTGCTTTAAAAGAAAAGCCAATCATTATAAATCCAGATGATTTAGTAGTTTATAAACATAATGACAAGGTTTTATATAAGAAATCAGAAGAATAATTTATTTCACCAATCTTTCTATTTTCTTTGCAGTAAATAAATAACAAATGAGCACAAGTACACTTCCTTTAATGGAACATTTTTACACCATTCAAGGAGAAGGTTTTCATACAGGAAGAGCAGCCTATTTTGTCCGCTTGGCAGGTTGCGATGTAGGATGTGTTTGGTGCGATGTGAAGGAAAGTTGGGATGCAAATGCACATCCTAAAGTAAATATTTATACCATTCTTCAATATGTGATAGAGGCCAAAGCTGAAATGGCGGTAATTACTGGCGGTGAACCACTTTTACATCACTTAGATGAATTAACAGCATTGCTTCAGCACAATAATATTGAAACCAATATTGAAACCAGTGGTTCAAGTCCGTTAAGTGGCAACTGGAATTGGATTTGTGTTTCGCCAAAAAAATTCAAAGAGCCATTATTAGAAGTAATTGTAAAAGCCAACGAATTAAAGATTGTTATTTTCAATAAATCAGACTTTGAATGGGCCGAAAAATATGCAGCTTTGGTGAATAAAAACTGTATTTTATACCTACAACCCGAGTGGGATAAAGCTGAACAAGTTTTACCTTTAATTATAGATTATGTGAAGCAAAATCCTCAATGGAAAATTAGCTTACAAACGCACAAATACTTGCAAATACCATAAGGTAAATTCGAAAAAAATAAATTCGAAATTCGAAAAATATTCCAATTTTTCGGAACGAAATTCGAAAAAAAAATTCCCGTTTTTCGAAACAAAATTCTAATAATTATTCCGTTCATTTATTTTAAAAAATGAATGCTGATAAGTTTGATTTATACAACAATAAATGTTTAAAATATAAAACTTAAAGATAAAATAATTTAACATTTGTAATTAGAAAAAATAGGATGTGTCAATGCAAATAAAAACTTTAATCATTTGATTTGATTAAAATATTTAGCAACCTTTGATTCACTTAAATAACTAATAACCAAACAATCTAATTATATAAATGTCAGTCAATAATTTTAACATAAAAGGACTCACCGATGCCGAAGTCATTGATGCTAGAAAAACATTTGGCGAAAACAAATTAACTTATAAAAAAGAAAACAATATTTTAGATGCTTTTAAAAGTTTTGTTACCGACCCAATGGTACTGATGCTTTTGGTAGCATCAACAATATATTTTATGAGTGGAAAAATTGGTGATGGTATTTTTCTAGCATCTGCCATTGTTTTTGAAGTAGCTATTTCATTGTATCAAAATGCTAGAAGTAAAAATGCTTTAGAAAAACTAAAGAGTTTAACTCAACCAAATTGCAAAGTAATTAGAAACAACGAAGTAATAGAAATTACAAGTTACGAATTGGTAAAAGGTGATTTCTTGATGGTGGAAGAAGGTACTTCCATTACTGCCGATGGTGACATTATTCATTCCAATGATTTTTCAGTAAATGAATCAATTCTTACTGGCGAATCGTTAAATGTTTATAAAGATAAAACTACTGAAGACAACACTATTTATCAAGGAACTTCGGTAGCAAGTGGATTAGCAATTGCTAAAATTAATGCCATTGGCAATGAAACTAAACTAGGTAAAATTGGTAAAAGTTTAGAAAGTATTGAAGAAGAAAAAACTCCTTTAGAGCTACAAATAGCCAATTTTGTAAAAAAAATGGCCATTGCCGGAGCCATAGTATTTATTACAGTTTGGGGCATAAATTATTACAGAACACAAAATTTATTAGATAGTTTATTGCAAGCACTTACACTTGCCATGAGTATTTTACCTGAAGAAATTCCTGTTGCATTTACCACATTTATGGCGCTTGGTGCTTGGCGATTAATGAAAATGGGAATAGTAGTAAAACAAATGAAAACAGTGGAAACACTTGGCAGTTCTACCGTTATTTGCACCGATAAAACAGGAACACTTACAGAAAACAAAATGAGCTTGGCTAAGTTTTATGTTCATGCCTCACAAAAAATCATTGATGTAGAAAAAGACTTTGACGATGATGAAAAAGAGCTACTAAGAATTACCATGTTTGCCAGCGAACCCATTCCTTTTGACCCCATGGAAGTAGCACTTCACGATGCTTATGAAAGTGCATTTGAGGACGATGAAAGAAAGCATTTTAAAATAATTCATGAATATGCTTTGGGTGGCGTTCCGCCAATGATGACGCATGTTTTTGAAAACTTTGAAGGTACTAGAATTATAGCTGCAAAAGGTGCACCTGAAGCCATAATTAGTGTTTGTAATTTAACCAATGAAGAAAAAGAAAAAGTAGAAGAAACCATTCTATCATTAGCAGCCAAAGGATACCGATTATTGGGTGTTGGTGAAGCTGAATATATTGGGAATAATTTCCCTGAAACACAACAAGAATTTAAATTCAAATTCAAAGGAATCATAGCTTTTTACGATCCACCAAAAGAAAACATTCAAACTGTTTTAGAAAGTTTTTACAAAGCTGGTATCAATGTAAAAATAGTTACAGGCGATAATGCCGAAACTACCATTGCCATTGCTAAACAAGTTGGTTTTGTTGGTTACGAAAATAGCATTAGTGGCGATGATTTAATGCTTTTGAATGAGGAAGATTTAAAGATAAAAGTGAAAAATACTTATGTATTTACTCGAATGTTTCCAGAGGCAAAACTTAAAATAATAAATGCCTTAAAAGCTCAAGAAGAAATTGTAGCAATGACTGGTGATGGAGTAAATGATGGACCTGCTTTAAAAGCTGCACATATTGGAATTGCCATGGGCAAAAAAGGAACTGAAATTGCCAAACAAGCGGCTTCGTTAATTCTGTTAGAGGATAATTTGGATAAAATGGTAGATGCAGTTGCAATGGGAAGACGCATATATACTAACCTGAAAAAAGCCATTCAATACATTATATCAATTCATATTCCTATCATTTTAACTGTATTTATTCCATTGGCTTTAGGTTGGATTTATCCAAACATATTTTCTCCAATTCATGTAATATTTTTAGAGTTAATTATGGGTCCAACATGCTCCATTATTTATGAAAACGAACCGATGGAAAAAAATACAATGGACCAAAAACCTCGTCCGTTTACCAATACTTTTTTTAATTGGAAAGAACTTACAACTAGTATTATACAAGGATTAGTTATTACAATTGGCGTTTTATTTATTTATCAATATTCAGTTAGTTTACTAAACAGTGAAACCATAACCCGCACCATGGTTTTTACTGCATTGGTGTTTTCAAATATTTTTCTAACTTTGGTAAATCGCTCATTCTATTATTCAATTTTTACAACTATTAGGTATAAAAACAACTTGGTATTGCTTATAATTAGTATATCAATTGTACTCACATTGTCTATGATTTACTTCAAGCCTTTGGCTACATTTTTTTCATTCGAAACTATAAATTTACAACAACTAGGTATTTGTATTTTGGTAGCATTTGTAAGTGTATTTTGGTATGAATTTGTTAAACTTTTTAACCGTAATTATTACAAAAAAAAGTGAATTTTTATTTTCAAAAACAATGTTGTACTAAATATTTTTTTTCTTGGGTAACAAAATTCAATTCCATAACTATCAACTTATACCAAATGCTCTTATAATATAGTCCAAAGATGCGAAGTAATTTTTTATTAAGACAATGAACAAAAATCGTTTCATAGCAATAGTTATGGAACTATTTTTTGAAGAAGTATTGATGAAAAAGAACAAGTAGATTGGACTAAATTATATGGGTATTTGGTATTAGGGGATTTTACGGTGTTTTTATTGCACAAGAGTAATTCAAAAACAAAAATGCCTCACTAAGATAATAAGGTAAAAAATAGTTGGTATTTATTAGAAAAATAAACAATAATATTTCCACGCAATTTGTTTTGTCAGATGCTCCTCCTGGAATAAACATTACTTTGATTACTGAAAAACAAAATTATTACGACTTCTATAAGCGCCAGTTGGCCTATTTAATACTTCCTGACGGAAAATGTTTAAATGAAATATTATTAGCTGAGGGCTAAGCAAAACCTATGAATGAATACTATTGTAGTAGTTTGTCGGATTTTCAAGTTTTAAATAATATAGCAAAGCTTGAAAACAAAGGACTTTATGCTATTTCTAGTTTTTTTAAAACCCAAAATACGCGTTAGAACTTCGTTATGAGAGTTAAATATACAATAAATCAGTTCCTTAAATTTTAAAATCATAGCAGCGCTACGTTTTTCAAATTTAAGGAAACACTGATTTGAAGTAGATTTGGCTCGTAATAGATTTTCTAATGCGTATTTTGGGTTAAATGTTTACCCTATGTTTACCCAGAAACAAAAAATGCACTGTAAAAAATAAATTTACAGTGCATTTGGACCACTTTTGGTGGTCCCTGAAGGACTCGAACCTTCGACCTACGGTTTAGAAAACCGTTGCTCTATCCAGCTGAGCTAAGAGACCATTTTTTACTTTTTTTGGGTTGCTCTATCCATCACGCTTGGCGTGATAAGAGACCATTTTTTACTTTTTTTGGGTTGCTCTATCCATCACGCTAGGCGTGATAAAAGACCATTTTAAATAAATCCTTGCAACTTTTGCAAGGATTTATTTAATTAATTATTCTGATATTACTTCAACTTTGATAGTAACCGAAACTTCACGATGTAAGTTTACAATAGCTTCGTAGCTACCTAAAATCTTAATATCATTGATTTCAATTTTACGTCTGTCTATATCATAACCTTTTACTTTAAGTGCTTGCGCAACTTGAAGTGGAGTTATTGAACCAAATATTTTGCCATTAGCTCCTGCTTTTGTTGCAATTGTAATAACCATTTCGTTCATGCTTGTGCTAGTAGCCAAAGCATCTGCTT
>JBMOGB010000221.1:0-6420 GCA_049318585.1 Bacteroidia bacterium | reverse complement strand
CCGTCAATTTCTTTAACAATAACTTGTGGTTGTCCAACTTGTAATTCGTAACCTTCACGTCTCATGGTTTCAATTAAAACCGATAAATGTAAAATACCACGACCAAATACTAAATATGAATCAGCTTGACCAGTTTCTTCAACTCTTAAAGCTAAATTTTTCTCTAATTCTTTGAATAAACGGTCACGTAAATGGCGAGAAGTAACAAATTTACCATCTTTACCAAAGAAAGGTGAATTATTGATACAGAACAACATATTCATAGTTGGCTCATCAATATTGATAGGAATTAAACCTTCAGGATTTTCAAAATCAGCAACAGTATCGCCAATTTCAAAACCTTCAATACCCATAATTGCACAAATATCGCCAGCAAAAGCTTCTTCTACTTTTAGTTTACCTAATCCTTCAAAAGTATATAATTCTTTAACACGAGATTTTTGAATTGTACCATCACGTTTTACCAAACTAATCGGTTGGTTTACTTTAATATTTCCACGTAAAATACGTCCAATAGCAATCCTTCCAGTAAATGAAGAATAATCTAATGAAGTAATTTGCATTTGTAAATTACCAATTTCTACGTGAGGTTCAGGAATTTCAGTGATAATATCATCTAATAATGTAGTAAAATCGTTAGTTGGATTTTTCCAATCTCTACCCATCCAACCCATTTTAGAACTACCATATAATGTATGGAAATTCAATTGCTCTTCAGTTGCATCTAAGTTGAAAAATAAATCAAATACCGCATCATGAATTTCATCAGGACGACAGTTAGGTTTATCTACTTTGTTGATAACCACAATAGCTCTTTTACCTAAAGCTAAAGCTTTTTGTAACACAAAACGAGTTTGAGGCATAGGACCTTCAAATGCATCTACTAATAAAAGTACACCATCGGCCATGTTTAAAACGCGTTCTACTTCACCACCAAAATCCGCGTGACCGGGAGTGTCAATAATATTTATTTTGTAACCTTTGTATTGAACAGAAATATTTTTTGCAAGAATAGTAATACCACGCTCACGCTCTAAATCGTTGTTATCTAGTATTAAGTCTCCTTTTTCTTGGTTTTCGCGAAAAAGATTTGTTTGGTGTAAAATTTTATCAACCAATGTAGTTTTCCCGTGATCTACGTGGGCAATAATAGCTATGTTTCTGATTTTTTGCATGTAAAGTCTTTTTTAAAAGGGTGCAAAAGTATGGTATTTAAATTAATAAAAAAAGGTTTCCTAAGTTTCTTAATTATTTAACAATAGAAAAGTAGTTTTTTAATAGTAAAATCAATGATGTAATACTGAAATGAAACATTTATAATAACAAAAATTTAAACTTATATCATGTAATAAACTTTAAGCACAGTATTACTTTTGCGCCCGCAAAATAATTAACACCAAAACACAAATGAATAAATATATAAGTGCAGAAGAAGCAGTATCTGTTGTTAAATCGGGAGATCGAGTTTTTTTACATGGAAGTGCTGCAACTCCAGTTTTTTTAGTAAAAAAATTACTAGAAAGATATAATGAGCTAAAAGAGGTTGAATTAGTGAGTATTAGTACTTTTGGCGATATTGATTTTGGAAACGAAAAATACAAAGACAGTTTTTATATCAATTCTTTGTTCGTTTCTGGTAATACTCGTTCGGCTGTAAACGGCATGCAAGGCGATTATATTCCAATTTTTTTAAGTGAAATTCCTAGATTATTTAGGGAAAATTATTTGCCTTTAAATGTTGCCATTATTCATGTTTCGCCACCTGATATTCATGGTTTTTGTTCATTAGGAACTTCGGTAGATGTAGCTAAAGCTGCGGTAGAAACTGCTGAAATAATTATTGCTCAAGTTAATCCGAATATGCCTAGGGTTCACGGTGCAGGATTTGTGCATGAAAGCCAAATAAGTAAAATGGTTTGGGTAGAAGATGAATTACCTGAAGTAAATTACAGTGATAGCATAACTCCAGCAGTTGAGAAAATTGGTGAAATTATAGCTGGTTTGGTAGAAGATGGTGCAACTTTACAATTGGGAATTGGTGGAATTCCTGATTCTGTGTTACATAATTTAACCAATCATAAAAATTTAGGTATTCATACTGAAATGTTTTCCGATGGAGTGCTTCCTTTAATTGAAAGTGGTGTTATCAATAACAGCATGAAAAAAATTATAAAAGGTAGAATTGTTACTGGATTTATGCTTGGCACAAAAAAACTATACGACTTTGCCAACGATAATCAATTAATCAGTGCATTAGATATATCTTGGGTAAATGATACAGCTAATATTCGTCAAAATCCGAAAGCTACTTGTATAAATAGTGCCATTGAAATAGACATTACTGGTCAAGTTTGCTCCGATTCGATGGGAACTTACCAATATTCTGGAATTGGTGGACAAATGGATTTTATTAGAGGTGCATCATTATCGGCTGGAGGGAAGCCAATTATAGCTTTGCCTTCTACCACTTCAAAAGGAATTTCACGAATTGTTTCAAGCTTAAAACCTGGCGCTGGTGTAGTTACTACACGTGGACATATTCATTGGGTAGTTACAGAATATGGTGCTGTAAATTTGTTTGGTAAAAACTTAAAACAGCGTGCTTTAGAGTTAATTAAATTGGCACATCCAAGTCATAGAGAAGAGTTAGAAAAAGCATATTACCAGCGTTTTCATTCTTAATTTTTTTGCTTTGCAATAACATGCTACTTATTTGTTTCAAAATAAATGCATTATTTTTTTTAGATAAGTTCCATTAGTTGAAAAGTGATTACCTAATACATTTTCAAATTATACAATCAAAATTTTGCAAATATTTCCTTTATTTGCACCAAAATAACAAAACATATATTTATAATGAGTTACGATTTAGTAGTAATTGGTAGTGGTCCTGGAGGATATGTAGCTGCCATAAGAGCAAGTCAGTTAGGTTTAAAAACTGCAATTATTGAAAAGGCTGAAATGGGTGGTGTTTGTTTAAATTGGGGTTGTATTCCAACTAAAGCGTTACTAAAATCAGCTCAGGTTTTTGAATATATTAAACATGCTGCCGATTATGGAATTACTGTTCAAGGTGCTGAGCATGATTTTGGTGCTGTAGTTAAACGTAGCCGTGGTGTTGCCGATAATATGAGCAAAGGCATTGCATTTTTAATGAAAAAAAATAAAATTGATGTAATTGCTGGTTTTGGTAAATTATTAGCTGCTGGAAAAGTAGAAGTTACTGATGCTACGGGAGCTAAAAAAACAGTGGAAGGCAAGCATATTATTTTAGCAACTGGCGCTCGTAGCCGTGAGTTACCAAATATAAAAATTGATAATAAAAAAGTATTAGGTTACCGCGATGCAATGGTATTGCCTACGCAACCAAAAACCATGTTGGTAATGGGAAGTGGCGCTATTGGATGTGAGTTTGCTTATTTTTATAACAGCATGGGTACTAAAGTTACCATTGTTGAATTTTTACCAACTATTTTACCTGTTGAAGATGAAGATTCGAGCAAGGAAGTTACCAAAGCATTTAAAAAATCAGGTATTGAAATATTAACTTCTGCTTCGGTAGAAAAAGTTGATGCAAGTGGCGAAGGTTGCAAAGTAACCATTAAAACTGCTGAAGGTTTGAAAGAAATGCAAGTGGATGTGGTGCTTTCGGCTGTGGGAATTCAAACTAATTTAGAAAATTTAGGCTTAGAAACCTTGGGTGTTAAAACCGATAAAGGCAAAGTTTTGGTCGATGATTTTTACCAAACCAATGTGAAAGGTGTTTATGCCATTGGCGATATAGTAAAAGGTCAAGCATTGGCTCACGTGGCAAGTGCTGAAGGAATTATTTGTGTAGAGAAAATTGCAGGTCATCATCCTGAACCTTTGAACTATAATAATATTCCTGGCTGTACTTATAGCTCTCCAGAAGTTGCTTCAGTTGGATATACTGAAAAAGCTGCTAGAGAAGCTGGTTACGAATTGAAAATTGGAAAATTCCCTTTCAGCGCAAGTGGAAAAGCAAGTGCTGGTGGCGTAAAAGAAGGTTTTGTTAAAGTTATTTTTGATGCTAAATATGGTGAGTTTTTAGGAGCTCACATGGTAGGTGCAAACGTAACCGAAATGATAGCTGAAGTAGTAGTAGCTCGTAAGTTAGAAACTACTGGAATGGAAATTATAAAATCGGTTCACCCACATCCAACCATGAGCGAAGCCATTATGGAAGCTGCCGCTCAAGCTTATGGTGAGTGTATTCATTTATAGGAAATTCGAAATAAGAAATTCGAAGCACGAAATACTAAATTTGTCCGTGGTTGGTGTCCTCACTAACCACTCAATACAGGTAAGTTAGGTTACCAAATGAGGTTGAAAACACCAACGTTTATATTCTCAAAAAGCCATTTAGTTTTTGCTAAATGGCTTTTTGTTTTAGTTATTCCATCATCTTTATAAAAAAAATATTTATTATCGCATTCAAATTTCAAATAATTGGCTACTTTAAATTTACTTTTTATCATTTTTGTTTGGGCATATGTTAGGTATTTTCATTTGGTTAAAGATGATGGTTTTTATGAAAACTATGAAATGGATAATTCTTATTTTTTTGAATACAATCAATTTTATAAAAACCATATTCCTTACTACAATAGCTTAGATGATAATAATAAAAATAAATTTATAGCACGAAGTGTTTTTTTTAGTAGTAAAATAGAAATTCAAACAAGAGAAGATTTGGTTTACACCAATGAGATGGATTTGTTTATTTGTGGTTGTATTGCTCAATTAACTTTTGGATTTAACAAACCAAATTTATCATTATTGAAAGGTGTAATTTTATTTCCAGATATATTTTACAGTCGCTTGGTTGAAAGCAATGTAAAAGGTTTGGCAATGGGAAATGGTGTTGTTTTTTTAAGTTGGTATCATTTTAAAGAAGGATATCAAGATAGCCGCGATACCTATAATTTAGGTTTACACGAGTTTGCGCATATTTTAAGAATAGATGCCACAAACAATGAAGTAAAAGACAATAAATTCAGTAATTTTTATGAAGAATGGAACGAACAAGCATGTATTGCATTTAACAATATGCGAAATGGTTCAATCGATTTTTTTAGGGAATATGCATCAACAAATGAAGCAGAATTCTTTTCAGTGTGTATTGAAAACTTTTTTGAAGTTCCCGATTTATTTGAAAAAGAATTGCCTGCACTTTATTACCATTTATGTTATTTATTAAATCAAAATCCTTTAAATACTTTAGAAAACTACTCGTTTGACAGGGAGGATATTGAAACAGCAAATAGTGAAATTAAGCAAGAAATTCCCATGTATGAATACATATTTAGTAAAACAGAAAAAAAGTTTTGGGAATTTGGACATCAAATAATTTTTGTTTTTCTATTTTTTATATCCATTTACTCTTTAGAAAATATAAATATTCCCAAAATGCTTCATATTTTTGCCACATTTATGCTGTCAATTTTGATTATGCTAACCGTTCGATATAAGTTTTACAACGATATTCGATGCATTACAAATACTGATTATTTGTCGCATGTTTTTGTTAAAATAATGCCTTTAATTATTGTATTAAGCTTTATGGTAAATACCTTTTTTATTTAAAATGTTCAATTTATTTTCCCCAAATAATATTATATAAAAATTATGATTGTAGGAATTATTCCAGCTAGGTACGAAAGTTCACGTTTTCCAGGAAAACCATTGATTAATATTGAAGGCAAAACCATGATTCAACGCGTGTATGAACAAGCCAGTAAAGCTGCTTCTTTAACACATGTAATTGTGGCAACCGATGATGAAAGAATTTACAACCATGTAGAAAGTTTTGGAGGCAAAGCTGTTTATACTAAAAAGGATCATCCAAGTGGAACCGATAGAAGTTTTGAAGCACTTAAAAACGCAGGATTTGATGCACAATATATCATCAATATTCAAGGTGATGAACCTTTTATTGACCCAAGTCAAATTGAATTATTGGCTGCTTTGTGTGATGGAAAAACAGAGTTGGCTACGCTAATGATAAAAGTAGATAATCATGAAGTTTTGTTTGACATGGGCGAAGTAAAAATTACTTTAAACAACCAAAATGAAGCATTGTATTTTAGCCGCATGGTTATTCCATATATCAAAGGTATTCCTCAATCTGACTGGCATTTGCACCACAATTATTACCGCCATGTAGGCATGTATGCTTACCGCAATGATATTTTAGAAGCTGTTTGTAAATTAGCACCATCTAGTTTAGAAATTGCTGAATCGTTAGAGCAATTGCGTTGGTTGGAAAATGGTTTTAAAATAAAATGTGCCATTACTGAACACGATAGTCATTGCATTGACACACCTGAAGATGTAGAGAAAGTTTTGCGATTGATAGGCAATAGGCAATGGGAATAGGCAATGGGAATAGGCAATGGG
>JBMOGB010000220.1:0-6426 GCA_049318585.1 Bacteroidia bacterium | reverse complement strand
CATTATAAAATACAATACTATCAGTTGGCCACATTTTTATTCTTTCTACAAATAATGTAATTGAATCGGCACAAGGTGCAACGGTAAAACCAGGGCAGTTACTAGGCCAGCTACTACGCGCATAAGTTTGGTAAGGACCACTAATTCCATAAAGGAATCCTTCGTCTTGTGTACTTACAAATCCGCCCGAACCAGAACACATATAATTTCCTTCTACCACTTTTATGTATTCGTTTTTACAAATAGAATCGGTACCTCGTAAGTTCCAAACACGCAAACAAACTTTAAACTGACCTGGGTCAAATGCTGCTAATCGTGGGCTTGCTACATTATATCCAAGTTGGCCAGTCCCTGTAATAAAATAATTAGCAATTCCATTTGCAGGATCGGTTATACAACTAATACAAGGAGGATCTATTGTCCAATCCCACTGCGTAGGGCCATTAGTTGATAAATCAATAAAAGGGGCTTCTTCTGTTATACCCATAATACGTTTAAAAGTAATAAAATCGGCACGAGGCGCTTGACTAGGAGTATCAACGTAAATGTATTTATAAATTGAATCGCGCAATGAATCTCTTTTTATATTATTTACAGCTAATAATTTTACCAATTTTAAACCAGGAGAAGTAAAAGTATAAGTAATGTTGTTATAATATTTAGCAGTATCTATAAAACCAGCTTGGCGGTAATAACCAGTTTGTAAAGGATTTTCGCCAGGAAAATCCCAAAACACACGGCTTTGGAAACTTGATGTATTGATTAAAGTAGCTGGACTATTGATCCAAACGGTATCGGGTGCATAAAAATTAGCAATGGGTGGCTGTGGTGGTCCAGCAGCTTGTGCTTCTATAATTTCAATTTCTCTAAAATTTACATTTGAACTTTGTGAGCCTATAACAACAATATCTACAATTCTTACTGCAGATGCTGTAGCTATTGGGAAGTTAATATCGTAAATACAAACACCAGTAGATTGAGTAAAAGTTGAATGGGTTACCCAAGCACTTCCATTAAATATTTCAATGGTTCCACCACCTAAAAATCTTGTGTTATCTTGAGCTACATGAATCGTCATTTTATTAAACGATTTTACTGATCCCCAAGTAAATGCTATAAAAATTGCTGAACCTGGATTTGATGCAGATGAAGTAATCCACATGGATTGTGTGCCACAAGTTCCTAAAGCCAAATCATTTAAAGTGGCACACGCACCAGTATTACAAGTGCTTGCACTGGCTACTGCTAGCGGAGCAATGTTTGTTTGCGACTTTGCTATTGCAAAGCAAAAAAAGAAGAATAATAGTAGTAGATTTTTTTTCATTTTATTTTTTAGTTAGTTGTTTTCTGAATTCAAAAATATCATTGTTTTTGACAAAACAAAATATTATCAAATTACTTTACAATACGCTGTTTTTGGGTTTGTGGTTTGCAGTTAATTTAAATAAAAAAGTGTTTTAAAAGCACTAATTTGAATTTCATTGATTCAGATACTTTAGAAGTACACTCAACACACCTATTTTTAAAGTATGTATGATTCACTGTAGAAGTCTTCAAAAATTCGGGGATTATTATTTTCTAAAATTTGCTTTTATATTTATTTCAGACAACTCTTCCTATTATTTAGCAACCAAAAACTTGCTTTTTGAAATGAAATTATAATAAAGAAATTAGCTAATTTATAGAACTTATCTAAAAAAACAATTTGCTTTTATTAAGTAAATTTCTGTTTATATTATTTATAATTGCCAACTTAAAAATCAAATCAATTTTATGGCAAATTGGCATTTTATAATTCCGTTCTATTATGGTAAAAATAGGCATGTAGTAAAAAAAGGAGGCGCACCTTTAGATAGAAAAATTGACTATTTAAAGCAAACAGTAGCCTCAATAAAAAGCTTAGGAGTTAATTCACAAATAATTATTTTTGTATGTGACGAAGCCAGTTATGAGCAAGCTTTAAAAGTGCATAACAAAGTTCAATTAATTGATTGCCACCCAAAACACCTTCCAATTGAAACTGTAAAAACCTTTAAGAAATGGTTCAATGAAAACGGTTCAGATAACGACATTGTAACATTTAACGAAGACGACCAAATATTATATCTATCAAATAAGATAATAGCTGATATTGAAAACACAAATGAAAAAGTTGTTTTTTCACCACATCGTTGGGCAAAATTGCTTTTCTTTTTTAGAATAAAAAATCGCCCAATTTTTAAGCTTAATGGAAGTTGGGGAATATTAGACAATATAAATAAAACGCTAACAGGAAAAGATTTTACCTATAATTACGCTTATAAAACTCAAGACAATCGAAACTCGGCTTATGCTGCTTGTTGGATGACTAAAGGAAATATATTTAAAACGATAGATTTTAACGTTCCAATGGAATTAATAGAGCTTGAATCGCCTTCGTTTGCTGTGTTTGATAGCGGAATTCCTGTTTTAAAATTAGTGTATAATCAATCGGAACCATTAGCTCATTTCCTTGTCGATCATCTATCAGGATATGACTACAACAGGAGATTAATAAAATTATTTTAGTCGTTTTATTATAAAAAACTACACTTTTTTATAATTTTTATAACCAATTTCCCATCCTAATAATTTAAAAGCTAATTGCTTCAATTTGTCTTTTAGTTTGGTTTTATTGTGCTTTAAATTAAACTCAAAGTTCCAGTTTTTATTAGCAATTCTCTGTAACATTACTTTTGGGTGAGTGCCCGTAAATTTCATTAATGAATCAATTTGCGAATAGTCAAACTCTTCCACTTTCAACACATTTTTATCTATCCAAGTTTCATCATGCCAAAGCTTATTTAACTCTTCTTGTTTTCGTTGCATTGCTTTAGGGTTTTTCACCCATCCGTAATGGTAAATATATGCAGAAATTGGTTTTACATTTAACTTTTCATTGTTATTTTTTCTAAAACCTTGCGCATCTTTATATGAATAAATTTTCTTATTATTTTTTATTATTCTTATTTCATTGTTATACCAACCACTCGAATTTCCTATATAATCGTAAGAACCATAAAAATGTAAGTACTTAAAAAGTAAGCCATCTACATTATTATTTGTTTTAAAATCAAGTAATGCTTGTTTTATAGTTGGCAAATATTTTTCGTGTACAGCTTCATCGCCTTGAATATAAAAACACCAATCGTAAAAAAACGGAATTGATTGAAAAGCTTTATTGGTTTCAACTGCTAAAACCTGACCACCTTGTTTTAGCTCTTCATCCCAAAGGGTTTTTAAAATTTTTATTTTTTCAGGATGAATAGCTCTAATTAAAGATTCAGTTTCATCGTCCGATTTGCCAAGGGCCACATAAACTTCATCGCAAAGCGGAAGTATAGAATTAATAGCTTCCACTATTGGATAATCGTAAATAATTGCATTTTTTATAAACGTAAACCCTGCTACTTTCATACTTAATCGGGAATTTGTTGCATATGAATTAGCTGCTTGTAAGTACCTTCTTGCTGAATCAAATCGTTATGAGTACCTTGTTGAACTATACGTCCTTTTTCAAGCACTACTATTAAGTCTGCACTAACAATTGTACTTAATCTATGTGCTACTATAATGGTTGTTCTATTTAACATGATGTTATTTAAAGCCTCTTGAACCAAACGTTCGCTTGCTGTGTCTAAGGCTGAAGTAGCTTCATCTAAAATTAAAATATCAGGATTGGTATTTACTGCTCTGGCAATACTTAAGCGCTGTTTTTGTCCGCCACTTAATTTATTTCCTCTATCGCCAATATTGGTATCATAACCATTTTCATTTTCAATAATAAAGGTATGAGCATTGGCAATTTTTGCTGCTTCTTCTATTTGTTTTTTGCTAATATTTTGCTTTGCAAAACTTATATTATTAGCAATGGTATCGTTAAATAAAATACTTTCTTGAGTAACAATACCCATTAAACCTCGAAGTTCTAAAATTTTATAATCTCGTAAATCAATTCCATCAATTAAAATTTGACCTTCAGTTGGATCATAAAAACGAGGAATTAAATCGGTTAAAGTTGACTTGCCACTTCCCGAAGGACCAACCAAAGCAACTGTTTGACCTTTTTTTATAGTTAAACTTAAATTTCTAATTACATGGTCATCATCATATTTAAAACTCACATTTTTAAATTCAATGGTACTTTTAAATTTTTGAATTGGTACTGCAATTGGCTTTTCGGTAATTACTTCTTGGCTATTTATAATTTCATCTACTCTTTCAATAGAAGCCAACCCTTTATTCATAGAATTATAGGCTGAACTAAATGCTTTGGCAGGCGACATTAATTGAGAGAAAACAGTTAAATATCCAATAAATACTGATGCTGTCATGCCTTCTTCGTTCGATAAAACCATTTTACCACCAATCCATAAAATTGTAGCAAAAACAGCAATGCTAATGGTTTCACTAATTGGCGAAGACCCATCACTTGTTCTGTTTGCTCTTATATTTAAATCGGTAAAAAGTTTGTTTTGATACAAAAAGCGTTTCAACAAAAAATCTTGTGCGTTAAATGCTTTTATTACCCTTACACCCATTAAAGTTTCTTCAATTAATGCAACTATATCACCCAATTTTGATTGGCTTCTTGATGATTGTTTTTTTAGTAATCTGCCAATTAATGCAGCAAACAAAGCACTTACAGGAAGGGCACTAAAAACTATTAAAGTAAGTAAAGGATTTACCCAAATAAGCATTACTAAAGATATAATAATAGTTATTGGTTCTTTGGTAAATGCTTCTAATGAACTCATAATTGCAACTTCTATTTGATGCAAATCGCTTGTCATACGGCTTAATAAATCACCTTTTTTTTCCTTGCTAAAATATGAAAGTGGCAGCACTAAAATTCTTTTGTACGCAGCTATTCTGTAATCGCTAATAATGAAATTTCGCAATGGAACCATGTAAAACAATGCCATGTAACGGAAAACATTTTTAAGCGCAATCATTACTACAACAAAACCACAAATGAAAAGTAAAACTGTTTCGGCACCATATAATTCTTTGTAATACCAAACGTTTTCTTTGCCCCAAGCTACTATGTGGTTAAAATCAAAATCAGTACGAACATGGGTTTTAGCATTGGTTTCTTTTGTACTAAATAGCACATCGAGTAATGGAATAACCAACGCAATAGAAAACAAACCAAATATGCTTGAAAGTACATTGCAAAGAATGTTCATTAAAGCATAGTATTTATATTTAAAAGTAAATTTTATAAATGTAAAGTAACCCTTCATTATGTGTTTAAAGCGGCAAATATGCTGTTTTTTAGGCTATAAATTCAAAAAAAAATATTGTCTCTAAAAGTGTGGTTTATAATTAAACCCAGAATATGCGTTAGAACTTCGTTATTAGAGATAAATACAATAAAACAGCTACTTAAATTTTAAAATCATAGCACCGCTCAGTATTACTTCAACGCCTCGTAAATGGCATCTTGCACTTTAGTTCTTAAACTTAGTTCACCAAACTTTTTGTTATCGGCAGTTGGGTAAATTCGGTTACTTAAAAATACATAAACCAACTCGTTTTCAGGATCCACCCAAGTGCAAGTGCCAGTAAAACCTTGGTGTCCGAAGGTTTTTTCGCTACACATTTTACTGGTTGGACCTTCTTTTAAAGGATCCGTTTCTGGTTTATCAAATCCTAAACCTCTACGGCTTTTTTTACTGTATTTATTTGTAAAAGTTTCAACTGTACTGGATTTTAACACCCTATTTGTTCCGTAAAACCCTTTGTTTAAAAGCATTTGCATAATAATGGCTACATCGTTTGCATTGGCAAATAAACCAGCATGTCCGCTCACTCCACCCAACATGGCTGCTCCTGGATCGTGAACATATCCTTTTATCAATTGTTTCCTAAAAACTGAATCTATTTCCGTTGGAATAATCCAATCGGCATTGATACTTTTTAGCGGATTATAAAACATACTCGATAAGTTCAACGGTTTATAAAAACTATTCTGCAAATACGTTTCAAAATCTTGATTGGTAATAATTTCAACCATTTTGCGAAGCATCATAAAACCCAAATCACTGTAAACATATTCACCTTCTTTTTTCAAATCACTTTCGGCTATTGTGCTCCAAATTATTTTCTCATAGTTTTTATTAATAAAAATATTTTTAGCAACTTTTATCGGAAAATCGTTACTAAAAGTATCGCTGTAAATAATAGGATTTAAATTGCCATTTGGCAATAAACTGGCTTTGTAAAAAGGAATAAAAGGTACTAATCCAGCTTGATGAGTCAGTATTTCATAAATTTTTATTTTCTCTTTATTACTGCCTTTTAAAAATGGCAAATACAATCCTATTTTATCATCTAATCTTATTTTTTTCTCTTCGTAAAGCTTCATTACTGCAAGCGTTGTACTCAATATTTTGGTCAATGAAG
>JBMOGB010000219.1:0-6436 GCA_049318585.1 Bacteroidia bacterium | reverse complement strand
CTTTCTGGCTGGTGAAAATTTGTAATTAAAGCATCTACCAATTTAAATTGATAAGGCGGTGCAATCATAATTTGCGTTGTACCATGAATTTGATTTGTTTTTTTTAAATCCATCCACTCCAAAATAACTTTTAAAACTTGCAAAGCACTCAAATTATTTTTTTCATTTTCATAAGGCTGCCACTGACTTACTTGCATTTCATTTATGTTCTTCCAATCTTTTTTGTTTGCAAATAAGTAAACACCAAACCAATAAAGGCTTTCAATGGTTCTAAGTGAAGTAGTTCCAACTGTAATAATTCTATTCTTTTTCTCTATGCAATTGCAAATATTTTGCACCAGTATTTTGTCAATAATTACATGCTCCTCATGCATTTCATGGCCACTCATGTTTTCGGCTTTTACGGGTTTAAAAGTTCCAGCGCCTACATGTAGTGTAACAAATTCAGTGGTGATTTTTTTCTGATGTAATTTTTCGAAAACTTGTTTTGTAAAATGCAATCCTGCTGTTGGCGCAGCTACCGAACCTTCAAATTCAGCATACACTGTTTGATACCTAATTTCATCATCTTCAGTAGCATCTCGGTTCATGTATGGTGGCAAGGGCAATAAACCAGCATGATAAATTATGTCAGCAAAAGTAAATCCTCCATTCCATTTAAATTGAATAATATAAGAATCCAAATGCTGTTTTATTCGCTCTGCAATTAGTGAAATTTCAATTCCATCTATTTTAAAGTTCTTTGTTAAAATTCCCTCTTTCCATTTTTTATTATTCCCAACCAATGCTATCCATTGGCAAGTTTCAGTTTCTTTAAAACAAATAGCTGCATCGTTTGGAATACTCGGTTCTAAACACATGATTTCAATTCTAGCACCACTTTCTTTTTGGAATAAAATTCGGGCATGAACTACTTTAGTATTATTAAATATTAAGCAATCATTTTCATTTAAAATAGCTGGCAGTTTATTGAAAACCGATTCAGTTATTTGACCATTTTTATAAACCAATAATTTACTTTTGTCTCTTTCTTTTAACGGATGTTGAGCAATTTTTTCATTTGGTAAATGGTAGGTAAAATCAGCTATTTTAAGTTCTTGTGCTTGCATGTATTTTTCGAAAATGATAATTAATATTTGATGTTTAGTTTCTTGTAAATAAAACCCAATAACCAAGCTGGGCCAATCATTAAAAACTGAATATCATGTAAAAAAGAAGGTTTTTTTCCTTCAATTTTATGCCCAATAAACTGTCCAATCCAAGCCAAAACAAATAATATCAAACAAATTTTGTATAACGCTATAGAACTATTTTGTTCTAAAAAATCGCAAATAAACAAACAAATAAAAGCAAATAATATAACGCCAATGGCCATTTTCCAACTTAGTCGAACATAAAATATAATAACAAAAAACAATGCTAAATGGGCCAAATTGATTGCCCCTAGCTTTACAATATAAAGCAAACTAACAATGCTAAAAAAAATAGTTGGAACACATATCCAATGAATCAATTTATTAGTTGAATTTTGATGGCTGACAGCATATTCTTCAAACCATTGATCAATTGTTTTCATAATAAGTAAGGAATAAAAAAAGCAGTGTAATTTTCACTGCTTTTGGTTTTCAAAGGTATGTTTATTTTTTAAAAAGGTAAATCGTCACTCATGGCATCATTACTTTTTGTAATTGGTGGCGGAGTATTTGTTTCGTTAACCGAACTTACCGGCTGTGTATTAGGCCCTTCTTGGTTTTTATTAGGATTTCCACCCAATAAAGTAAAATTTTGGACACGCACTCTCATTCTCCATTTTTCAACGCCCTCTCTGTCTTTCCAAGTTTCAGACTTTAGTTTTCCTTCAATATAAACTTGACTTCCTTTTTTTAAATATTTTTCAGCAATTTTTGCATGGTTGTCCCACATTTCTATATTGAACCATTCTGTTTCCGTTCGTTTTTCTCCGTTTTTATCGGTGGTAGTTTCATTGGTTGCTAAAGTAAAATTAGCAACAACTTTTTGGTTGTCTAAATACTTTACTTCAGGGTCTCGTCCTAAGTTTCCAATTAAAATAATTTTGTTGTACGACATAATTTTGCAAGTTATAAAAAGTTATTTTAAAATATTTGATGTTGCAATTTATTATTTGTAATCAATTTTTCAAGCAATTTTGGTACTGCAAAATTATTTATTTGATCTATTTTTATTTCGATACAATTAGCTGAAAGATTTGGTTTGGTTTTACATGTTATTTTCCAAAAACCAGCCATCAGTATTTGATGCGTTAATATGTGTTTGTAATTTTCCATAAAAACAATTTTCAAATCGCTAATATTTTCAAAATATTTATTTTCAATCAATTCATTTAAAACTTCCATTTCATTGGTAAAAAGTCGTTTTTCTATTAACGGAAATTCAAATAGACCTTGCCAAATATCGTTTGCTCCTCGTTGATTTAAATAGGTTTTGCCGTTATAATCAAAAACCAAATAATTAAAATACCGTGTTTTAACTTTTACTTTTTTTATTTTTACAGGTAAATTCTTTTGTTCATTATTCAAAAAAGCAAAACAACTACTATTTATTGGGCAATTATTACAATCTGGATTTTGAGGTTTGCAAACCATTGCGCCTAACTCCATCATGGCTTGGTTATGAATTGCAGGGTTAATTTTATCCAATAATTCATCTGCAATTTTAGCAAACTCATGTTTACCAATTGTTGAATTTGTATCGGTATAAATACCTGCAAAACGAGCAATTACTCTATAAACATTCCCATCAACAACAGCTTTGTTTTCGTTGAAAGCAAATGATGCGATTGCGGCCGCAGTATAAGGACCAATTCCTTTAAGTTTTAATAATTCATTGTAATTATCCGGAAATTCTCCTTTGTAATTATCTCTAATATATTGTGCAGTAATGTGCATGTTTCGTGCCCTGCTATAATAGCCTAATCCTTGCCATAATTTTAAGATATCGTTTAAATCGGCATTTGCAAAAGCTGAAATAGATTGATAGCTTTCAATAAACTTAATATAATAAGGTAAACCTTGTTCTACTCTTGTTTGCTGTAAAATTATTTCACTTAACCAAATTTTGTAAGGATTTGTGGTTTCTCTCCAAGGTAAATTACGTTTATTTTTATTGTACCAAAAATGAAGTTGTAAATGCATGAAATAATATTGCTATAAAAAAAGAAAAAAATAAGAGCGCAAATAACATTTATAAATTGGAAAATGTTGAAAATAATTGTTTTATTTGCACAAAAACGAAAAAATAAATACATATAACATGATAATATTCAAATAAATAGCATGTTTATATTAGGTATTGATAAATATTTTTATTTTTTTCAATAAATTAATAATCAATTTTATACATTTGCAGCCCTCGTAAAAATAATTAATTCATAAAAATCAATAAATCAACAACATGACAAAAGCAGAAATTATCACAGAGATTTCAACAAAAACAGGAATTGACAAACTTCAAGTACAAGAGTCAGTAGAGTCGTTTTTTAAAGTAGTTCGTAATAACATGATTGAAGGTAAAAACGTGTATTTCCGCGGTTTTGGTTCTTTCATTTTGAAAAAGCGTGCTAAAAAAATAGCTCGTAATATTTCAAAAAACACAGCAATGGTAATTGATGAGCATTACATTCCTGCTTTCAAACCAGCTAAGAGTTTTACTGAAAAAATTAAGAAAAGCGATGCAGTAAAAGCAAATGCTACAAAGCGTGAAAGAGAAGCTAAATTAGCATTGAAAGAAGACTAGTTTTAAGCTTTAAAATAAATTATGCAGACCAATAAATCATTTATAATAATAGTTGTTTCGCTAGTTTTATTAGCGACTGGTCTTGCATATTTAAATTTTAGTTCAGCTGGAAACGATACTCCAATTGAAACAACGGATTCAAATGCTCCAATGGCAAAACCATTTAGCTATGATGATTATTTTATTTCAGTTAGAGATACTATTTCTCCAATTCTAAAACTTAAAATTGATAGTTTAGAGCGTTTAATTAAAACAGACACTGGAAATTATCAAGCTAATGCAATGTTAGCACGTTTATATGATGAAGCAAACTTAGGTTTAATTTCTGCAAGCTATGTATTTGATATAGCTAACAAGTTAAATGATGAACGTTCATGGTTTAATGCAGGTTTTAAATTTTATGATTTTGCTGCAAATACATCAGATACTGCTGCTCAAATTTATGCATCCAAAATGGCAATTACTTCGTTTGAAAAAGTAGTAGCTATTAATGAGCACAACTTAGAAGCCAAAAATGCAATGGCAATTTGTTATGTTCAAAACGATTTGGATATTATGAAAGGTGTGCAACTTTTAAAAGATGTAGTTAAGCGCGATTCAAATAATGTGCAAGCGAATTATACATTAGGAATGTTAAGCAGAAGAAGTGGTCAATGGGATAAAGCAAGAATACGTTTTGAGAAATTAGCCAAACTTGATCCATTAAACAGCGAAGCATATTTTTACTTAGGTGAAACATATTCTAGCTTAAATATGAAAAAAGAAGCTATTATTGCCTACGAAACTTGTATGAGTTTAATTCCTAACCAAGAATCGAAAGACGAAATAAAAAAATTAATTGATAATCTTAAACAAACAAAATAAAAACTATGCCAAGCGGTAAAAAAAGAAAAAGACATAAGATAGCCACGCATAAGCGTAAAAAACAGCTACGTAAAAACAGACATAAGAAAAAGTAATTTGGCATAAGCTAAATTGTGTTTTTATAATCTTATCAGTCAGTCGTTTTAAAAATATTACGTCTGACTTCAAAACATAAAAACTTAACCAATTGGATATTCATCTCCTTTGGTTAAGTTTTTATTGTTTTACACAAACACGAAAAAAAACGCATTTTCATAAAATCTTACATTTGAAAACTTGGCTTTCGCCAATTTTTTTAGGATAAACTCATCCCAATCAATTGCAATTTAACTAACGAAAAAACCTCAACCTTGCGTAATTGATAACAAATAAAATAAGGGAAACTTTAAATAGTGAGTAACGAAATTATAATTAACGCAGACCAAACTGGCAATGTACATATTGCCATGATGCGTGACAAAAAACTAGTAGAACTCCATCATGAAAAAGCTGATAACGCTTTTTTGGTTGGAGATATTTACTTTGGAACTGTAAACAAAATAATGACTGGGTTAAACTCAGCCTTTATTGACGTTGGGCATGAAAAAGATGCTTTTCTACATTATCACGACTTAGGACCACAAGTTCAATCATTACAAAAATGGATTAAGTTGGTTAGAAATGGTAAAACTACATCGGGAATTGAAAACGATGTAATGGAACCTGACATAGAAAAACACGGTAAAATTGGAACTTTATTAAGCCGCTTTCAACAAGTAATTGTTCAAGTAGTAAAAGAACCAATTTCAAACAAAGGACCTCGTTTATCGAGCGAATTAAGTTTACCTGGACGTTTTATTGTACTAATACCATTTGATAATGCCATTGCTATTTCTAAAAAAATAGTTAAACACGATGAACGCAATAGGCTTAAAAAGCTAATGCAAACCATTAAGCAGCCTAACTTTGGCGTAATTATTAGAACTAATGCCGAAGGTATTAGCGTTGAAGAGTTAGAAAAAGATTTGACTGAACTAATGGCTAAATGGGAAATTGTTTTTACCCAATTAAAAGCTGCTGTACCTCCTCAAAAACTTTTGGGCGAAAGCGAAAGAACGCTTACTTTAATTAGGGATTTGGTAAACGAAGATTTTACTGGAATTCATGTAAACGATTCGTATTTATATAATGAAATAAAAAACTATGTAAAATCAAAAAGCCCTGTTTTAGAAAAGATTGTGAAGCTTTACACAGGAAAGGTTTCAATTTTTGAACATTTTGATATTGAAAAACAAATAAAAACTAGTTTTGGAAAAGAAGCGAATTTTTTAGGCGGTTGTTACTTAATTATTGAGCATACAGAAGCTATGCACGTAATAGATGTAAATAGTGGAAATACAAGTGCTAAAAACGAAGCTCAAGAAGACAATGCTTTACGAATAAACTTAGAAGCAGCAATTGAAGTGGCTCGTCAATTGCGTTTGCGCGATTTAGGTGGAATTGTAGTTGTAGATTTTATAGACCAAAAAACCGCTGGAAACCGCAAATTAGTTTATGAAAAACTAAAAGAGGAAATGAAAAGCGATAGAGCAAGACACAAAATTTTGCCTATGAGTCCTTTTGGTTTGGTTGAAATTACTCGTCAAAGAGTAAGACCAGAAATGAAAATTATTACTACTGAAAAATGCCCTACTTGTAATGGAACAGGCGAAATTCAAAACAGTGTGGTATTACTTGACGAAATAGAAAATCAAGTGAAATATTTGATTGAAAATGTGCGTCATAAAGGATTTAGTTTGGAGTTAAATCCATACTTAGC
>JBMOGB010000218.1:0-6462 GCA_049318585.1 Bacteroidia bacterium | reverse complement strand
ACAAATAATTGAAAACAAAAGCATAAATTCGTTATTAATTACAGTATGTTTGCTATACCAAATGCGATACTATTTCGGTTAACCTACTTATTGCACCGTACAATAGTAGGTAATCAAAATGGAAAACTTCTTTTTGTTACTACACAAAAGCAAGTTCAACAAAATGTAAAAGTCAGTTTTGTAGCATTTTTAGATAATCTTCAAAAAAAACTTATCAACATTTTTTATTTTTTTACAAACAATCTTGTATTTCTATCTTTTCATCTATCTGATTATAAATTAATTAAAATATTAATTGGAAAACTTATTATATATTTCCGAAATTTAGTTACAAACATTTTTTTTATTTAATTCTTTTCCATACTTTTGCATATCGATATTTAATAAAAATAATTTTAAGTGTCGTAAGATTATTAGCGAATAATCTTTCAGAAGTTTTTTTGAACTATAATAGGTAACTTCTGCATTTACGAACGAAAGGTAATGAGCCAATAATCTTCTAAATTTTATTAATTTTCATAAAAATAGGAGATAATATTTTGAAAAAAATTATTACACAAATTTCATTACAAAGAGCTCGTAAGAGTGAACTTCCAACTATCATTGTTGGGTCACTGCGAATTATTGAAAAATATATTCCGGCAGACAAAAAGATAGATGGATTTTATAGTAAATTACTGGAAAAGTATCAACAAATGTACTTGTTGAAACAAAATCCTCAAAAACACCCACTTACCGTTGATATTAAAGCTCAACGCCTTAAAAGGAAAGGGTTAATTGAGGCAATTGTAATGCAAGGTACTGCTGTTGAAAAAGCAAATGTAAGTTCTCAAAGAGAATCAGCTTTGCTTGTTTTACCACTAATTAAGATGCATTTAGCTTTACTTCATCGTAAAAATCAGACTACCACTCATAATGGAGTAATTGGTTTTACATCAGAACTTAAGCAAAATGTTGTATTAATGACTGCCGCTGAAACTATAGGCATTAAGGTTTATGCAAATGACCTTATTTCTGTAGAGGACAGCATACAATCAAATATGGAGATAAGGAATAAATCAAAATCCTCACGTCGTATTCCTTGGTTGCAAAAGGTGAAAGTTAAGGAAGACGTGATAAATGCGTTTCAAGATTTGATGTATGCCATAGAATTGGCACGGGTAGAAAACATTGAGATAGATTATTTGGAAATGATAGCTGAGCTAAATGAATTTTTAGTTCACTTTCAAGCTCAAATGAAAAGTCGAATTACCCGAAACAAAAGTGCTGCTAAAAAAACAAAGACAGTCGCGATGTCTACTACAACTTCCGCGACTGCCGTCTAACAAGGCACATCTTTTGGATTAGCAAAGCCCCGTATCCTATTTACGCGGGGCTTTTTTTCGTAAAAACACCCCGAATATTATTTTTGATTAAACTTAAATGTAATATTTATCAATTGAAATCATACTGAAACAATTAAATTGGAAAAGGAGTAGGTGTAAACAAAATTCAATTTTTAGATTTCCTAAACAAAGATTTCATACAAAAAAACAAACAATCAATTTCAAACATAATGATAAAACAATCAGTTGTTTAAGTCGAATAGCTTATTTTTCAGACTGCAAATGTAGTACTTAGATGTACAAATCGGTTATTTTGTTTGCATTTGTTTATGTATTTTAAAGATTTGATGTTCTTATTTTTTCTTAAAATCTGAATAATCACTATTATAATAATATATCAACAATAAAAAAAAATAATTAAGGTGTGAGATTGATTTTGAAAACGATTAAATTAAATTCCAATACTTCTTATGTCTCAATATCAGATAATTTCCCTTTAAAAAGTATCGATAAAATAGAGTAATATCATATTATTTCAATTTGCTGATAGCTGCCATGTAGAAATACATCATTCATCATGTATATTTAGAATAATAAAGTAATCATGAAACGTAAAACGCTTAATAATATAATTTTAGCTCCACAAAATGCAATTAATGTTTAGTTGTTTTTTTAGAATATCCAACACGTGTTCAGCTTAAAACATTGTGAATACAAAATAATAGGTTTATCTTTGTGCATTAGGAATTGTACGATAGTATAAATAGTCTTAGAAAATGATTAATAACCAAATATACCTCCCAGGATTAAATGGCCTTAGAGCAATTGCTGCTATAACTGTATTAATATCGCATCTTTTTTTTGAAACATTTGGTAATTGGGGCATTAAGGGAATAGACCTTCCCATTTTCACAGATGGAGTAACACTCTTTTTTGTAATAAGTGGATTCCTAATAACCTACCTACTATTACATGAAATAAAAAACACCAACACTATAAATATACCGAAGTTTTACATTCGACGTATTTTAAGAATATGGCCAATTTATTATTTGTATATTCTAATTGTTATAGCAGTTCTATGGTGGCTAGGTCAAGTGTCTGATATTTTAAACGACCGCTTATTCTATTACATATTCTTCACTGCCAATATACCGTTTCTATCGGCGATTGGCATTTCATTGATTGTACATTATTGGAGTATAGGAGTCGAAGAACAATTTTATTTGTTTTGGCCTTGGTTAATAAAGATCTCAATGAAAAAAATTACCATTGCAGCTTTTAGCGTACTAATAGCTTGGGTATTATTAAAATACGGTTCATATATATTATTTACGAACAAATCAATTGTTTATAAATTCTTTAATGTTACTCGGTTTCATTGTATGATGATTGGCGCTATTGGCGCAATTGGATATTACAATAAAAACAAAGTATTTATGCGCTTTTTTACGAATATATGGAGCCAAGTTATTTCATGGGTAATATTTATATGCTTAGGTTTATTTTTCAAATACATTCCAGCACTTTTAACAGCTGAAAGTATAGCTATTTTATCATTATTTCTGATAATGAGTCAGATAGAAGGAAAACCTAAGTTTATAAACTTAGAAAATAAATTCTTTGATTTTATTGGTAAAATATCGTATGGAATATACGTTATTCATCCAATTTTAATATTTTTGTTGTCAGCCCTTTGGTTGAAGCTAAATATTCAACTGCCGAATTGGGCTCAATATATACTGATTTGCACTTTAGTTCCAAGTATAACAATTTTTGTGGCATGGGTCTCCTATCAAAATTATGAAAAGCCATTCTTGAAGTTAAAAAATAAATTTGCTGTGGTTGAAAGTCAAAATTCGAAAACTATACTATAATGAAAAAGCAATTAGCCATATTAATGACTGTCTTCAACCGCAAAGATAAAACTTTAGCATGTTTGAAGGCATTGTACAATTGTATTTTGCCTAACGAATATATGTTAACTGTTTTTATGATGAACGATAGTTGTTCCGATGGAACAGAAAAAGCTGTTGCATCTCAATTTCCGAAAGTAAATATTATTCAAAGCAATGGAAATTTATATTGGAATAGAGGTATGCGCTTAGCTTGGCAAACAGCTGCTATTAAAGCCGACTTCGATTATTATGTTTGGTTAAACGATGATGTTATTTTATTTGAAAATGCATTATCCGAAATTATAAATTGCAGTGAAACGAAAAATAATTTAGCTATGGTTTGTGGCTCTACTTGTGCTATTGAAAATAAAAGCATCATAACTTATGGTGGACGCATTCGACGAGTTGGCATTGTGCAACCAAACGGACAAATGCAAAGCTGTGATTGCTGCAATGGACAAATATGCTTGATTCCAAAAGCTGTATATAAAGTTATGGGCATGAATGACCCAATTTTTCATCATGGTTTTGGCGATTGGGATTATAGTTACAGGGCTAAAAAGAAAGGTTTTGACATTATTGTTGCACCAAACATTTCCGGATTTTGTGATGTAAACGCAAACGATTCATTTCCAAAGTATTTAAATTCTGAGATTTCACTATTTATAAGGCTAAAAATTCTTTATTCGCCCTTAGGTAAAAATCCATTTCAGTTCTTTGTTTATACTTACAGACATAAAAGCCTGCATAGTGCCATTATTTCTTTTATTCAACAGCATTTAGAAGTTACTTTTCCAAAAAAATAAATTCTGTTATTAAATGAAACAAAAAACTTTAATTTTTCACGTTGGATGTAGCGCAGGATTTTTTTCTGAGTATTTAGAAATGATGGCAGCAATAGTATATTGTAAATTAAATAATATTCAATTCAAATTATATTCAAAAGATGCCAATTTTGGTCACAAAAATGGCTGGACAGATTTTTTCGAACCATTTTGCGAAGAGGTAACAGAAGATTTTCACAGTAAATATAATTTGAGATTTAAATATCCATCTTTAACCAGATTGATAATCAAAAAAATTTTAAAAAATAAAAATATTCCTACTTGGTGTTGGAAAAAATTGTCTTTGTGGTATTTAAAGGTTTTTTTAACCGCACCATATTATAAAACTAAATACCAATTTTATTATTATACGCATGATTTATGGACAAAAATTCAAAATAATAAAACTAAACAGCTTGAAAAATACTATAAAGAAGTAGAGATAAAAGCCATAAATGATACTTGGAGATTAAATCCGAGTACACAAAAAGAAGTTGACAAAATTATTAAAAACTTAAATCTTCCGGATAAATTTATTGGAACACAAGTTCGTGCAGGAGACAAATCAACAGAACAATTAACTTACCATTTTACCGATTACTTAAATAAAATCGATTCCTTACAAACAAATATTAAAGATATTTTCATACTAACTGATGATTATTCAATAATAACAGATATAAAAAGCCAATTTCCTCAATATCGCATATTTACCTTATGCAATGAAAATGAAAAAGGTTACGATAATGACATTTTCCAAAATCAAAATAAAGATATGAAAAAATCAAAACTAATTAACTTAATTGCCTCTGTCGAAATTTTATGGAAATCTGAAATTTTAGTAGGAGCTATTATTGCAAATCCATCATTGTTTCTTTATTTAAGACAACACCAAAATTCATATTGGTTAAATGCTTAAAATTATGAAATTCGTAGCACTCACAGGAGGCCTTGGCAATCAGATGTTTATATATGCGTTTTGCGAAGAGTTGCGCATTCGTGAGCAAAATGCAAGTTTATTTATTCAGCATCGCACAAACCTAAAAAAATACGGGCATCAAGGTTACGAACTGGAGAAATTATTTGACATACAAGCATATAATAATCCCACATCTAAGCCAGCTGTATTTCTATTAATGTTATATAGTCAGTTTTTAAGAGCATTGCCAATCCGGCTTAGGAATTTATTCTATAAATTAGTGGGAATACATACCTTAATGGTTCCCGAAAATTTTATTTATTACCCCGAAGTCTTCAATTTTAAAAATCGCAACGAATTATTTCGTGGTACTTGGCAAAGCGAACAGTTTTTTGCCAATGCGAAGTATTTAGTTCGCAAGCGTTTTATATTTAAACAAGATTTATTGTCGGAACAGACAAAAATAATTGCGCGGCAAATGCAATCCGAATTAAGCGTAAGTATCCATATTCGCAGAGGCGATTATCTTAGCGACCAATATGCCAATGGATTTGCAGGCGTGTGTACGATGGAGTATTATGAAAGAGCCATCGAGCACATAAAATCAGAGGTTAAAGAACCTCATTTCTATATATTTACCGATGATTCGGCTTGGGTAAATTCAAATTTCAAGCTTACGAATGCTATTTATGTACAACACAATACAGGTTTAAACTCATGGCAAGATATGTATCTAATGAGCCAATGTAAGCATAATATTATTGCCAATAGTTCCTTTAGTTGGTGGGGAGCGTGGTTAAATGCAAATACAGCGAAAATGGTTATTGCTCCAAAATTGTGGTGGCGATTGTTCGAAAAGGACGATGTAGTGCCTGCGGAGTGGATTAGATTGTAAAATCAATTATAATGTTTGATAAAAAAGTTAATGAATTATATCTTCCGGGTCTAAATGGGCTTAGGACTGTTGCAGCTGTATCTGTTTTGTTTTGCCATATCATTTTTACTGATTTTGGAGTAAATTTCTTTTTTGATTGGCCGATTGCACACTATGGTGTAACTCTATTTTTTGTTATAAGTGGCTTTCTGATAACTTTTTTGCTTTTAAAAGAAAAAGAAAGAACACAAGACATTAGCATAAATAAATTTTACTATCGAAGAATATTACGCATTTGGCCTATTTATTTTTTATATATTGCTGTAAGTATTCTTATATACTATTTTTGGGATAAGTTAGACCAAATATTTATTGGACAATTTTGGTTTTACCTATTATTAGCGGGTAATTTTAAAGAATTAATTTCCAACTCAGCAATTGCACCTTTCGGTCATTTATGGAGTATAGGTGTCGAGGAACAATTTTATTTGTTTTGGCCTTGGAGCGTAAAGTTTACAAAAAATAAACTTTTAAAAATTGCATTCTTTGTACTTGTTTTATTTTTTGTAATTAGAGTCTGTCCATAAAGTGGCATATTTTGAGCAATTGCAATTGCAATCAC
>JBMOGB010000217.1:0-6532 GCA_049318585.1 Bacteroidia bacterium | reverse complement strand
CTCCTTCGGTTAAAGGTGCATCAATAGATAAATGACGACCTGTGCTGCGCAATGCGTTTTCCACTTCTAAAATTGGAATATCCATGGCTAAAGCAATTTCTTCAACTGTTGGTTCGCGTTCTAATTGCTGTTCTAATTTTGCAGCAGCATTACCAATTCTTCCTATTGAACCAACTTTGTTTAAAGGTAAACGAACAATACGACTTTGATCAGCCAAAGCCTGTAAAATAGATTGACGAATCCACCAAACTGCATACGAAATAAATTTAAAACCACGGGTTTCATCAAAACGTTTAGCTGCTTTTATTAAACCTAAATTTCCTTCGTTTATTAAATCACCAAGTGTAAGTCCTTGGTTTTGATATTGTTTAGAAACTGAAACCACAAAACGTAAATTGGCATTTACCAAACGTTCCAAAGCTACCTGATCCCCCTCTCTAATTCTACGTGCAAGCTCTACTTCTTCTTGCGCATCAATCATAGATACTTTGCTTATTTCATTCAAATATTTATCTAACGATTTACTTTCACGATTGGTAAACTGCTTGCTTATTTTTAGTTGCCTCATTACTATATATATTCCTCTTTTCTTTTGTGTGTGGGTGAAATTTTGACTTGCAAATGTCGGATAATTTTACAGCCTTTTAGTTATATTACATAATAATATTTTTCATATTAGTGCAAATATTTTTTTGTTTGCTGTAATACAGCGAATTATAATTTATTTATTTTTAAAAATTTAAGAAGTTGTCTAAATTTAACTTTTCAACAATTTTTTTTGAAATGGTGTGAGCAATAAAAGCATAAAACCTATTGATGAAACCCCATAAAAACCATAAAAATAAATGTACGATTTACCTCCATTCCAACCTACAGGAGTAAAAACTAACATACCACAAATATTTAAAATGTAAAGTATTGTAAATAACAACACATAATTGATTCTTTTGTTTGCAATCCCTAATTTTATTAAACCTTTTTCAGCAAAATATAAGTATAAATATTGGATAGAAGATGCCATAATAGCAATTACTAAAATAAAAAAATACACTTCAAAACTTTTTTTAAAACCACCCCAAAAAGCAAAATAAATTACAAAAACAACGGTGTAAATTATTTGAAATCTTAGAGGTATTTTATTTTTTAACCAAAACATTTTTAAAATTTAATGGAGTTTTTATAAAACAAAAAGAGCTTATTTTATTATCTAAAACAAGCTCTTTTTTTTTAAAATATTTAATCTTTATACAGCAATTGGCTTTTCGGCCCAAAGATGTAAAAGTGTACTTAATTTTTCTTTTAATTGTGTTCTAGGAACAATCATATCTAAAAATCCATGTTCTAAAACAAATTCAGAACTTTGGAATCCTTTTGGTAAATCTTTACCAATTGTTTCTCTAATAACGCGTGGGCCAGCAAAACCAATTAATGCTTCTGGTTCAGCAATATTAATATCGCCTAGCATGGCAAATGAAGCAGTAACTCCACCAGTAGTTGGGTCGGTCATTAAACTAATATAAGGCACTCCCGCTTGACCAAGTAACGCTAATTTTGCAGAAGTTTTAGCCATTTGCATTAAACTAAAAGCCGCCTCCATCATACGTGCACCACCCGATTTTGAAATAATCATTACTGGAATTCTGTTTTCTCGTCCGTAATCAATTGCTCTCGCAATTTTTTCACCAACTACGCTTCCCATACTTCCACCAATAAATCCAAAATCCATGCAAGCTACTACCAAAGGCAAACCATTTACATTTCCAATACCAACTCTTAAAGCATCGTCCATTCCGGTTTTCATAATGGTTTCGGTTAGCCTATCTTTATAAGCTTTGGTGTCTTTAAACTCTAATGGATCTGTTGGTTTAATATTGCTATATAGTTCTTCGAATTCATTGTTATCAAAAATCACTTCAAAATATTCGTTTGAACCAATTTTATCGTGGTAATTACAATGCATACAAACGTATTTTCCTGCTGCATGGTCAGAACTTAATGTAGCTTTTTTACACCTTGAACATTTATGCCATAACCCATCAGGCACCGATTTTTTATCGGAAGTATGTGTGGTAATGCCTTCTATTTTTCGTTTAAACCAACTCATTTAAAAATTTTGAATTTTGAATTTTGAATGATGAATTATCAGTTTAAATAATTCATTTTATTAGCCTCTAACTAATAGCAAAGAGCTAGTAGCTAGAGGCTAGAAGCATATTTATGCTATTGTAATACTGTTATCTAAATAAACGTCTTGAATAGTGTTTAATAACGCTATTCCTTCGTTCATTGGTTTTTGAAATGCTTTACGTCCGCTAATCAAACCTTGTCCACCAGCACGTTTGTTAATTACTGCTGTTGTAACTGCTTCAGCTAAATCAGTAGCACCTTTACTTTCTCCACCCGAATTAATTAAACCTTGGCGACCCATGTAACAATTTGCAACTTGGTAACGAGCTAAATCAATTGGATGATCAGTAGTTAATTCGCTGTAAACTTTTGGATGAGTTTTGCCATGCTTAGTTGCATTATAACCACCATTATTAGTTGGTAATTTTTGCTTAATAATATCAGCCTGAATAGTAACTCCTAAATGGTTTGCTTGTCCAGTTAAATCAGCTGCTGCGTGGTAATCAACGCCATCAACTTTAAACGCATTGTTACGCAAGTAACACCATAAAACTGTAGCCATTCCAAGTTCGTGAGCGCGCTCAAAAGCAGCAGCTACTTCTTGAATTTGACGACCTGATTCATCAGAACCAAAATAAATAGTTGCACCAACAGCTACTGCTCCTAAGTTCCAAGCTTCATCAACTGAACCAAACATTATTTGGTCAAATTTATTAGGGTAACTTAAAAATTCGTTGTGATTTATTTTTACAATAAATGGAATTTTGTGAGCATATTTTCTAGAATTAGCTGCCAAAACACCATAGGTAGAAGCCACTGCATTACAACCACCTTCAATGGCTAATTTTACAATATTTTCTGGGTCAAAAAATGCTGGATTAGGAGCAAATGAAGCACCTGCAGAATGTTCTATTCCTTGATCTACAGGAAGAATAGACATGTAACCAGTATTAGCCAAACGACCAGTTCCGTATAATTGACCAAGGCTACGTAATACTTGTGGATTACGATTTCCTGGACCAAAAGAACGATCTATAAAGTCTGCTCCTGGTAAATGAATGTGGTTTTTTGAAATAGTTTTACTTTCGTGATTCAAGTAATAATCGGCTTGATCGCCTAATAATTCAGTTATTTTCGACATAATATTTAAACTTTTATTGGTTGATTTTGCTTCGCAATTTATATTTTTTTATCAATTTACCATTTTTTATAGATAACTATCATTATAAATTGAAAAATTAGTGAATTAGAAGATTGAAATCCATATTAATTGGGAGAAAAATTAAAAGATTCTTTTATTTTTTCAAACATCAGGGTTACAAATCGTGAAAGGGATTGAAACTCTCGAATTTCTTGGAAAAAGTCACAAATAGGTAACGTATTTATTTTATTGGTCCGAACTGCCAACCGCGCTCTATTGCATACCTTTTAAGTTTTTTTGCCTTTTTTTCAATAGAAGAACCACTCAGTCCATTGAAATCTATATAGGTATGACCATCAAATGGCATATTATCCTCATGAACATTTAATGATTCAGTTTGACATTCTGAAACTGAAAGAGACAAAACGCCTGCACTCGCATAACTCTTAGAGAAATGGTTAAAAGATTCTTCTGCTGTGTATTTTTCGCTATTATAAACTGAAAGTTTGAATTGATCTTTTGGAGTTGGTTTAAAAGTTTGTGAAGTAACTGAAAATGCTTGAATGGAAACGTTATCTGCCTGAATAAATGTTGGATTTACTTGTCTATGTATTAAAGTTGTTTTTTCCATCATGCATTTAAAAGGTTATTCAAAATAGAATTTAGTTTTCTCCAACTTTCTGGGTCACTAAGTAAAAGTGACTCCTCAACCTCTTTATCATTTGAAAAGTTTAATTCATGATAAGACGAGTTTTTTGACTCCAAGTCTATGGATAAAGAGATTTCGTAATTATTTAATGACCATTCTAACTGAATTCCACCAGCTGGAGTTGGAAATATGGAAGGCAGTGGAAGGTCTTTATCAAAATTACCATCAAACATATCTGATAACCAATTTAATTCGTCCTTATTTGGTGCAATTCCCTCGCCATTTAGCCATCCATCAGCTAGTAATGAAATTTCATCAAGTCTATATTTTACATCTAGTGGGTCAATAATTGAAATTAGCTCAATTGAATCGAATCCTTCTAACTTGTCGAATTGATTAAAGCGTCCAATTCCTTTTATTGAAACTTTACAATTTTTCTCATAGTCCGTAAATGCTTTGAGAATTGTATCGTAAAGTGCTACAGGAATGTCAGCACTAATACGTTGTTTGTCATTTAGTAATAGAGTGAATGTTTGTTTGCTTTTATCTGCTTCTGGAATAGATGCAATTATTGTTGTTTCTTCTGTAACTTGTTTTATTGATGAGGAAGCCAATACAAGTTTTTTTCTTGAAGCTCTATCTAATTTCAAATCCTTTGAAGAATTAGGGCTAAAATTTATAGCCTCATCTTCTTTAAGTCTTTTGCCAATCTTATTGAAAAACCCTAAAAGATTTTCGGGAATAAATTCTGTTATTTTTTTCCCACTATTTGCAGCATCTATACCGTCATAAATGCGGTCACGAGCCATTTCAAAATAGGTAAAGTTCGCTTCAGGAAATAATTCAAGAGTTGGGGTAACAAGTTTTGTGGTAGCTAAGGCGTATATTAAAGCAATTTTGGGAATCGCACTGCCTTCTTCTACATTATACAGTTTCAATGAAACACTTTCTTCAAAACCACGAGGAACTCTTTGCCGATTATCGTTCTTTTCCATATAAATAACCTTAGCCATTTCTATTAGAAGCTGTTCGAAAGCTGCAAAATCTTCAAGTAACTCAAGAGGTATACTGTGGTCGTCAAACCGTTTTCCAGTCAATTTAGGAGAAAGAAAATCTTTATGTGTTGACATTTAAATTATTTGAATTGGACAAATATATATTTTTTGATCATTTTTTGCATTTTTTTATTCGTTCACTCTTTAAACCCAAAATATATTTCAATTCATGCCTTTGTTGGTGTTTTAGCGCAGCGGCACCAACAACAAAATTCGAAACTATCCGTAGCTTTAGCGAAGCGCTCAATGTCTTGGTGAGCTTGTCGAATCCATACAAGAAACTATCCGTAGCGTTAGCGAAGCGCTCTACGGATTATCAATGAAAAGTAGTGTCTCCGACACGGGCTAATTTAAACGAGTTTGTAAACTCTTTACTCATTTTAAATCCGTAGTCGCTGCCCGCAAAGCTTGGCTTTAGACTACGGTTAGTTGGTTTTTTATCAATTTACCATTTTTTATAGATAACTATCATTTTAAATTGAAAGATTAGAAGATTGGTAGATTAGAAGATTGAATAATTAGAAGATTGAATAATTAGAAGATTGAAAGATTTTGTCCGTGAGTTTTTTTCAAAAAATCACTAACATCATATTTTATTTATCTCGTCATTGCGAGGCACGAAACATCTTTAAATGGTGCGGAAACATCAGAGTAATCTGCGTAATCTGCGGGCAAAAATTGTTGGTGTTCAGCACTCGCTCACATCTTGCGAGTGAGCGTATTGATAAGCCTCTGGCTGATTTTAAAAGTGCCAAGAATTCTATTAAACTTACACTTATAAAATGAGCGCAAGAAAATTTAAAGATTATCAAACCGATGCATCACATGGGCGTCAATTTAAGAAATTGTACAAGTAAAGTTCCATGACCTAAAAAACTGTATAAATTTACTTTTTTGTATAAGTGTAAATGGAAAAAGTGGTTGAAAACAGTAGAATTTACGTTCTTTCAATTCAAGATGGAATCAACAAAATAGTTAGAAAAATTTGAAAGAAGAGTAAAAAGGAATCAATTGTTACAAACAAAAAAGTGGCCATCTCAATAGATTTAAAATGTTCGTCATTTCGAGCGGAGTCCGATAGCTATCGGACGAGAAATTAATATTCTCGTTTTCAAAACATTTCTACCGATAGCTATCGGTATTCGCTCAATGTGACAAAATGCAAAAGGCTGTCCTTTTGAGACAGCCTTTTTAAAATTTAAAGACTTATATAAAACTACAATGCAGCAGCATATAATTTTTCAACTTCTGCCCAATTTACTACATTCCAAAATGCAGTAATATAATCAGGTCTGCGGTTTTGGTAATGTAAGTAATAAGCATGCTCCCAAACGTCTAGCCCTAATATTGGCGCACCTTTACAGTCTGCAATATCCATTAAAGGATTGTCTTGGTTTGGAGTAGAACAAACACATAATTTTCCTTCTTTAACACATAACCAAGCCCAACCTGAACCAAAACGGGTAGTTGCAGCTTTAGCAAATTCTTCTTTGAATTTATCCATTCCACCTAAGTCGGCATTAATGGCATCTAATAATTTTCCACTTGGACTTCCGCCAG
>JBMOGB010000216.1:0-6546 GCA_049318585.1 Bacteroidia bacterium | reverse complement strand
TAATTGATTGGTTTTAAATCAAAATTTTGCCAATTTGGTTCTTCTAAAGTTAACCAATAACGGTAAGCTTTTAGTCGCCATTCCAACATCCATTCTGGTTCATTTTTTTTAGAAGAAATGAACCTAACAATATCCTCGCTCAGCCCCATTGGAGCTGTTTCCATTTCTATATCCGTACTAAAACCGTATTTGTATTCTTGGCTTACTACTTGGTCAATTATATCAACTTCCTGTGTATCTGACATTTTCTAACTTTTATTTAAGATTAGCATTGCAAATTTAAAACAATTATTCGAACTATTTATATTTAGTCTAAATAGATATACCAAAAAAGAGCATAATTGTTTTAAGTCATTTTACAAATAAATGGATATTTGATTTACAAAGCCTAAAGACATTTCAAAATGAAACATTCTTGAAATAAAATCATAAAAATTTATAGCTTTATTTATATTTGCCAGTTCTAAAAAAAATAATTACATGTTACATAGAGAAGGAAAAGCTACAATACTTATTACATTACTAGGTTTATTTACCTTAAATTTTGCCATTGGTTTTACCGAAATTAATTGGTTAATCAACTCCATTTTATTTTTATCAGTGGTGTTTTTGATCATCATTTTACAATTTTTCAGAAATCCAACTGTTACAGTAATTCAAAACGAAAACCAAGTAATTTGCCCTGCAGATGGAAAAGTGGTTGTTATTGAAGAAGTAATGGAAACTGAATATTACAATGAAAAAAGAATCCAAGTTTCTGTATTCATGAGCCCTTTCAATGTGCATGTAAACCGCAATCCAATTGGAGGAATTGTAAAATATTTTAAATACCATAAAGGTTTATATTTAGTAGCTTGGCATCCAAAATCATCAACAGAAAACGAACGTACCACTACAGTTATTGAAAAAGGGGATGGTGTTTCAGTATTGTTCCGTCAAATTGCAGGTGCTTTAGCCAAACGCATTTGTTGGTATGTAAAAGAAGGTCAACAAGCAGAACAAGGTGCTGAAATGGGTTTTATAAAATTTGGTTCTCGTGTTGATTTATATTTGCCAATTGGTACCAAAATAAATGTAAATCTTAACCAAGTGGTGAAAGGTGGAAAAACAGTTATAGCTGAATTTAAATAAGGTCATTTTCTGGAAATTATTTTCGAATTTATTCCTCATTTCGTAAAGCTCAATGACCGTAAATTCAATGATTTCTGGTCGTTGAGCTTGTCGAAACGAAGCTTGAATAATTATAAAGTTTTAGCAAAACAATATTGACTTATCATTCAAAATATTGAACAAAATAGATATTCGTGAACTCACGTTAGATGAGTTAAAAGCCATTTTTGTAAAAAAAGGTCAACCTGCTTTTAGAGGTCAGCAAGTGTATGAATGGCTTTGGAAAAAATCTGCCATTTCATTCGATGAAATGAGCAATCTTTCTGTGGAATTGAGGGCTTTAATGAATGAAGAATTTTGTATCAATCACATAAAAATTCAGGACAAACAAGTAAGTGACGATAAAACCATAAAAAGTAGTTTCCGTTTGCATGATGGTTTTTTGGTAGAAGGTGTTTTAATTCCTGCTGAAGATAGAATGACAGCTTGTGTAAGTAGCCAAGTTGGTTGCAGTTTAACATGTAAGTTTTGCGCAACAGGAACCATGAAACGTGAACGTAATTTAACTCCTGCTGAAATTTACGATCAAGTAGTTCATATAAAAAATTGGGCCAATCAACATTACGGAAAACCTTTGACCAATATTGTATTTATGGGAATGGGTGAACCTTTGCTCAATTATAGCAATGTAATGGCTGCTATTAAAAAAATTACTTTACCCGAAGGTTTAAACATGAGCAATGAACGTATTACGGTAAGCACTGCTGGCATTGCTAAAATGATTGAAAAATTAGGTGACGACAATGTAAAATTCCGTTTGGCTCTTTCGCTTCATGCGGCCAGTGACGAAAAACGTAATTTAATTATGCCAATCAATGAAACCAATAGTTTGGAAGCCGTTGGCAAAGCATTACAACATTTTTATGCCAAAACAAAAAGTAGAATTACATTTGAATACATAGCCTTTAAAGATTTTAACGAAAGCTTGGAAGACGCTAAATTATTGCTAAAATTCTGCAAAAAAGTGCCTGCAAAGGTGAATATCATAGAATACAATCCAACTGGTGACGGGCAGTTTGAAAAAGCGGATAGTAAAAAAATAGATACTTTTTGTGCTTACTTAGAAAAGAATGGTGTGAAGGCTACAGTGAGAAGAAGCCGAGGAAAAGACATTGACGCTGCCTGCGGACAATTAGCTAACAAAAAGCATGTGGAAGCTTTGATGGACGTTTAAAAAGTTCGGAATGCGAAGTGACAAAAATGCGAAGTAAAAAATTCAATATTCATATCAATAATTATATTGCAACATGAAATTATTATTCACCATCATTTGCATTTTCTTCGTTTTCACTTTTGCAAAAGCGCAACATGTAATTGTTACAAAAACGGATACCATTGAAGCTCAAATAATTAGTTTAGACGATTCGATTTACACTTACAAACGCTTAAATAAACCAAGGATTATCAAAACAATTGATAAGAATTTAGTGGTAAGATTAGTGCCATTAGGTAATGATACTTTATATAATATTTTTAAAACAATTCATTCAGAAATAGCAATTAGCAATTCGTTGTTTAATGACACTACAAAAAGTGTTTTGTATTTAAATAATGAAATAAAAACACAAGCTTATTGGTTAGATAAAGCAGGTTTTCAGATGAATACTGCTGTAACATTAAATATTCTAGGAACCATTTGTTTGGCGGTTTCACCACTTTTAGTAAGGTATAATACGGTTGAAAAAGTTTATCATTTTAGCAATGGTAGTTCGTCAACATTTCCTGTAACAGAAGTTGATTATACACTAACTTATGTTTCAATTGGAGCTGGAATTATTTTAAATATTGTTTCATTAACATATTGGTATGAATGTAGCAATTCACTTAAAGAAGCTGGTAAACCAAACAAAATCTCCTATAAAATTTCACCTTTAGGAGCAAATATTGCATATCGGTTTTAGGTAATCCTACATCCCCTTATTTTCCCATAAAAACAAGCTGGCAATGCTTCTGTAAGGTTTTTATTTCCCGATAGCTATACGGGACGGCTATTTGGTGGCAATCAGCTTTAAATTTTATTTTTTTTCAAAAAGAGTTGTATTTGATTTGTTTGTAGAAACCATATATTTGTTAAAATAATTATTTATGAGCGTTTTAGAATTTATAGACACAAAAGCTCAAAAAACTATTGAAAAACAAACAGATACTTTTGAGAAAATTGTGAACAAAGACATCGAAATTGCAAAGCAAGAAATTAGAAAAGAAATTGCTGAAACAAAATCGGATATTATAAAATGGATGTTTATATTTTGGATTGGTCAAGTAGCGTTTACTTTCGGTTTAATAATCCTTTTTCTGAATAAATAAAACAAACAATTTATCTCCCGTCACACCCCCTTACTTTCCCATAAAAACAAGCTAGCAATGCTTCTGTAGATTTTCCATTGTTTAGCTATTTGGTGGTTAATTGGCTTTTTGAATGTCATTGATTGATGTGATTGAATACAACTGTAAAATAAAATCTAAATCGAATTTACACAATATTTTGCTAATTCTTTTCATTGAAAAATGATCAAAACAAAATCAGGGTCATGCTGTAAGCATCTTCCTTGTCAACAATTACTAAAGTATTAACTAACCAACTTTGTTAAAGTTATTGTTGGTTTATAAACAAGGAATACCGCTCGAGCGGTACTGCGGAATGACTGCACTGTTTTGTTAAGTTTGGTACAGTAAAACTAGAAACAATAAATATTTTGTCTTGTTACAAACTATCATAAAGAAAAGTCAATTTTTGTCTCAATAATTTAAAAGAGTACTTTAACTATTTCACAGTTTCATTCCAAGTTTGTGTTAAAGCAGCTAAAAATCTTTCACTACTTTGAGCGCCAGAAATAGCGTGTTTATTGTCCAATTATATTGTATTTTATTTTTTTCTACTTAAACAAATTGAAAATATCATTTCCAAAAATAAGCAGCATTAAGCCTAATAAAATGATGGTACCAGCAGTTTGTACACGTTCTTGAATTTTTATGCTAATTGGTTTTTTAGTAATCATTTCTATAATTAACAATACCACATGACCACCATCTAATGCTGGAATTGGTAAGAAATTCATAAACGCCAAACCCATTGAAATTAGTCCTGTAAGCATCCAAAAGTTTAACCAATCCCATCTTGGACCAAAATATTGAGCAATTCCAATAGGACCTTGAACTGCTTTGTTTACAGGAATATCGCCTTTAAATATTTTGCCCCAACCAGCTATTTGACTAGCAATGGTTTCATAAGCTTGGTTAACACCAGCCGGAATAGATGCAATAAGTGAATATGAAATGGTATCAAACTTCCAGTTTTTATCGGTTGGAATAAAACCTAATTTTCCGTCAGTTCCAATGTTTGAAACTAACTTTAAAGTATCGTTATTTCTAATAATTGTAATAGGAGTTTCCTTACCAGCATAAGCCATTAGCAAAGGCTGAAACTCATCAAAACAATTAAAACTAATGGTATCAACTCCAATGATTTTATCGTTTGGCAAAAAGCCCGCTTTTTCGGCTGCAGAACCAACAATGGTTTTTTCTACAAATAATTCCATCCTTGGTGTAAAAAATCCACCTTTTGTCTTTTTTGTTAAGCGTTTCAAAAAGTCGTTTGGTAATTTTATATCCACCATCGAATCGTTTCTGTTTACAGTATAAACAGGATTATCGCTCATTATAATTTGAGTGTTCAAGGCATCTTCTAAATGGATAATTTTATTGCCGTTTATTGCATCAATTCTATCGCCTATTCTAAAGCCCATTTCTTGTGCTAATTCACTAGGAGCAATTCCTTTTCTAACAGAGCTATTTAACAATAATTTTTCGCCATAATAGTATTTTATACCAGCAAAAATAATGATACCTAAAATAACATTGAATATTATACCTCCAAGCATAACAATCATTCTTTGCCAAGCTGGTTTGCTTCTAAATTCCCACGGTTCAGCCGGTTTAGTTAAATCTTGGTTGCCCATGTTTTCATCAACCATTCCGTTAATTTGAACATAGCCGCCCATTGGAAACCAACCTAAACCGTACTCTGTATCGCCTTTTTTAAATTTGAACAATGCAAAATTTAAAACACTTGGCATAGGAAACAAAAAATCGAAGAATAAATAGAATTTATCTACTTTTATTTTAAATAATTTGGCTGCTAAAAAATGTCCTAACTCGTGAATTAATACTAAAATGGAAAGTGCCGCAATTACTTGCGCTATCATAATGAATGTTTGCATTTATTTTTTTTCTTTTATCTAATTGTAAAACTATATTTTTAATAGTTTTGAGGGCTGCAAAAATAAAAAACTATTTGACATTATTGAATCAAAGTTTTTGCAAATCTTCTCGTCTCATTATCAGTGTTTATATAGTCATCTAAATTAGGTTTTTGAATAAAAAAAACTTTATCCATACACGCTTCGTTTATTTCGGCTATTTGTAAAAACTTAATTTTATCTTGTAAAAAAGCTTCTACAGCTATTTCGTTTGCAGCATTTAAAATACAAGCTTTATTTCCTCCTATTTTCATGGCTTCGTATGCCAAAGCCAAGTTCCTAAAAGTTTCCAAATCAGGCTCTTCAAATGTTAAGTTATTTATTTCCTTAAACGACATTCGCTTAAACGATGATTTAGTTCTTTCGGGATAAAAAAACGCATAATGAATTGGTAGTTTCATATCGGGCAAACCCATTTGCGCTTTTATACTTCCATCGTTAAATTCCACCATGCTGTGAATAATTGATTGTGGATGAACCACTACTTCTATTTGATTATTTTGAACACCAAAAAGCCACTTTGCTTCTATTACTTCCAAACCTTTATTCATTAAAGTAGCAGAGTCAATGGTAATTTTTGCACCCATGCTCCAGTTTGGATGTTTCAATGCTTCTTTCTTTGTAATTGCTAACAAATCATCACGTTTTTTTCCTCTAAACGGACCGCCAGAAGCAGTTAAAATAATCTTATCTAAAGTATTTAAATCTTCACCAACTAAGCACTGAAAAATAGCCGAATGTTCCGAATCTACTGGAATAAGGCTTACTTGATTTTCAGCACATAATTCAGTTATTAATTCTCCTGCTACTACCAAAGTTTCTTTGTTAGCTAAAGCAATTTTCTTTTTATTTTCAATGGCTTTAATAGTTGGTAAAAGTCCACTGTAACCCACCATAGCAGTTAAAATTATATCGGCACTAGTAATTTCCATTAAGTCGGCAATGGCTTTGCTTCCTGCAAATACTTTTACGTCTTCATTTGCTAACGCATCTTTTACAAATAAATACTTGCTTTCATCAGCTATAACTACATGGTTTGGTTTAAATTCAATGGCTTGTTTTATTAATAAATCAGCATTGCTATTAGCAGTTAAAACCTCTATTTCTATTTTGTCTG
>JBMOGB010000215.1:0-6587 GCA_049318585.1 Bacteroidia bacterium | reverse complement strand
AATCAAAAATAACAATGTACCACAAACCAGTAATGTTAAACGAATGCCTTGAAGGATTAAAAATCAATCCTGATGGAGTTTATGTGGATGTTACTTATGGTGGTGGCGGACATAGTAAAGCTATTTTAGAACGGTTGAGTAAAAAAGGAAGGTTAATTGCTTTTGATCAAGATGAGGATGCAAAACGTAATTTAATTAAAGATGAACGTTTGATTTTTATAGATCAAAATTTTGAATTTTTAAAAAACCATGTGCAATACCAAGGTTTTGAAAAAGTAGATGGTTTGTTGGCCGATTTAGGAGTTTCATCTCACCAATTTGATATTGGCGAACGTGGTTTTTCTATTCGTTTTGATGATGCAGTTTTGGATATGCGCATGAGCCAAAGTCAGCGGTTAAGTGCGCACACAGTTATTAATGAATACAAAGCAGATGCTTTGGCCAATGTATTATATAAGTATGGCGAGTTGCACCAATCACGCAAACTAGCTGCTGATATTATTGCGGCACGCACTGGAAAAGACATTGAAACAGTAGGTGAGTTAAAAGAAGCTTTGAAAAGTTCAGCTCCAAAGTTTAAAGACTTTAAGTTTTATGCACAAGTATTTCAAGCCATAAGAATAGAAGTGAACCAAGAGTTAGATGTATTGGAGAAAATGCTTTTACAATGCGGAAGTTTGCTAAAACCAAAAGGAAGATTGGTGTTTATGAGTTACCATTCGTTAGAAGATAGATTGGTAAAAAACTACATGAACAGTGGAAATTTGATGGGTGAATTAGAAAAAGATTTCTTTGGAAATATCAATCGTCCGTTTAATCCATTGAATAAAAAAGCAGTTGTTGCTACCGATAAAGAACAAGAAGAAAATAATAGGTCGCGAAGCGCAAAATTGAGAGTAGCAGAACGACTATAAAATAAGCTAAATTAATAAGTGGGTAATAAAATAATAACTGGCAATGAGCCTGAAACTAAAGAAGAAAAAAAGCCTGAAGCATCGCAAATTCAAGGTGCTGTGAAACGTTTTTCGGAAATAGATTTTAAGCTAAATGTAAACATGTTTTACAAACAATTGCCTTTTATAGTATTTTGTTTTTGTTTAATAGCAGTGCTTATTTTTAGTAGTCATAACAATGATTTATTGAATAAAAAAATTGATAAGTTATCGAAAGAAAACAAAGAGTTAAGGAATGAATACATCATTATTTTAAGTGAAATTATGAATGCAAGTAGGCAATCAAATATTGCTGAAAAATTAAAAGAATATAGTAAAAAAAATAGAATAGGAAAAGACACAAATTTTGTAAAGGAAGCAATTGTTCCTCCAACTAAAATAACAATAGAATAAATAAATTTTAAAGTAAAAATACATACAAATAAAAAAAAGCCACAGATTCACTGATTAAACCAACACCTCAAATATAAAGTGTAAAAAATTTGTGAATTAGTGGCAGAAATTAATTGGTCCGTAAGCGGACAATCAAAAAATAAAAATGGCAATTAACGCACGCAGAACAATTTATATTCGAACCATAACCATATCTGTTTTTATGGGTTTGTTTGCATGCGCAATATTTGGCTATGTAATAAAAATTCAGGTTTTTGAAGCAGAAAAATGGAAAAAAGTTGCCACTGAATTTTCTATTAAAAAACAAAAAATTGTAGCCATAAGAGGCAATATATTTGATTGTAATGGTTCGTTACTTTCTACTTCATTACCCATTTACGATATTATAATAGATGCAACTGCACCCTCGTTTGCAGTTAAAGATACATTTGATAAATACATAGACTCATTGTCATACTGCTTTTACAGTGAATTTAAAGAAGAGGAAAAAGCAAAGTCAGTTTCTGAATATAAAAATATTTTCAAAGCCATAAGAAGCAATAAAAACGGGTATTATTTTTTAAAGAAAAGAGTAACTCATCAACAGATTTTAAGGGTAAAAAAATTCCCGTTATTTAGAATCGGAAAAATAACTGGTGGTTTGATAATAAAAGATAGAACTACAAGAGTTAAACCCTTTCAATCATTGGCTTTTAGAACCATTGGTTTTGTAAACGAAGATGCAAAAAAGTATGTAGGTTTAGAAGGTTTTTTCAATGAATATTTAAGTGGAAAAAATGGTGTACAAATGACTCAACGTGTTTCGGGTGGGGTGTATGTTCCAATAAATAATGAAGAAAAAGAAGAGGCTGAAAATGGATGCGATATTATTTCAACCATTGATATCAATTTACAAGATGTAGCTCAACAATCGCTTTTAAAAGTTTTGCAAAAAAACATGGCTATGCGCGGCACTGCTATATTAATGGAGGTAGAAACAGGTGAAATAAAAGCCATTGCTAACCTTACCAGAAAAGCTGATGGCACTTATGAAGAAAGTTTAAATGATGCAATTAGAACCAGAATGCAACCTGGTTCTACGTTTAAATTAGTTACCATGATGAGTTTGTTGGATAACAGTTTTGTTACTCCGGCTAGTATTGTAAATGTGGAAGGTGGAAAAGCAATGGTTTATGGAAGATTGGTGGAAGATTCGCACGAATACTCAGAGTTGAATATGCAACAAGCTTTTGAAATGTCATCAAATGTGGCATTTGCAAAACAAATAGCCAAGTTTTACGACAACAATCCAACTAAGCATTATGATTTTTTAGATAAAATTGGTTTGGATAAAAATTTACAATTACAAATGATTGGTGCGCTTCCCCCTTTCTATTTAAAGCCTAGTAGCAAACAATGGAATAAAAGCGATTTGTCGGCTATTAGTAGAGGTTATGGAATTTCGTTAACACCATTACAAATTCTTACTTTTTACAACGCAGTAGCAAATAATGGTGTAATGGTAAATCCTTATTTTGTTAAAACAATAATGAAAGCCGGAAAGTTAGAAAAGGAATTTACTACCCAAGTTTTAAATAAACAAATTTGTAAAAAAAGTACTGTTTCACAATTGCGCAACATGATGGAAGGAGTGGTAAAAAGTGGCACAGCATTTAATAAAGAAAATGCAAATTTACCATACACTTTTGCTGGTAAAACTGGCACTGCCATTATTCAAAAAGGAGAAGATTATTACCAAGGTGGAGCCAAGGTTTATAGGGCTTCTTGGTGTGGTTATTTTCCTGCCGAAAAACCAAAATATAGTTGCTATGTAGTAGTAATTCGTCCGCAAGGAAGCATGATTTATGGCGCACAATTGGCATTGCCAGTTTTTAAGGATTTAGCCAATAAAATTTATGCAACTACCACCAATATTCATAAAGATGTGAGAGAAACTTATACTGTTTTTTCAAACGATTTACCACAAGTAAGTAAAGCTTATAAAGGCAATGTAAAAACCATTTTAGATGAAGTAGGAATTTCATCGCATTTGGAAAATGATTCCATTGATGACATGACCACCAATTGGTTAAATATTAAACAAAAAGACAATGCTTTATCATTATATCCGGTTATAAATATTGCAAAGCAAATGCCTGATGTTAAAGGTATGAGTGCAAAAGATGCTACCTATTTATTAGAAAGTAAAGGTTTAAAAGTAAGCATCAATGGATTTGGAAAAGTGAAACAGCAATCGGTAAAAGCAGGTTCAGTTTTCAATAAAGGATCAAAAGTAAATTTAATATTAGGATAGTTTTATGGCAAAAAAATTAGCGCAACTTATTCATACAATTCAAACAATTTCGGTGCATGGAAATGTGGATCATGAAATTTCTTTGCTTACTTACGATTCAAGAAATGTAACTGCTGGTACTGTGTTTTTTGCTGTAAAAGGAACTCAGGTTGATGGACATAATTATATCAATAATGTAATAGAAAAAGGTTGTAAAGCTATTGTTTGTGAGGTTTTGCCTGCTGAAATAAATTCAGCAATTACATTTATTCAAGTAGCAAATACCAGTGAAGCAATGGCTTTGATGGCAGCTGAATTTTACAATCATCCATCAAAAAAATTAAAGTTAGTAGCTGTAACTGGAACCAATGGAAAAACCACAGTTGCTAGTTTATTATTTAGTTTATTTCGCAAGTTTGGTCATCATGTTGGATTGCTTTCTACTGTTCAAAATCAAATCAATGATACTGTAATTCCTAGTACGCATACTACACCTGATTCTATTAAAATAAATGAGTTGTTACAACAAATGTTGGATGCTGGTTGCGAGTATTGTTTTATGGAAGCTAGCTCACATGCAATTGACCAAAACAGGATAAAAGGATTGCATTTTGCAGGAGTATTATTTACCAATATTACACACGATCATTTAGATTATCATGTAACATTTGATAATTACATAAAAGCTAAGAAAAAGTTGTTTGATGAAGTAAATGATGATGCATTTGCATTGACTAATAAAGATGATAAAAATGGAACAGTAATGCTTCAAAATACCAAAGCCACTCGTTATACTTATTCATTGAAATCAATGGCTGATTTTAAAGTAAAAATCATTGAAGCTGATTTTGATGGAATGCTATTAAACATGAACGGTGACGAGGCTTGGTTTAGGTTGGTTGGTGAGTTCAATGCTTACAATTTATTAGCTGTTTATGGAGCTGCATTTTTACTAGGAAAAGATAAACATGAAATCATTACACTATTATCGAGTTTAAGTTCAGTAAACGGTCGTTTTGATTTAATAAAATCGGCCAATGGAATTGTTGCAATTGTTGATTATGCCCACACGCCAGATGCACTGAAAAATGTGCTTTCAACAATCAATGGAGTCAGAACAAATAACGAACAATTAATTACGGTTGTAGGTTGCGGTGGCAATAGAGATGCTGCCAAAAGACCAGTAATGGCTGATGTTGCCACTAAATATAGCAATAAAGTTATTTTCACATCCGACAATCCAAGGAACGAAGATCCTGAAGTAATTTTAGATGAAATGCAAAAAGGAGTTGACCCCATTCATTTCAAAAAAACATTGAGAATTACCAATAGAAAAGAAGCAATTAAAGCTGCTGTTGGCATGGCCCAAAAAGGCGACATCATTTTAGTAGCAGGAAAAGGACACGAAAACTATCAAGAAATAAAAGGCGTAAAACATCATTTTGACGATAAAGAAATATTGAAAGAAATGTTTGAATTAATGCAATAAAATTTATAAAAACTTAGACTCAGAAACTATAATTAAACAGAAAAAATATGTTATATTATTTATTCGATTATTTACAAAAAGCATTTGATTTTCCTGGAGCAGGAATGTTTCAATACATTTCGTTCAGGGCAGCAATGGCTATTATTTTATCGCTAACTATTTCGATGGTTTATGGTAAAAACTTAATTGCAAAATTACGCAGATTACAAGTTGCAGATGAAATTCGCGACTTAGGATTAGCAGGTGAAAAAGCTAAAGTTGGAACGCCAACCATGGGTGGTTTAATTATTTTAGCAGCTATTTTATTGCCTACATTATTATTTGCTCGTACCAATAATGTGTATATAATTTTGGCAGTAATTACTACCATTTGGTTAGGTTTAGTAGGCTTCTTAGACGATTATATAAAAGTATTTAAAAAGAACAAAGAAGGACTTGCGGGCAGATTTAAAATTGTTGGTCAAGTTGGAATTAGTGTAATTGTAGCTACTACTTTATATTATAACCAACATGTAAAAACCAAAGAATTTTATAAGCCACAAGATGTGACAACTGAGTTTATTCAAACGAATCATTTACATCAAACCGTTATTGACGGACAAATTATGTATTCTCAAGATGAGAAGGCTACCACCACTACAATTCCTTTTTTTAAAGAGACAGAATTTGATTATAAATATTTGCTAAGTTGGATTTGGGATGGCTTTGAAGAGTATAATTATTTATTGTTTTTAGTAGTGGTAACTTTCATTATCACTGCGGTTTCAAATGGGGCAAATATTACCGATGGAATTGATGGTTTGGCTGCGGGAATTACAGCAATTATTGCTTTGGTTTTAAGTCTTTTTGCGTATGTAAGTGGCAACTTTGTTTTTTCGGAATATTTGGGTGTAATGTACATTCCGAACCTTGGCGAAATGGTAATTTTTGGTGGAGCTTTGGTTGGAGCTTGTGTTGGTTTTTTATGGTACAATGCTTTTCCGGCACAAGTGTTCATGGGCGATACAGGCTCATTGTCTTTAGGTGGAATCATTGCAGTTTTTGCCATCATGGTTCGTAAAGAATTATTGATTCCAATATTATGTGGCGTGTTTTTAGTTGAAAATTTATCGGTGATTTTACAAGTATATTATTTCAAATACCAAAAACGTAAACGCGGAATTGAATTTGCAAAAGCAAATCGACTTTTTAAAATGTCACCATTGCATCACCATTATCAAAAATTAGGTTTCCACGAGTCAAAAATTGTAACCCGTTTTTGGATTATTGGAATCATGTTAGCCATAGTTACAATCATTACTTTAAAGGTTAGATAAATTATCAGTAGAGACGTTGCATGCAACGTCTTAAAAAGCATAGACGTTGCATGCAACGTCTTAACAAACATAGACGTTGCATGCAACGTCTCTACAAAAAATAAAAAACATGAAACGAATAGTAATACTTGGAAGCGGTGAAAGCGGAACTGGAGCAGCAATTT
>JBMOGB010000214.1:0-6602 GCA_049318585.1 Bacteroidia bacterium | reverse complement strand
AGAGTACAAGCGGACGCTTGAATATAAATAGCACAAGCGGACGCTTGCGCTAGCTGTGCAATAGATGCATTGGTTCGGGAACAAAATAAATTACTTTTTTAAGCCTAATAATATTATTTCAGAAAACGAAATCAGTATAGTTTAAACCCAGAATACATATTAGAAAATCTATTACTAGTCAAAACTACTTCAAATCAGTGTTTCCTTAAATTTGAAAAACGTAGGGTTGCTATGATTTTAAAATTCAAGAAACTGATTTATTGTTTATCTAACTCTCCTAACGAAGTTCTAAAGCGAATTCTGGGTAAAATTATATTACTATATGATTTCTAGAGACTTCAAACAAATATTTTTATTTTATTAAACCTTTTATTTTTTGTAATATCACAGAACAAATAATTAAAATAAATATTATGAAAACCACAAAAATCAGTTTACTAATTATGCTAATAGGTTTGTTTACTTTTAGCATACAGTCATGCAAAAAAGCAACTAAAGAAGATAATTCTGATGACACAGCATCACAATTACAACATTCAGCCGATGAGTCGAGCTACTCAAACGAATCGGAAAATTCATTAAACGATGTAAATAATACCATGTCGGCTTCAAGTTTAGGAAAAGGCTTTAAAATAGCTGGTGCTACAATTGATTCAGTTATTGCCGATAAAAAATTTATTATTACCTATAATGGAAACAATCAAGATGGAAGTCGTTATCGTTCAGGAAAAATTACAGTTCAGTTAACTACAGGCACAAAATGGAGAGATGCAAATTCAGTTATTACCATTACTTTTATTGATTTATTAATTAAAAATAACAATACCAATAAAAGCATTACTATTAATGGAACACATGTAATAACCAATGTAAATGGTGGATTAGTGGGCTTATTAACTCCTGGAGGAGCAAGCATTATTCATAAAATTACAGGAAGTATGGTAATAGCATTTGAAGATGCAACTACAAGAACATGGAACATATATCGCCAACGCGAAATTCTAATTACATCAAATGGAATTCCAAAAGTAAAACTTTCAGGATTTGGTGTAGCCGATGGAATTGAAAATATAGTAGTATTGGGAACAAACAGAGCAGGAAATCCATTTTCAACTGTAATAAATCAAACAGTAGTTTTTAGCTCAAATAGTACTTGTTTTAATGGTTCTTGGATTCCAGAAAGTGGAATAAAAACCCATAAAAGATTAACCAAAGAAATATCAGCCACATTTGGTGTTGATGAAACAGGAGTTCCAGTAACAAGCGGTTGTCCTTATGGTTACAAAATAACTTGGACAAACGCCAGAAATCAATCAAAACAAGCTGTTATAAGCTACTAATATTTAAAAATAAGGAAAAATTAAACCGAAGCAATTTGCTTCGGTTTTTTTATAGCAAAAAGTATTTTGTAAAATTGTTTAGAAGCTGTTTTTATTTTTCAAAATAAAAACAAGTAATTGCTAGCATGTTAATTAATTTAAAAGATTATTCGGAACATTCATATAGTTGGATAGATGTAAACATGCCAACAGATCAAGAATTGCTTGATTTAGCAGTAAAATTTAACTTACCCGAAACAGCTATCAAAGATTGTTTAGATCCTGAACATTTGCCTAAGTTTGAGCAGCTTGATGAAAAGAATTTTATAATAGTAAGAAACTATGACCATTTGTGTAAAATAAATGCCGATAGCATTCAAAAACTAACAAGAAAAATCGCTATTTTTTATGGAAAAGATTTTTTAATTACCATACATCGCCACGAATCTTTGATAATAAATGGAGTTGCAAAAAAATATGTCAATGGCAATATTTGTAAATCGCCATTCGATATAATTTGTAAAATTATAAAAGATTCGTTGCAATCTTTTGAGGCTCCATTAAATAATATTGACAAAGAAATTGATTCATTTGAAGAAAGGATTTTTTTAAAGAATAGAATCCCCGATTTACTTAAAAATTTGTATGTAATAAAAAGGAAAATTTATGTAAAAAAACGTTTGTTTACCCTTACTAAAGCAGTTTTTGAACAGTTAGGAAACGCTCATAAACGGAATACTATTTACGAAGACATGAAAGATACTTATGTAAGAGTAGAAACAATAACTGAAGAAATTTATGACAGTAGCCAAAGTTTATTAAGTATTTACATTTCGCTTTCGAGCCAAAAAACCAACGATGTAATGCGTGTATTAACAGTGTTTTCAGCATTTTTTTTACCACTTACTTTCATTGTTGGAATTTATGGAATGAACTTTCAGTTTATGCCCGAATTAAGCCAACAATATGGTTATCCAGGAATTCTTGTTTTTATGCTTTTGTTAACCATCATTATATACCAATGGTTTAACAGAAAAGGTTGGATTTAAATTAATACTTTTATGTGGTTTTTGTTGGCTTGCTATATCAGCCATTTTTTCTTATGTTTTTTAGGTAATAATAGCTTGTTGAATGTTAAACCCAGAATACTCATTAGACTATTACTAGTCAAAACTACTTCAAATCAATGTTACCTTTCCTTAAATTTGAAAAACGATACACTACTTTGATTTTAAAATTTTAGGAACTGAATTATTGTATATTTAACTCTCAAAACGAAGTTCTAATGCGTATTCTGGGTTAAATAAACTTATTTGATATTTGGTTGACATTTCTATAATGAACTACCGATAGGTATTGATTTTCAGCTATTGGTATAATTTATTATTATTGATTTTAAAACAATAATTTTTAATTTTATAAAACTATTAGATGGGTAAATATTTTTAAATCAATTATTTAGTTTACTGAAAAATCAAATATCTATAAAATCAATTAAAATATTCAATCGAATATACAAATAGTATAATTGTGTATAAAAAGTCTTTTGTGTTTCTTTGTTTTATAACAAAAATAAATAGCATCATCAAATGAAATTTAAAATTCTTTACATTGTACTTATTGTTTTGGCTTTTGGTTGTAGAAAAGAAGTTTATTACACACTTCCATCAAATACAAATCCGCAGAGTACAGCCGAAATAATAGCACCAGAAAACTTTAAATGGCAATTTTTACAAGATTACTTAGTTACCATATCAACAGATACACTTTTAGACAATGTTACTTTTTCGTTGATAAATGAAAACGGTGTTTTAGTGTATAATGGGAAAATAAATTTTGGTTATGCTACTTTTTCTCTTAGAATTCCTCGCGATATAAAAACCTTAAAAATTGTTTCCAATAATCCCAAAATATTTCCAAATCAAACCATTGATTTATATAATTCTGTTGGAACTTATAAGAACAGTATTTTAATAAAAAACAATTTGTTAGTTGATAAACTTTGGATAAAAAAACTGAACGAAAATATTGAAGTAAAATCAAGTAATCAGTTAAATAAAGGTGGAATTATTTCAGATTTATGGGATAAAAACGAATTTGTATTTACCAGAACAGTATTTGAAGATTTGTGGCCAAGCAGAGCCGATTTTGATTTTAACGACATGGTGGTTGATAACTTTAATACCGTAGTTTTAAAAGATGCTATTAACAGACCAGCAGGTGCAAAACGCCCAATTGGATTGGGAAATAAAGTAATATCGCAATTAAAGGGAATTTATGTAGTACAAGCCAATGGTGCTGGATTTAACAATGGTTTAGCAGTTCAATTATTTGGTGAACACCATTATCAAAATGGTACCATTACTAACATGAATAGCATTTATAATTATATTCAAAATTTTACTTTTAGCAATAGTACTGGAAAACAAAATGCTGGTGCAACAATTGAAAATTTAGCCAATGGCGAAGTGGTAATAAGGTTATTTAGTAAAATAAACGATATAATCATTGCTTCGCATCCTAACACCGATCCTTTTAGTGCTTTTGGAATTGGCGATACTGTATATGTTACCATCAATTTAAACGATAAAGTAAGCGAAGATTATTGGAAAGGAAAGCTTTGTAATTTTACTTATTCTCATCCTTTTTTATTACAAAATGGAGTGCGATCGGTAGAAATTCATGTGGCAGGTGAAATGCCTACTATGCTTGCAAATACTGCAATATTTGGAACAGGCGAAGACAATACCAACTTGGCAAATGGAAAAACTTATGTAAGTAAGAAAAATAATTTTCCTTGGGCAATGACTGTTCCTTCTAATTTTAAATGGCCAACAGAAAAGAGAGACATGCTAAAGGCCTATCCTAATTTTGGATCTTGGGTTGTTAAAAATGGTGTAAATATTAACGAATGGCGTTATAACAAAGTAGATTCATTGCTTAAAGCAGTTGATTAAGACTTTTGAACTTTGATTTTTTTATTTAAGATAACCATACCAACTATCCGTAGAGTTAGAGAAGCACTCTACTGATTTTAAATGAATGTAGTTTCCGATAGCTATCGGAATCTGACACAGGCTAATAAAATGAGTCTGGAGACTCTTTACTCATTTTAAATCCGTAGTCCCTGCCCTCAAAGCTCAGCTTCAGACTACGGATAGTAGATTTTTAAGGTTGAAAGCATTTATAAACATTGAGTTCCAGAGGAACGACCTTACGGTAAAAAACAAAAGCAATCACCTTCACAAAAACCCAAAATATTTGCAAAATGCCAAGCCTTAGGCTTGGCATTTTGCAAATATTTTGGGTTTTTGTTTTATTTTTTCATCCAAATACCACCAGTTTCACTGGTGGCTACCATATGGTCATTCCTCTGGAACTTTGATTTTTAAAATTCTTAAGTTGACGCTTATGCGATAGCTATCGGAACCTCTGCAATGTCTCGGCATCAGACTACAGATAGTAGGGTTTTAATAAAAAACAACTGAAACAAACCATTTCCAATAAATTTTTATAACAAATAACTTTTACAATTATATTTGAAAAAATATAATTGTAAAACCATGTTTTTAAAACCCGGAAGCACCATAGCCATTGCTGCCACAGCAAGGCATATTGATAAAAAAATGATTCAAAATGTTACAATAATTTTTGAAAATTGGGGGTTAAATGTTTTGGTAAATGAAACTTTATTTGCTCAAGAAAATGCATTTGCAGGCAGCGATGGATTAAGAGCAAAAGCATTTCAAACTTTACTAGATAATGAGGAAGTAGAAGCCATTATTATAGCAAGAGGTGGTTATGGAACTGTAAGAATTATAGACCAATTGGATTTTACAAAATTTGCAAAAAACCCTAAAATAATTGCCGGATTTAGCGATGCAACCGTTTTGCATTCGCATATCAATAAAAACTATGGTGTGCCAACTTTACACTCTTGTATGCCAGTTACTATGCAAGGTAAATACTATAATATACAAACCATAGAAAGTTTAAAAAATGCTTTATTTGGCAATAAATCTATTATTCAATTTGCGCAGCATGAGTTCAATAAAAAAAGTCCTGTTTCTGGTGAAATAATAGGTGGAAATCTTTCGGTTTTATTCAGTTTATTAGGCAGTAATAGCGAGTTGGATTTTGAAAATAAAATACTTTTTATTGAAGACATTGGAGAGTACTATTACCACATAGACAGGATGATGCAAGCTTTTAAACGTGCTGGAAAGCTAAAAAACTTAAAGGCATTAATAGTTGGCGGAATGAATGATATGAACGAAAATGCAGCTCCTTTTGCTTTTAATAAAACGTGTTACGAAATAATAAAAGAAACAGTGGAAGAATACACCTATCCTGTTTTTTATGGATTTCCGGCAGGACACGAAAATTTGAATTTAAGCGTTTGGTTAGGTAAAAACTGTTCTATTTCTGTTGATGATGATTTTGTTTATTTTGAACAATAGGCAATGGGCGATAGACGATGGACAATAGACAATAGGCAATGGGCAATGAGCAATGAGCAATTTGCAATGAGCAATAGATCTATTGCCTTGCCGAAAGCTATCGGCACGAGCAGCCCAGAAAGCAAAAGCCAATCGTAGATTACGGTTGGCTTTAGCCTTTTTAGTTAACGAGTTTGGATGTTGAATCATTTTATTTATTTTTACAAAAAAAATTTATCTATGAAAAAAATGACTTGTAAACAACTCGGTGGAGCTTGTGATCTTGAATTCTTAGGCGAAACTTTTGATGAAATTGCAACCCAGAGTAAAAAACATGGTATGGAAATGTTTCAAAAAGGCGATACTTCTCATATTGAAGCAATGAATGAAATGCAAAAATCTATGCGTTCACCTTCCGACTTTTCTAAATGGTTTGAAAGTAAAAAAGAAGAATTTAATAAACTCTAGCATATTTAACCTCCAATTTTCTTATAATTCCATATTCAATTAACTTATTTAGTCTGCATCTTTTGACAATTTAGAGGGTAAAGCCAATCGTAAATTTCAAAGTTTCAAACTTTGCTTATTGGTTCTTAAAAGTGACTCACACCATATGTGATTGCACTTGGGAGTGTTTTCAAACTTTATTGCTTCACAAATTTCTTGATTGTTTTATTTCCTTTAGCAATGATTTCAATTAAATAAACACCATTATTTAACATTGAAACATCTAACTTTTCATTGTTATTGAGTGTAGTAGAAATCATGTTTCTGCCCAATAAATTATTGATATTTAGGGGTAATAGACAAAAAGTAGGCTAAAAACGCTTGAGAGTATTAATAT
>JBMOGB010000213.1:0-6620 GCA_049318585.1 Bacteroidia bacterium | reverse complement strand
ATGGATTGGATGTTGGAAAAATGCACTGAAATTGGTGTTTCGGAAATTACATTTATTGAAACTGAAAACTCGGAACGAAACAAAATAAACATGGAACGTTGTGAGAAAATTTTGATTCAATCTATTAAACAAAGTAAGCAATATTGGTTGCCAAAATTGAACAATATTATTTCATTTAAACAGTTTATTTTAAATCAAAAAACTACCGATTTGAACTGCTTGATGGCTTGGTGTAATGAACATACTTCAACCATTAATAAAGCCATTGATTTGAACAAATCTACTTTATTGTTAATTGGCCCAGAAGGCGATTTTACTGAGTTGGAAGCTAAATTGGCAATGGAGAATAATTTCAAAACCATTTCACTTGGACAAAACATTTTAAGAACAGAAACTGCTGCAGTTTATGCTTCAGCTGTTATCAATAATACTTATCAAATATGAAGATTTTTTTAGTCATTTTTCTTTCCATTATTTTAAATATTTCAAATGCCCAACAAGCAGATTCTACTCATTTTTATAACAAGAAATTTGGAGTAAAATGTTACATTATTCCTGCTGTTTTTATAACTTATGGCTTATCGAGTTTTAACGATAATGGCTTGCCAAGCAGCATGGCTGTAAGGAAATATAGAAATGAAAATTATGGTAACTTCGAAAATTCAGCCGATGATTATATTGTTTATGCTCCAGGTTTATTAATGCTTGGCCTCGATTTATTTCATGTAAAAAGTACCAGTAATTTTGCCAATCAAGCGGCTATAACTGCAAAAAGTGTAATTCTAACTTTGGGAGTTGTAAATATTTTAAAATACAGCACCCAAGTAATGCGTCCTGATAACACTTCCGAAAACTCGTTTCCTAGCGGACACACTGCTTTTGCGTTTACTTTAGCAGAAGTTTTACATCAAGAATTTAAAGACAAACCTTTGGTTTATATAACAGGTTATACCATTGCAACTACAGCTGGTGTAATGCGGATGTTAAATAACCGTCATTGGTTTTCCGATGTAATGGTTGGTGCAGGAATTGGAATGGCTGCTACCAAATTGGTTTATGCCACACATCAATACAAATGGAAGATGAACAACAAAGGTTTTTTGCCAATTATTGGAACAAATCAAGCCGGATTTATTTATAAATTTTAGGGTATCCTAACTTTGTCAAAGTTTTTGATCCGAAGTTTCATTCAAAAACAACACACTGTTTTCTATATCATGGGTCAAAAAACGGTCTTAGGTAAAAATTGAAAAATTTTCAGCATGTTATAGTTTTCACTAGAAAATTTTTTGGAAATAAATGATGTGGGAATTTTACCAATTTATGCGGTGAAAAATATAAAAAACAATTTGTAATTTACTTACATCACATCAATTCCTAATTTTTTTACCCTTGACCAAATTGCTCCTTTAGTGCGGTTAAATTGTTTCGACAAATCGGTCATGCTTATGCCTTTTTGGTACAATCTTTTGAGCAAATCATCTTGATCTTTTGACCAAGGTTGATAAGCTTCTTTTGGCTTTTTATTTGCTATAGAATCCTCTTTAACTCCATGATAAATTTTCGCATCATCATCGCTATAATTTACAATTCTGCGTTGGGCAGGTTTTAAAGTTTTTGCAGGTTCTTTTTTAGGTGTTTTGTCCTCAGTTTTCTTTGCAATAATTTCAATTTGCGTAGCGGTTGGAAAATCTTTTGGCATCAAATCTTGATGGATTTTCAACTTATTTTTAGTTCGTGTAACTGCCACATAAAGCAAGTTTATTTCTTCATTTAATTTTGGAATACTTAATTCAAATTCTTCATCAAATTCCTTGTTTTCATTCTTTAGTTTTTCAAGCTTTTCTTCAGTAATAAAATCATTCACCAACTCCACACTATCATACTCCATTCCTTTGCATCTATGCACCGTTGAAAATATCATTTCAGCCTTGTGTTTGTCAGCATTATCAACGTGTTTGCTCTTAATGGTTTTGATGATATCATAAATTTCATTTTCGTATTCTTTCACCATTTCTAGCATCATTCCTAGCTGCTTATCTTCTGTTTTTCTAATATAATCTTCAAGCTCATCAATGTCTTTCATGCCTTTTATCAAAGCATCTTTTATTTGCATTTTTTTGCCATTATATAAGTTCAAAACATCATATAGCGAAGTGCCATCATCGGCATAAGTGTAAGAGTTAATATTTCCTTCAAAATAAATGTGTTTTACTTTGGTGTTTTCGGTAATAAATTCAATGGCATTTAGTATCAATCCTAAATTAGTCCGAGCAATGATTGCCTTTGATTTACCAATTTTATCAACACCTTTTCCTGTAATATTTATTGATAAAGGCGCATTGAAATGGTCTTTCCATTTTAAAATATCGATGGCTAAATTGGCTACATTTTGACTAAATCTAAAACTACTTGATAAGTTAAATGATTTAAAATTTGCTTGCGCCAATGAGTTTACAGCAAATCGCCAACCATATATTTGTTGATGTGTATCGCCAACAATAACTTTAGTAGCCGACTGGTTTAAAAAAGTGTGCAGCATGGCTGGAGAGGCATCTTGTCCTTCATCAAAAAGTATATAATCGTAAGGCAAGTTTGGATTCAATAACTGAAATTTTTTTAAATAAAAATCGTGCGTAATTTCAATTTCTCCTTTATCCATTTTAGCCAAAAGCATACGTGTTTGTTGAACTATTTCAACATAATGTTTGGTTACAAATGCCTTGGCTTTGGCTTCAGTAATCAAACTCAAATAGTTTAAATCCTGTACTTTATTTTTATTGCTATTGCAAAAATAAGCCACCAATTTATTGATGTGATTGGCCACAATATATGAAGCATGTTTTTCGCCTCTTACCTGAATATGTAATAAGTCAACAATGTCTTGTGTCTTGTATTCTTGCGGCCTAACAGTATAATTACTGCGCATAACAATGTATTTAAAAGCCAACGAATGTGCAGTTTCAACATGCACATTATTCAAACCACTTTCCGCAAACTTTTTTACCGCTTCCAGCTTTACCGATTTATTAAAAGCCAAGTATAAAATCCGACTATTTTCAGGTCTGGCTTTGGCATATTCAATAATGGTGGTGGTTTTACCAGAGCCAGCTACTGCATTAATTTTTATATTTCCAGTGGAATGGATAATGTCAAGTTGCTCTTGGGTTAAATTCATAATTTGTGATGCAAAAATATAAATTATGAATGAGAAAATATTAATTATAACTACTAGTCAATGCTAGTGTTTTAACACATCTGTAACAATAAATACCTTTACAAATTAAAAATAATTTGCGCCTTATTTTACTTTTTTCCAAATATCGGTTCGGCCAAATAAACTTATACCAATATATCCTCTAATGTTCATGGAAGTGCTATTTTCTAAATCAATTTTACATTTATAGGTTTTTCCATTTTCAGGATCATAAATATTTCCATTGTCCCATAAATTATCATTTTTCCATTCAAAACCACCCACTAATTGCATACCCATTAAAGGTTTTGTTCTTTTGCTAATATCTTCATTATTTTTGTCTACCTTGGGCTTACCTTCAGGATTTAAAGGTTCTTTAAGCCAAACTATTCTTCCAAAATAATAGTTTCCAACTTTGTCAATTTTAACATGCGCTTTGCCACTTCCTGTCAACCAAACACCAACTATATCGTCTGCATTTTGTTGAGCATTAGCCGAAAATAAAATAGAAACTAAGGCAAAAATTACAAGAATTATTTTTTTCATGAGTTGTTTTTTTGATTATTTAATAAATGCAATAAGCAAAAAAAAATGCGCTAAAAAAAATAGTATTACAAAAAAAGCAAATTCAATTTTGGTATAATTTATCAATGAAAGAGTTAGCATTTCTAATTTGAAATTTATAGTTTAAAAAAAACAAAATTGTTTTTTGACTTCACTCAACTTTAAAAACTTATTTCATTGGTTCAGTTTCCTTACATTTGCCCACTAAATTAAATACATGAGCAATATAATTTTTGAAGGCGAACATTTATGGATTGGTAATATTGGGCGTTTAGCCATTATTTTCAGTTTCATTACTTCTATATTATCGGCAGTTACATTCTATTTTGCCGAAAAAAAACCACATGAAAAGCATTGGGCACAAACAGCAAAATTGAGTTTTTACGTTCATACAATTGCTGTATTGGCCATTGTTGGCAGTTTGTTTTTTATTATTTACAGTCATTATTTCGAATACCATTATGCTTGGCAACACAGCAGCCGCGACCTACCTGTTTACTTCATGATTTCATGTTTTTGGGAAGGTCAAGAAGGCAGTTTCCTACTTTGGATTTTTTGGCAAATGGTAATTGGTTGGTTAATTATTGCCACTGCTAAAAACTGGACTAATCCTGTAATGTTTGTGGTTATGCTTTCGCAAATAGCCTTAACAAGTATGTTATTGGGCGTAAAATTCTGGGGTTTAAAATTTGGAAGTTCTCCTTTTGAATTACTAAGAAATGTAATGGCAAATGCACCTATTTTTAAAATGCCAAACTATTTAAGTAAAGTAAAAGATGGAAATGGTTTGAATCCTTTATTACAAAATTATTGGATGGTGATTCATCCTCCAACATTATTTTTCGGTTTTGCCACTACTGTAGTTCCTTTTGCTTATGCCATTGCAGCACTTATGCGCAAGCAATTTAGCGAATGGATAAAGCCAGCTTTGCCTTGGGCCTTAGTGAGCATTATGGTGTTAGGTGCTGGAATTATTATGGGCGGATTTTGGGCTTATGAAAGTTTAAGTTTTGGTGGCTATTGGGCTTGGGATCCAGTAGAAAATGCTTCATTGGTTCCATGGTTAACTTTAATTGCAGGCATGCACTTAATGCTTATTTATCGTGCCACTGGAAATGCTTTACAAGCTACTTTTGGATTTATTATTACTACTTTTTTATTGGTTTTATATGCTACTTTTTTAACCCGAAGTGGTGTTTTAGGAAACTCATCAGTTCATGCATTTACAGACTTAGGAATGAGCGGTCAATTGTTACTTTTTGTATTGATGTTTGTGTGGTTAGTTCCACTAATTTTAGAGAAAAAACCAGTAATATTCTGGATAAATTTTGGAACTCTTATTTTGTTAATTATTGGTATTTTATTTAGCGAAAAACTAAATATTAACAAATGGCCTTTGATTGTAATTGGCTCTTTGGCTATTATTTCTAATGTTTATTACATAGTAAAATATGTTCCAAAATCAACAAAAGATGATGAAATATATACCCGCGAATTTTGGATGTTTATTGGCAGTTTAATGCTTGGAATGTCAGCATTTCAAATAATTGCAACAACTTCAATTCCTGTGTTTAATAACTTATTTAATTTAAAACTGGCACCTCCTGTTGAAATAATAAACCATTATAATAAATTTCAAATGCCTTTGGCAATAATTATTGCTACTCTAACTGGCGTGGCTCATGTTTTAAAATACAAGAAAAATGGTGCTGAAGGAATCAGAAAAATTATTATTCATTTTGTAATTTCTGCTGTTTTGGCTTTTGCATTATTCTTTGCTTTTAAACTAGAAAACTATGTTTTTATAGCATTGTTATTTGCAGCGGTGTATGCTGTAATTGGAAATGCCAGTTTACTGAAACCTGTTTTTAAATGTAAAATAAAACTAGTTGGCGCATCGGTAGCGCATATTGGTTTTGGCGTTTTATTAATTGGCGTTTTGGTTTCATCGGCCAATAAAGAAGTGATTTCTATTAACCAATCTGGTGTGGCTTTAAATCCTGAATTTGATGCTAAAAGCAATACTGAAAATGTTTATTTAGAAGGCGGAAAGCCTTTGAAAATGGGCGACTACATTATTACATATGAAAGCGATAGCCAGCAATGGGTAAATACTTATTATAAGGTAAATTACAAAAAAATAAACGATAAAAATGGCGCTGTTGATTATGAATTTAATTTATATCCAAATGCTCAAATAAACCCTAAATTTGGTTTGGTAGCTAACCCTGACACTAAACATTATTTTAGCCACGATATTTTTACTTATGTAAGTTCAGTGCCTGCCCAAAAAGGAGAAACACATTTTGTAAATAATAAAACGCATGAAGTGGCTCAAGGTGATTCTATTTATTTAAGCAACGCTGTTTGTGTATTGAAAAACATTTCATCTAATGTTCAAAAGGAAGATGATTTTGACCAATCAGAAATATTAATTGGTGCCGAAATAAGTATTTATACACTTGATAATGAATATAAAATTACGCCACTTTATGGTATAAAAGATAAATCTGCTGCAAGTTTTGACGCATTTAGCGAAGAAATAAAAACCAAGTTTAGCTTTAAATCAGTAAATCCTACAAGTAAAAAAATTGTTATTGAAACTTCGGAAGTTGACAATACTGGTAATTTTATCATTATGAAAGCCATTAAGTTTCCTTGGATTAACTTGGTTTGGGCTGGAACTATTATTATGCTAATTGGCTTAATGCTTTCTATTTTAAAAAGAGTTCAAACTGCAAAGTAGACGATAGACCATAGACCATAGTTTTTAGACTTAGTATATATTAATCTTTGTAATCTTTCAATCTTTGTAATCTTTCAATCTTTGTAATCTTTCAATCTTTGTAATCTTTCAATC
>JBMOGB010000212.1:0-6634 GCA_049318585.1 Bacteroidia bacterium | reverse complement strand
ACTTTGCCAAAGCCCTGGTTGTGGTATTGGTAGTTTTTATGCTATATCAGGTAAAATCAGCAGAAATACAACCTTTTATCTATTTTCAGTTTTAAGAAATAATCTTTATTTTTTAACGGTTGGGCGTTGGCACCGTTCTTTTGACATTAGACCTACGCGCATGCCGTCAGGCTAGCGTTTATCAGCAAAAGAAGGTGCTACACGCCATGTTAGCGGTAGTGCTTTTATGCTGTAATTTTGACTTTTTTAATTTTGACTTTTTCAACAGATTTACATTCCATTATATTTTGATCGAATATAACTAAGTTATTACCCGTTGTATGGAGAGAACTTCTAAATTTAATTCCGTGAACGCCCGTAAATATTTTAATAAATTCACAAATAAATTGAGTAGGAATATAATCTAATTCTGAATCATATCTTCTCATTGGTTTTGATAAATCATGACTAATTTGTCTTTTTAGTAAAGTAGATTTTATTTTTTCATTTACTTTATTTGGGTGAAATATTGTTTGATTTTCAGTAAAATCAGAAATTTTTATTTCATTTGTTATAGTATTTTTTAAAGAAAACGTACCTATTGAAATTTCATCTAAATATGATGCTCTTATTTCATAAAGAATCGTTTCTTTATTATCACTTAAGTACAAGAAAGGAATACCAGCTGGGTTTGCACGTCCTGCGGTTGAAACTCCTTTTGGAGGACAATACATTTTCTCATTTTCATATGGATTTTCAGATTCTATATGGTGTAATCTAGCCCTGAAGAATTCTGAAGTATGATTTAACACAATTTGGCTATTAAAGAAACTATCCCAACCTAAATCATCTGTCAAAATATTTATATTTGTTAAATACCTTTTTTCCCATTTAAGTTGGTCTTTTAATATATTCCAATAATTAACATTTTCCAGTATATCATTATTGAAATCTACTAATTCATCTGCATTTGTAATTTCTGTATCGATATTTTGAATTACGTAGTTTAAAACTTTATATGCTGAATCTAGATTACTAAATAAATTCCAATTTCCTTGAATTTTTACTTTTAAATTTTCTCCATTTCCTTTATGTTGGAAGTTATCCAAAAGCTCTTTGAAGAAATCAAGTAATTCAGATATATTAATTACCTCTATATTTGTTTTATCACAAAAATCACAATTCCCAATATTTGCTTGTGATGTTATTAAACCAATTATTTCTTTATCAGAAAAACAATCTTTACAAACGTTATGCATTTCTAGTATTTAAAAAATTGCTAATTATTGTTAAGTGATTTTTTATTGAAATTTTCTTTACTGTTCCTAATCCAGGATACTTCCCTTCATTTAAATAATTCGCAAGTTCTATAATAGCAGAATTTGTAAAGTTATTTTGTTCACAAAACAGAATTGCTTTTTGAGCTGCTTGAGCAAATTTTCCTTGTACATTTGCAATTGTATCGTTTGTTGTTGAAGTAAAGTGTCTTATCCAAACCTGCTCTTCTTCTGCTTCATTAATATATGTTAAATGTATTACAACTGCTCTTGGAGTACTTCCTCCATCAATATATTCACTTGTTAAAACTGTATAATCTGAGAATCCAGAATAATTTTCTTCTGAATAATATAAATGTTCTTCTGTAAATTTATGAGCAGGAATATCTAAAAAATCTGCATTTTTTTGTTGCCTTTCAAAAACGTCATCCAATCTAATGTAATTTTTATTTAACCCTTTTAAAAACCGATCTAGGCTTCTATACTTGTTGGGATCAAGAAGCATAATATGAGTTATTGCAGGATTATTACATAATTCTCTAAAATCCCTATTGTCAGAAAAGTTATCTAGGCAAATAATCATACAATTGCTTAGTCCGTATTTTAATAAACTTTGAGAAATATATTCTAAATTATTATTATAATGAAAAGCAGATAAAAATTTTGAATCACCTAATTGATTAATATAATCTAAAAAGGTGATTGAATCACCTGGCATTTCGCCATGTATTGGATTAACTATCAAATATGCATTAAAATCATTTTCTAAAAATACCTTATGAGCTAAATTAAGATTGCTAAAACTTTCTTTTACTGGCTCAAATACTGGGGTCACAAAGTTTTGAATAAGGTTTTCAGATACTAATTCTCTTAGAGAAATTAATTCAAATTGTCTAGCTCTTAGGTAAGGATAATACATAATTAATAAACTATTTTAGATTTTAATTTTTCAATTAATTTTGTTTTTTGATCATTACTTAAATTTAAAGATAAACAAATTTGATTTAATTCATTATTTATGTTATTAAAAAAAACATTGTTTAATTTTCTTTTTTTGACTGTTTTAATGAATAATTTATTTAATTTTTCATTAGGAATATTAGAGATTAGTTCTTTACAAATTTCAAATTGAGTAAAATCATTCATACTTGGTAATTCACCATAATAATCTTTTACTATTTCTTTATATTCATTAGTGTGAAGCACATTCATTAACGAATCAGAATTAATTTCAATATTCTGTATCGGTTTTCTAAATAGATAAAAATCTTTAATATTTGAATCATAAGTTATAATACCAATACTATTGTCGTAGTTACTGTATTTTTCAAAACTAGATTTAGGAATAATTAAATATATTTCGTTAAATATTTTTTTATATTCCAATAATTGACTTGTCAATCGGTATTCTTTGTCTAAAATGGTTTTTATTTCAAATACTCTTGACGTTCCATTAAACATTACTAAATCAGCAATTGCCTTACCAATTCTAAATTCATTAACAATTATAGAATCAGAATTACCTAATTCCTTAATTAGCCATTTATTTAAAAATTCATTTTTATATATATATTCATTTGGATAATGCTTTTCCAAAATTTTATATATATATTTCAAGTAACTTAAATAATTAAAGTCATTTTTAATTAATGAAGAATCATATCTTTTAATTTTTAAATCAATAGATTTAAAGTCATTATTTAGCCAACGATTAACTTCACTTCTCAAAAAAAGTGTTGAATAATCTCTAAGTTGGTCAATATGATATGATGTTTTAGTATTCACTCAATATTTTTTGTAAAAATACGAAAAAAATCATTTAAAAATCTTAGTTGGGTAATTTTTCCTGCATTACCGCATAACGTTCCGCTGCTAGCCGCAGGCGGGGATTTGTCCGCACTACTGCCTACACGAAGAACGAGTTAAAATTACTAAAATTTATTTAATCAACGGATAATCTTCAACTTTCCTGTCCTACGAGCAACTAAAACCCCGCTTGTTGGCTAGCTGCTGTTAGCAAACGTTTTTTATATTAGTCCATTTATCAAGCTAATAATATTTGGAGCAATTGCATTTCCTATAACTCCTTCAATTATATTTCTTATTGTCTTTAATGATTCTGTGATTATTACATTTTTAGGTTTAGGTGATTTTATCTGCGATTTTAATGTTAGAATTTCAGATATCAATTCGTTATAGCTATCCTTACTTAAAGCCAATTCATTCTTTACGTTTTCTATATTGTCAATAATTGTTTGTAAATCGCTTATGCTATTTAAATTAAAAATTGCATTTTGAGATGAATTAATTGTTCCTTGTTGAATGGCTGAATTATTCATATTTTCAATATGGATAACATTTATAGAAGGGAAATGCGCTGTTGATTCATTTGGATTATTATGCAATTCTTCTATTTCAACAATTCCACTATGAGTTATTGCAATTCCGCCACCTAAAGCTCTTGGTTCAATTAAATACTCGCTAGTCAAATAGTCAACTATGCTAGAAATAGCATTTCTTTCAAGCCCTAATTCCTTCCCTAATTCCCACATATTTACCATAAATGATGAATCACCATTTGTTATTTCGTAAAGTTTATTTAAAAACTCAAACCTTGCTTTTCTTTTTTCGAGAATATCCATAATTCTTAATTTACAATAAATCTATTTGAAAGTCCATCATAAGTATAAATATAAATGCCCGGTTTATATGAACTCACATCTAATATTATTTTATCAAATGCAGCATCGATTAGTTTTTGTTCAATTAATTGACCAAAACTATTATAAATATTAATAGTTGATGATTTACTATTATTAAGTTTGTATGGTAAATAAATATTTGAATTTGCAGGATTTGGATATGGTAAATACTCATCATTTTTAGTTAAATCCGCAACACTATTATTAAGAGTAGTTTTTGCAATATTTCCACCATAACCAACTGCAATACCTTTATCACTTCCTGTAAACCAAATAGAAAAAAGCCATGATGCAGAATTAATATTTATAGGAGACCATGTACTTCCACCATCAGTCGTTTTAAGTACTTTACCCCATAAACCACTAATATATCCAGTTTGAGCATCAGTAAAGAAAACAGATTGTAAACGTTCTGATGTTTCAATTAATGTACTATTCCATGTTTGTCCACCATTTGTTGTTTTAAAAATTAGTCCTTTATTTTGACCATTAATATAATATTGACCGCCAACAATAAACCCTATTTGTGAATTAAGAAAACATATTGAATAAAATTCAGCTTTAATATTTCCAAAACTTTGTTCATTCCATGTTTCTCCACCATCTATAGTTTTCAATATAAAGCCACTATATTCACCACTTCCATATTTATGACCAACTGCAAAACCAATGTTAGCTGATACAAAACGAATTGAAAATAAATAATATTCAGCACTGTTATTTATTGTTTTTTTTATCCAAGTATCACCACCATTTGTCGTTTTTAAAATACAAGGATTACTAATATAATTGCCTGCAACAAAACCAGTTTGGCTATTTAGAAAATACACAGAATAAAAATCATAATCAGAGTCACTCATCTTTTCTGTCCAAGTCTGTCCACCGTTTGTCGTTTTAATTATTTTACTATAATCACCAACAGCAAAACCAGTTTGGGAATCAATAAAAAATATTGAAGATAATGACTTGTCTATGCCACTTGTTAATGCATTCCAAACAGAGCCTCCATCAGTTGTTTTCAAGATTGTACCGTAATCACCAGCTATATATCCAATTGCGGTAGTTGGAAAATGCACAGCGTTCAGGTTCTTGTTTGTATTACTATTAATTAACTCCCAATTTTGAGCGTTAATTATTCCTCCTAAAAGAAGTCCTGAAATTATTAATGTTAATTTTCTCATATCGATTCGTTTTTTTTAATGTTTGCTAACATTATTATAACCGTACCAAAGGTAATACAAGCCTGCTGAATTTGGAGGCTAACCTTACCTTTTGGTAATTAATATTTATACAAAAATACACTTATTTTGTTATAAATCATCAAAAGGCGTTTTTATTTTAAACCAAATACCCACCCAAACACTCAAGCTCGAGGTAAAAATACTCGATGCCCAAGCAAAAAGAGTGAACATTGATATAAAAAGTATGGACATCAAGACAAAAAGTATCTCCATCGGGTCTTTTATCCTTCCTAATTCATAATTATCAGTTGCCAGAAAAAGGATAAAGTTTTCTAAATAAAAAAGACAGAACTTCCATTTAAATACAACAATAAATTATTCTTATTACTTAGTTTTAATTTCCAGAAAAAACTTGTAGGTTTGCAAAATAATTCAATAAGAAAATCATGAGCGAAATACTGGAAATTTTAAAATATATTCTACCATCAATAGTTGTTTTTGCTGCAGCATATTTTATTTTAAAACAATTTTTAGAAAACGATAGTCGAAAGCGTTTGCTCGAAATGAAAATGAATAATCGGGCGGGCAATCAACAGTTTGTTACACCCATTCGTTTGCAGGCTTACGAAAGAATTGTATTGTTTCTGGAAAGAATATCGCCAAACAGCCTTGTATTGAGAGTGAGCGAACCCAATATGAATGTAATGCAATTGCAATCGGCTATGATTATGGCAATTCGCTTAGAATACGAACACAATTTATCTCAGCAACTATATATTTCGTCAAAATCGTGGCAAATTGTAAAAAATGCCAAAGAAGATTTGATAAATGTTATCAGCAATGTAGCTGCTAATATCGATAAAACAGCCGATTCATCCGAACTGGCAAAAGCAATATTTGAGCTTACTGCTTCGATAGAAAAACTACCCATTGAAATAGCAATTGAAATTTTAAAAGACGAAATACAAGATCTTTTTTAGTTTTTTAACGTCTTTACTCGTTTAACGATAGATTCCTGATGTTGCTCCTCTGTCATATTTGGGTCTTTCATGTTGTAAAACATATCGCAAGGTAAGTCTTTGCATTTTCCACAACTGTCAAATCCTTTATCATTAACCGAACAATTGTACATTGGACATACTCCGCTTTCACTCACTTCATCCGACCAAAAAACTTTACCATCAAGATTTCTGCAGCCAGTGCATGGTTTCATATAAAATGGGCATTCATCGCAAATAGCCCCGCAAGGTGAAATCAACATAATTCTAAGGATTTAATATATAAAGTTTATTTAAAAATTCCGGAGTTAAAATTAGCAATAATATTTTATTCGGCAATAATATTCTGATTAATATTGAGGGATTAATTATTTGAGCTTTAAATAAAAATCAAATAGTGCTATTCTTTTAATTTTGATTAACTTTGCCGTTCAAATTTTTAATATGAAGTTGGTTTTAGACTTTGGAAACACATTACAAAAAATCGCAATTTTTGA
>JBMOGB010000211.1:0-6690 GCA_049318585.1 Bacteroidia bacterium | reverse complement strand
TTAATCGCCCTAATTCTAAATTTTTGTAAAAAGCCTTACTTTTTCAGTGCCCTCGTTTTAAATTCGGGCTTTTGTTTTGTAATTTTGTTCAATAAATTACTTTTTAGTTTTTTATAAATCACTCTCAACTTAATATTTCTCTCTTCCCATTCGTCTCTGCTTTCATTAACATATTTAAGCATTTCTTCTCCTTTTTCTTTCGATAATATTCCAAAATAATCAGAAGGTTTTTTCTTTGGTAAAACTTTATAATTTAACACTTTCAATAAAGTCAAAACATTTTACCTTTATCGGTTTCCTCGTTTATATCTATTTCGTAAATCATATTCAAAAATATGGAAGTTTTCGTTACAATTGGGCAATCATTTAATACCAAATTTCCTTCGTAAACGGCAGCACATTCAAATACTTTCTGCTTAATTTCTTTCGATAAAGTAAAGTCATCTTCAAGTATTAGAATTTTCATTTTTGGGCAATAACAGTTTCTATTTATAAGAAACAAAATAAAGCAAATTATCGGAAAAAGATTCACTATTATACATGTCATTATTTTAAAAAGATAAAATAATAATTTTGTTTTTGAATAAATTGTTTTAGGTTTGATTTACAAAAATACAGTGGAATTCAGCTACCACTTTAAAAAACGAGGCGCACCCGAAAAGCCAAATGAGTAGGAAAAGTTTTTGAACAAAATTTAAGAATATGAGAAAAAATTTAGCAGAATTTATTGGAACATTTTGGCTGGTGCTTGGTGGCTGTGGAAGTGCATTACTAGCTGCCGGAGTGCCAGACGTAGGAATTGGTTTTATGGGCGTATCATTGGCATTTGGACTAACTGTTTTAACCATTGCGTATTCACTCGGACATATTTCGGGTGCACATTTAAATCCAGCAGTAACCATTGGTTTGTTCATGGGCGGACGAATTAAAGGAAGTGAAATTTTACCTTATGTAGTTTCACAAATTTTAGGTGGAATTGCTGCAGCTGGAGTACTTTATGTTATTGTAACTGGAAATGGTTCGTCAATTGGAACTTTTGCTGCCAATGGTTATGCCGAACATTCTCCAGGAAACTACAGCATGTTGGCTGCAATAGTTACAGAATTTGTAATGACATTTATGTTTTTGATAATTATTTTAGGTGCTACCGATGACAAAGCACCAAAAGGTTTTGCCGGAATTGCCATTGGTTTGGCACTCACTTTAATTCACTTGATAAGCATTCCTGTTACCAATACTTCAGTAAACCCTGCTCGAAGCATTAGCCAAGCATTATTTGTTGGCGATTGGGCGTTGGCTCAACTTTGGCTTTTTATTTTAGTGCCTATTGCTGGTGCTTCAATGGCTGGTATAGTTTATAAATATTTAAAAGGGTAATTTTACAGTTTATAAAAACTAAACAAGGCTGTATAAAAAACTTTAAAAAGCTCGTCATTTCGAGCGTAGTCGAGAACGTAATGATCACGTTTTTAAAACATTTCTACCGATAGCTATCGGTATTCGCTCAATGTGACATTACCTATTGAGGCTGTCTTAAAAGACAGCCTCTTTTTTTTGCTATTTATTCTACCCAATCAGCTATAAATAAATTGGTATCTCTGGTTCCGTGATTGTTTCTGTTCGATGAAAAAACCAACTTCTTTCCATCGGGCGAAAACATAGGAAAAGCATTGAACAAACTTTCATTGGTAATGCGTTCCAAACCGGTGCCATCTAAGTTGATGGTGTATAGTTGAAAATCGTATCCTTTTAAAGAATGATGGTTACTTGAAAAAATTATTTTATTGCCACTAGGCGTAAAAAAAGGAGCCCAATTGGCTTTACCTAAATGAGTAATTTGTTTAATATTTGAACCATCAATATTGCAAGTATAAATTTCCATATTGCTTGGAGCAACAAGGCCTTTTTCCAATAACTCTTTGTATTCTTTTACTTCGGTTTCAGTTTGCGGACGAGAAGCTCTGAATACTAATTGTGTTCCATCGGGTGAAAAAAATGCGCCACCATCATATCCTAAGCCAGTTGTAATTTGCTTTTGATTGCTGCCATCTATGTCCATGGTCCAAAGCTCTAAATCGCCACTTCGAGTGCTGGTAAAAACTATTTTATCGCCTTTGGGCGAAACCGTTGCTTCTGCATCATATCCTGGCAAATTGGTTAATTGCTTGGTAATATTTCCTTTTAAGTCAGTAACAAAAATATCGAAATCGGCATACACAGCCCACAAATACTTACCAGATGCTTTGGCTTCTGGTGGACAAGCCTCGTTTCCTAAATGAGTAGAACCATATAAAATGTGTTTATTGTCGGGCATAAAATAACTACAAGTAGTGCGGCCTTTACCAGTGCTAACCATTGGTGGTTTGTAAGTTGTATCTTTACTTGCTTTATTTATTTCAAGGTTAAATATTTGATCACATTGTAACCCCCAAGCTTTGTTATTGCTTTGAAAACTGAGCATTTTATTGTTAAAACTAAAATATGCTTCTGCATTATCGCCACCGTAAGTAAGTTGGGTTAAATTCTTCAAATGCTTTTCGTTTTGCTGTGCAAAAGCCAATTGACTTAAGCCAATTGAAACCGATAAAATCAAAATAATTTTCTTCATAAAATGAGGGTAAAAAAGTGAACTCGCAACTAACAATTTTATTGAATCAAATAAAAGCCATGAAAGTAAAATCATGGTTTGGATTGACTAAGGATGGATATTGTTTATCCTCTTTAATTCTTCCACATCCAACAAATCTTTTTTTCTGTTGGCCGCTAATTTTTCTGTCAACAAATGATTCAAATGGAGGAATTTTACATTTACATCAGTAACAGTTGCTATCGGAGCTTCTTCATAACACATGTCAAAATCTATTTGTTCAAAACCGACCAACTTTGTCATAATATCAAGCTCCATATTTCCTGCAATGTACAATGTGGTCCAGCCAGCTATAAATTCGATAGTTTCGATTTCTTTTAGATCGCCATTACCACTTTCTGCATAGGCTTTCCTTAAATTTTTTCGGTTTTCTTTCGAATCCTTAATCCAAATATTTAAATCTGACGTAAAACGAGAATAGCCATGAAAATTAGTTGCAAAACCTCCAACTAAAATATACTTCACATCATGTTTATTTAAACACCTCCAAAAGTTTAATAAATCCTCATCAAAAACATCCATAAGATTATTTTTTTACATGTGTAATCTTAGCCGACTTCATCATTTTGTTTATTCTAATTAGTTTCATTAGTAATTCAAAACGTTCGGTATAAGTTAAATTCATTCGCTTTTTTAGCACTTCTTCTTCATTTACAAAATGCACTTTATCTGATTTCATTTTAAGCTTTTAATAAAACAAAAGTATTGTTTTTAAGCATAATTTCTTATCCTAAATTTCCACCTATTCTATTGTAAATATTTTTTGGTTCCCACCATCTTTTTATTCCTAAACGCATGCGTTTGGCTGTTTTAAATTCCTTATAATTATTCTGGTACATAAAATCCCGAGCTTCCTTGTTATCAATAGGGAAAGCAATGTTATCTTTAGTAGTCATTCTAAGTTTCATAAGCTCAATTCCAGCATTGTTTTTATTTGCCATAACTACTCCTTCACCTAAGGTAGGTAAGTAAAACCCTTCTACAATTTCCCCATTTAAATAAACAAAACTTTGTGCTAAATTCGGTTCAATTAAATCGGATCTTTTTTCGCCTGAAATCTTAAAATCTAAGTTTAAAATTTGCGTTTTATATTCATCAGCAAAAGGAACAATATTATTTGAAACACCAATGCTTTTGTCTATTTTAAAATCTTTAAAAAACAAGTATTCAGTTTCCACTAAAAAGCCTATTTTTTCATAAACAGGTTGCCCTAAATCAGTAGCAATTAAATAAATGGTTCCAATGTTTTTATCAAATAAACTCTTTACTAATTTTTGAGTTATTAGTCTACCAATACCGCCATTTCTGTACAAGGGATGTACAATAATATGCCCCAACCAAGCGGTATTTTCATGAATAATAGTAGTACCAATTCCTATGATTATGTTATTGGAAATTACTTTAACTGGAAAACAATTTGGAGAATGGACATAATTAGAAATTGCAGGCAAAACATCAGGCCAACCATTTGGCTGCAAGTCAGTTATTAAACCTAAGTCATTTTGTGTTAAAACCTGAATTTCCAAAATTTATTTTTTATGTTAAATTTATTTTTCGAAAGCTACAAAAAACAAAATTTTGAATGGTTTCAAATGGTGTTTTATGATCTACTGTAATGCACTTTATTTTCTCGAAAAACCGATTCAGTTTTTCAGTCATTGATGTTTCGGAATACTGTTTAATTTCAATGCCACTGCACTTTTTGGGTCCCGATTCTGAAAAAGTTCCTATCACTAAAACTCCTGTTGGCAAAATACTTTGCTGAACCGTGTTCAAATAGTCCATAATTTCTTGTTCTTGAGTTAAAAAATGAAATGCGGCTCTATCATGCCAAAAGTCGTACTTTTCGGTTGGTTTAAAAGTGGCCGCGTCTGCTACAATCCATTTAACTTTTAAAGCATCATTTCCTAGTCTGGTTTTTGCTCGTTCTAATGCAGCTTCCGATATATCTAAAACGGTAATATCACTATATTCCAAAGCTAACAAATGATCAACTAAAAAACTGTCGCCTCCACCAATGTCAATGATTTTGGCTGATTTTGGAACATTAAATTGTTTAAAAAAACTCAAAGAAGTTTCAGGAGTAGGTTCAAACCAACTAACATCTTTTAGCTCTTTGGTTTTGTAAATATTTTCCCAATGGTTTTTTCTATCAAAAGGTTCCATTTTTATAAATAATTTTTGTCAAAAGTCGGTTTTAAAAAGGATAAAAAAAACTACTATTTTAATGAGTATTTTACTTCATTTTACAAATAGGTTATGAAAGCATGTGTGCTAAAATAGGCTCACATTTTTCTTTACAACAAGCATAAAAGTTTCCGTGTTTCCACTGCTCCGATTTTGGTGACAAACCCCACCAAAATTCAGCAAGTGCAAGGGGTTTCAGTTGGTTTTTAAATGCATATTGCAATAGTTTTGGTGCAGCACATTCACCTGCTCCGGCTGGAGGATTTTTATACAAAGCATTTTTAAAAACAGCCAATATATTTTCTTCTTTTCCTGCCTCATTTGTAAAATAATAGTTTTCAAAAATTTGTAATTGCAAGGCAATAGAATTGCTTTTTCGTAAAGCTTTTAAACGAATTATTTGTTGTTCAAAAGCCAAAGGTTTTTCATCTTTTAGCAGCCTAATTTCTTGATTAATTCTTGAAAGTTCAATCATTCCATTGTTTAAAAAACTGTTATTGGTAAGTAAATCAAAAACTGGCGGAACAAACTTTGCATGGTGATTTCCACCTGCTAATTTACCCGAAAATGCTGCTAAAAAACCAATTTCATTTTGTTGGTTTTTAACCACCAAAACCCCAAACATTTTACCAATTACATTTCCTTTATTTTCCTTTACCAATCCAAAATTATGGTTCCATTCTTCTTGATTTTCTAAATGATGCTGTAGTTGGTTAGCAGCCATTTTGCATAGCAAATGGGGTTGGTTTCCTTGCATTAGCATTAATTTACTAGGAACAACATTTTCAGGAATTGACTCGGTAAAAGCGGTAAAAAACGGATCGGAATTTATGTTCATATTGCTTGGTAAATTGGCTTTTAAAAGCCAATAAAAAAGCCCATTTCATTTATAGGAAACGGGCTTCTAAAGTCTTATTCTTTCTTTAATTTATTGTTAGATAAATTATTTCTTCTTACCCTTTTTGCCACCGGCAAGTGATGTTTGAATATCAACTAAAATAGTACTCATATCAGCTTCGTTTTTATAACCAACTTCTATTTTTGTTGAGTGTGAGTTTGGATTAATAAAAACGGTGGTTGGATATCCGCTAATGCTATTATTGCTTATAGCACCAGCCAAACCTGGACCATCGTAAGTTTTACCATTATAAGTGTAAGTAACGCCAGTAATTTCTGGATTAAACTTAACCGAAACATAGTTTTTATTTAACACAGTTGAAATGCTTTGTTTGGCATAAGTATCTTTATCCATGCGTTTACACCAGCCGCACCAGTCGGTATAAACATCTACCAACATAATTTTATTTTTCTTTTTGGCCAATGAATAACCATCGTTAAAGTTCATCCATTTAACTTCTTCACTGGTTGGTTTAAATGAGTAAATACCTAAAATGGTAATGAATACACTTAATAAGATTACAATTTTTTTCATTTGTTTTTTTTATTTTAGACTTCAAAAGTAATAAATCTAAAACTAAATTTTTTCTAAAATAATATTTTGTTACCTAAAAAGGAGTTTTTGTGTTAGTGTTAGCAAGGAACATTTATAAAAAGTAAATAAATTATAACGTGTTTTCAGTTTGATGTTTGCTAAAAAAACTAAACCACATAGAGACATAGATTACATAGTTTGCGAGCTATGTTTTCTATGTTTCTATGTGGTTTTTATTCTGTTGAAATTCTGTTGTTTAAAATAATTTCTTTACAAAATCCTTACGCTTTAGCAGCCTCGCCCATGGTTACAAATGCTGATTCTTTATAAACTCCAGCATCTAGTTTTTCTTTGATGATTGAAAAAGCAGCAATGGTTTCTTCTACATCGGCAAGGGTATGAACAGCAGTTGGAATTAAACGTA
>JBMOGB010000210.1:0-6713 GCA_049318585.1 Bacteroidia bacterium | reverse complement strand
TTCATATTTAACTCCTTCGGAGTTATTCGTTAGTTATTCCTTGAAAACCCCAAAGGCATTTTTGAAAAGATTTTTGGGTTTTGTTAATTTCATTTATCATTTTACCACCAGTTTCACTGGTGGCTATTCATATTTAACTCCTTCGGAGTTATTCGTTAGTTATTCCTTGAAAACCCCAAAGCATTTTTGATAAGATTTTTGGTTTTTTTGATATATATATATTAACATAATACAACCAGTTTTACTGGTGGCTACCGTAAGGTCGTTCCTCTGGAACTTTGCTTCAGCAATTCCTTAGCTTGATGCCTATGGGACGGAAACTACTATTTATTTAGAACCCGTAGAGCGCTTCGCTAACGCTACTGATAGTTAATGCTCTACTATATTAAGCGAGTCTGCAAATTTAAGTTTTAGCAAATAGTGCTACCAAAAATTATATACGCGAAGCCAGCAATTCTACTCAAGCATTTTATTATGTTTTACAAACATGGCTTCCAATTTCTAATTTTAAGTTATATAATTGGCCACACTTTGAATTACAAAAAGCTAAATATAAAAACAATGTACCAACCTTTGGAAGAAAAAATTTAGATTCAAAATAAGCCATTATAACACATGCAAAAAGATAATTTAATAAAATACTTTCAAACTGTATTACCAATGAGTGCTGAAAAGGCTGAATTATTGGCTGAAAAATTTTATTATAAAGAATATAATAAAAATGATTTGTTACTAAAAGAAACCAAAATAAGCAGCGATACTTACTTTTTAGAAGAAGGCTTAGTTAGAACCTACACATTAGATATAGACGGCAATGAAGTTACTTCAAATATTTATACTAAAAATAATATTGTGAATGATTTTCTTTCGTTTTTTAAACAACAACCATCTACTGAAAACATAGAAGCATTAACCAATTGTAAAGTTTGGTATATGAATTATAACAATGTTCAAAAAAGTTTTCATGGCATACCTGAATTTAGAGAATGGGGTAGGTTAATGTTAGTGAATAATTACGAAATTTTAAAACTAAGAACACTAGGTTTAATAAAGCTTTCGGCCGAACAGCGCTATCAAAATTTAATGAATGAACATCCTACAATTTTCCAAAATGTACCTTTAAAAATTATTGCTTCCTACTTAGGAATTACCGATACTTCGTTAAGCAGAATAAGGAAAGAGTTTGCAAAAAAGTAGTTGGTTTTCTTGTCAAATGGCAAGTTTATTTCTATAAAGTTATAACATATTTGCTGCATAAAATTAAACAAAAAAACAATGAACATTATTCCAACTTTTTTACCACAATGGGTTTCCATTTTATTTATTATCACATTTCCAATTGGCATTTACTTACTAGCAAAACTAGTAAAAGATGCTTCCATTACTGCTAAATTTACAAGTGAAAAAGCCAATGCCAATTTTTGGAAAGTAATAGGCTTTTTTACAATCTATTTAATTTATGTTTCGGTACTTTCATTTCAAGGCTTTTTTAGTGTAAACTCATTGCCACCCCGAATATTATTATTCACTGCAATTCCACTCCTATTGTTTTTATTTATAGTGGTTTTTAGAAGTAAAATATACTGGACTTTATTAGAATCGGTAAATTTACAATCATTAATTATGTTCCATACATTTAGATTTATAGGTGTGTTTTTTATAATAATTTATAGCTTTCAACAATTACCAAAATGGTTTGCTTTAAGTGCAGGAATTGGCGATGTTTTGGCTGCTGCTTCAGCAATTTGGGTAGCACATTGTGTAAATACAAATAAAACATATTTCAAAAAACTAACCTTAGTTTGGAATATAGTTGGCTTTTGGGATATAATAAATGTAGTAGTTTCGGCTGTAATTACCACTAAACTTTCAATTGATAATGGCTCACAAGATTTATTAGCTATGGCTAATTTCCCATATTGTTGGATAGCAGCTTTTGCACCTGCCACCATTATTTTTATGCATATTTCTATCTTTAAAAAACTAAAGTTGAAATAAGGAATTTACTATTTCGGAATTACAATAAAGGTTTTTTAATAACCACACTATCAACTATAAAATCATGAATAGCACGTTTTTGTTTGTTAGAGTGTATGGTTAAAAATGAAATAGTTCCAAGCGAAATTTTGAAGATATACCTAATAAGAGCCTTGAAAAAGGATATTCTTTTATCATGATTTTTATATTGACGAACCCTAAGTCCAATGATTAAATTGCCTAAAGTTGCTCCTAAACTTGTAAATAATGGATCGTAAATTACCCAAATAGTAATAAATAAAGTGACTCTTACCCAATCGGGTGCATTTTCGAAATTATCAAGAACAAGTGAAAAAACATACATCATTACAATGATAAAAAGTGCATCAATAAAATTTGATTGAAATCTTTCTATCAAACTTGGATAAGAGGAATTTGGATTATACTCTTCCGTTATCTCTTCGGTTTCATCAATAGTTTTTTCTGACATTTGAATGTATTTAGTTTAAACAAACATATTCATTTTTTATTTAAAAATAAAAAAAATACATTTACCAAATATGCAAGAAACAGTGATTACTGGAATTGATTTTTCAGTGTATAAAATGCCCGAAAAAGAATACGATTCCGTTCAATTTATCAATTGTAATTTTTCTAAAAGTGACTTGGCTAGTATTAGCTTTGTGGAATGTTTTTTCGATCATTGTGACTTTAGTTTAGGTAAGTTAAATAACACTGCATTTGTAGATGCAAAGTTTAAAAACTGTAAACTGCTAGGTCTTGATTTTGCTCGTTGCAAAGACTTTCTGCTTTCGTTTTCTTTTGAGAATTGCACATTAGATTATGCTTCATTTTTTAAGAAAAAAATAAAAAAAACCTTGTTTAAAAATTGTAGTATCAAAGAAGTAGATTTTTCGGAAACTGATTTAACCGAATCTAAGTTTTTGGATTGCGATTTAACCATGTCGGTTTTCCAGCAAAGTGTGATAGAAAAAGTTGATTTTAGAACAGCATATCATTACGGAATAGATTTAGAATTGAACAAAGTAAAAGGCGCCAAATTTTCGAATGCAGGCGTTGCCGGATTATTGCTAAAATATAAAATTATTATTGAATAGTTTCAAAGCGTAAATTATGTTAAATTATTAGCTTGGTTAGCTAAATATAATTAGTCTCCTTTGCAGTTCAAATATTTGATATTTTCCTTATGAGCAACAACTATAAATACATGCAATTTCCTCATTTAATAATAATTGGTGGAGGTTTTGCTGGTCTTGAACTAATAAAAAAACTAAATAATAAACCTATAAAAGTTACTGTTTTAGATAAAAATAACTTTTTCAATTTTCAACCATTAATGTATCAAGTGGCTTCGGGCGGTTTAGGTCCCGATGCAATTGCATATCCTTTCAGAAAAATTATTGGAAGTATGCCAAATATTGCTTTTAGAATGGCAGAAGTAAATGATATAAATACATTTACACAGGAAGTATTTACCAATATTGGTAAATTTAGTTACGATTATTTGTGCATTGCTACAGGTGCTCAAACTAACTTTTTTGGAAATGCTGAATTGGAAAAGCATTGCATGCAATTAAAATCTATTCCTGATGCTTTGGATTTGCGAAGCGATATTTTACAAGAGTTTGAAAAAGCATTAACAGAAAGTGGAACAAAAAATGTAGAAAGAATTTTAAATTTTGTAGTAGTAGGAGGAGGGCCAACTGGTGTAGAAACTGCGGGTTCATTGGCCGAAATAAAAAAGAATGTTTTGCCTTCCGATTACAGTGAAATAGATGCTGATAAAATGCAAGTTTACTTGATTGAATCGGCACCAAGAGTATTGGCTGCAATGAGCGAAATTTCATCAGTTAAAGCTAAACTTTATTTAGAAGAATTGGGCGTTATTGTAAAAACAAATACTGCAGTTGTAAATTATGATGCCGATTCGGGTAATTTGACTTTAAATAATGGCGAAACTTTAAAAACAGATACTGTAATTTGGAGTGCAGGTGTAAAAGGAAAAACCATTCCTGGTTTACCTGAAAATATTATTGTAAGAGGTAATAGGTACAAGGTAGATGAATACAATAGAATGGAGGGTTTTGATAATATTTTTGCCATTGGCGATATTGCGTTTATGAGCACTGATAAAGCATTTCCAAATGGGCATCCAATGGTGGGAACTGTTGCACAACAACAAGGGAAATTGTTAGGTAATAATATATTGAATTTTCTTGCAAAAAAGCCGCTTAAAGCCTACAAATATTTTAACTTAGGTAGCATGGCTACAATAGGACGACACAAAGCTGTAGTTGAAATATTTGGAATAAAAATTCAAGGTTTTATAGCTTGGTTTTGTTGGATGTTTGTTCACTTAATGCTATTGGTTGGATACAGAAATAGAATTTTGGTATTTATGAATTGGGTGTGGAATTACTTTAGTTATCAGCGAGCAATTAGAATTATTACAAGGCCATTTGTTCCAAAAAACAATGTATAAAATATGAAAATTAACGATAATGTATTTGTAGAATTTCCAATTTTAAAAACACAGCGATTAACACTCAGAGAAATTAGAGTGGATGACGCAAAACAGATTTTTGAAATGCGTTCAAACGGTAGGGTAAATCAGTTTATTCCTAGAAACAACATGATTCATGAAGCAGATGCTTATCAATTGGCAGAAAAAACCATACAAGCATTTAAAAACAAACTAGCCATTGGCTGGGCTGGAATTTTAAGAGATAACAATGAAATTATTGGAACTTGTGGTTTTAATCAAATAGATTTTTATAACCTAAGAGCTGAAATTGGCGGAGAAATGGCTACTGAATTTTGGGGCAAAAACATTGCAATGGAAGCTGTTCAGGCTATTATAAAATTTGGTTTTGAAGAGTTGAATTTACATGCTATAGAAGCAAAAGTATCGCCCGAAAACAGAGGAGCAATAAATGTATTAACTCAAATTGGTTTTTTAAAAGAAGCTCATTATAAAGATCGGATTTATTTTAATAATCAATTTTCAAACATGGCAGTTTACACATTGTTTAAAGACAATCAAATTTTTTCAATTTATGATTTCAAACACCAACTTTAAAAAATTAGTTTTATCATTTCCTGAATCAATTGAAACACCTCACCGAGACATGTTTTGTTATAAAATAAAAGGAAAAATTTTTGTAACACATAATAAAAAAGAGAATCGTTGTTGTGTGAGATTAAGTCAAGAAGAACAGCCTTTGTTTTGCATGATAGATGCTAAGTTAATTTATGCTGTTCCCAATAAATGGGGCAATTACGGATGGACTTTAGTAAACCTAAAAGCTATTGATATGGAAATGCTGATGGAGGTTTTAACAGCTGCTTATAGTACAGTAGCTCCACCTAAATTAGCCGAACCTTTTTTGAAACATATTGATTCATTTTAGAAATAAGAGAATAATTACATTTCAAAAATCAATAAAATGTAAAGAATTTAAACTTTAATATTGCAATAATGAAAAGTATGCAAATTGATACAAACATTTTGATTGCTTGGGGCGGGGTGGCTAAAAAATACAGGAAAAATCAAACAGTTTTTTCAGAAGATGATGTTGCCCAGTTTTATTATCAAATTATTGAAGGACAAGTAAAGCTAATCAATTTGCATAACGATGGAAGTGAGTATATTCAAGGTATTTTTTATGAAGGAAGTGGATTTGGAGAACCACCATTATTTATTGACGAAAAGTATCCTTCTTCTGCCATTGTTCAAAAAGATTCTATAATAATGGTGCTTTCAAAAGCTAGTTTTATAAAAATGATAGAAGATGACCCAAAAATTCAATGCAGTCTTTTAAAAGCGCTATCCCATCGAATTTATAATAAATCGGTAACTGCACGAGAACTAATTCATAATACTCCCGATGTAAAAATTCTAGGTTTTTTACAATCAATAAAAAAGAAAAGTGAGCAGACAAACACGCCATTATTAATTACACATACTCGCCAAGAAATAGCTAATTTAACAGGTTTAAGAGTAGAAACTGTAATTCGCACATTGAAAAAAATGGCACTTCAAAATCAAGTTCAAATTATTAATAGAAAATTGTACATTTAATGATAAAATATTCGTCCAATGTTTGGATAAAAATAATATTGTTTAACCTTTTTATTGTTGCTTGTTTAGGTGCTTTGATGAGATTTAAAATTGGCTTTGAATTTCCTTATTTCGACCAAAAAAAAATTCAACACGCTCATTCACATTTTGCATTTGTAGGCTGGGTTACTCAAACACTTTTGGTGTTAATAGTTGGTGTAATTGCACCATTTTTAAATTCAATTCAAATAAAAAAATACAACCAAATACTTTGGGTGAATTTGATATGTGCTTATGGAATGCTGGTTTCATTTATAATTCAAGGTTATGGATTATTTTCTATTGCTTTTTCTACTATTTCCATTGCTTTAATTGTACTTTTTACAATACTATTCTTTAAACAAGCTGCTCAATTTAAACAATATTTTCAAGCTATAAAATGGTTCAAAGGTGCATTGATTTTTGCGCTTTTATCATCAATAGGAACTGCTGCTTTAGCTTATATGATGTTAACTAAAAACTTACATCAAACACCTTATTTAGCATCGGTTTATTTTTATTTGCATTTTCAATACAATGGTTGGTTCTTTTTTGCTTGCATGGGTTTATTTGTTGGCCTTGCCAATAGATTTAATATTATAATAAAAAACGATAA
>JBMOGB010000209.1:0-6774 GCA_049318585.1 Bacteroidia bacterium | reverse complement strand
ATGGTGGCGTGTCTATTAATCCTCAAATGATACAATTACAAGGTGTAGAAATATTAGTAGCTACTCCCGGAAGATTGTTAGAATTAGTGGCAAATAATTCAGTTTTTTTAACCGAAGTTTCTGTGTTGGTATTGGATGAGGCAGACAAAATGTTGAACCTTGGCTTTAAAGAAGAAATGGGAAATATTTTAAAATTACTTCCCAAAAAACGCCAGAACTTATTGTTTTCGGCCACTTTAGGAACCGATATTACTTCATTTACCGAAATACTTTTAAATAACCCTGTAAAAATAGTAATAGAACAAGAAACTCAAAACTTAGATTTAATTACCCAATTAGCATATTCAGTAGAAGAAAACAGAAAAGGTCCATTATTGCGTTATTTAATAAACACGCATGAAATGAAACAAGTATTGGTTTTTACATCATCTGTATATAGGTCAGATGCGGTGGTTAATAAACTAATAGATAACGGCTACACTGCAACAGCCATGCACAGTAAAAAAAGCCAAGGAGGACGAGAAGATGCCTTGCGTAAATTCAAAAATGGTGAAGTACAAATATTAGTTGCCACCGATTTAATGAGCCGCGGAATTGATATTCCTTTTTTACCATTTGTAGTAAACTACGAATTACCAAGATCGCCAAAAGATTATATACACAGAATTGGTAGAACTGGAAGAGCTGAAAACGCAGGAACTGCTATTAGTTTAGTAAATGATGAAGAAAAACATCATTTTGGAGTGATTCAAAAAAAGATGAAGAAACAGGTAGAATTATTGGATTCGAATAATATTGATTTGAAAGGTTTTTAGTTCCAATTATTGGGTAAATTTTCCTTTATATTTTGCGGTTCCAAGAATATGTCCATTGGCCAAATTCCAGATTTCTTCCTTTGACAAACCACTTTTTAAACCCAAATCAGCTTTATCAAGTGCCAATAAACTAAAGGTATAAGTATGGGTTTGACCTACAGGAGGACAAGGTCCACCATAATTGTTTTGACCAAAACTATTTTTACCAATTAATGCGTTAGCAGGTAAAGGAGTAGTTTGATTGTTACCTTCTTTTATGGCATTTTCGTTGGCTGAAATATTGTATAATAAAAAATGATCCCACACATAACCAGCAACCGGAATGGCATCAGAATCTTCCATTAATAATACAAAACTTAAAGTACCTTTTGGTGCATTTTTCCAATTAAAAGGCATAAAAACCTGGTTGGAAACTTTACAACTAAATTTGTCGGGAATAATGCCATTATTAGCAAAAGAAGAAGTAGTTAATTCAAAAACTCCTTGTTCAATAATTGGAGAATTATTGATAGTTGAACTTTTATCGCAACTGATAAAAACAACTAAAATAAAAAAGTAGATATATTTCATTACTCTGGTTTAATTTTAAACAATAATAGCTATTTATAAAAGGTATACAAACAAATAAACTGCATAAAAATATATTAATTGTCGTTTTTTTTAGTGAGTAATTATCACTTTTTGACTACCAATTTTATACCCATCAAAATCAAATAATTGAATATAATAAATACCATTTGGTAAAAGCGAAACATTTACTTCTTTATCATTTAAAGTATTTTGAATTACTGATTTTCCTGTAATATCAAAAACTTCAAATGAATAAACTTCTTCCTGTTCTATATACAATATTTGGCTTGCTGGGTTAGGAAAAATCAAATAATTTTTCTCATTTTCAAAACTGCTTTTCACACTTAAAACCGATTCATCAAAAATATATTTTTCATTTGCATCAGTTGCCCAATCAGTTGCATTTATTGCCTTATAACCATATGCTAAAGTTGCTTTGTTTTGATTATTATATTCAACTACAATTTTACTTTCATTTTTTAAAACACTATCAATTATGTTTTTTGAAACTATTTCAATCAATTTATTGGCTGCATTGTATTGATAGGATTCGTTTGATAATTGAGCAAAATTAGTTGTACCCAAATCATTAAAAAAAGTAACCCATGAAATCATATTTGAAATTTGACCTTTATTATTGTAATAAAAACTATCAGCACTATAAGGATGCCATTCATCAGTAGAAGTATTCAAATTAGTATTATACCTTACATTTAACAAATCACCAGTATAACTATAAAACGTTTTGCTAGTTGTGTCAAATCCATCCTTTCCATATTCTATTATAAGTTTGTTAGTATTGTTGTAAACATAACTGTTAATATAGCTTGATTTGTATTTTACATCATAAGTACTATCATAATATCTTAAACCTTTATCATTATATTTAAATGTTACATAAGATGTATATTGATATGCGTTAGATGTAACAGAATTGGACGTTTGAACAGCAATTTTAATTATTCTATCTAAGTTGTCGTAGGTATAAATATATTTCATTTTAGCAGCATAATTAAAACCTGGATAATTATATTTAATTACTTCAATTGCATAAAATATTCTATTTTTTGAATCTAAAATAAAACTATCGCTAGTTGTTTCAATATCAACCCAATTGTTAGAATTCCACTTTGCAATTTTATTTAATCCTATAAATTCTGTATTAGGTGATTTGTATTTTAAATAAAGCATGTTGTTAAAAAATTTATTGGATGCCGAATCCTTTACCTGCTTTATTATAACTGGGTTTTCTGTTCTCAATAAATCAAAACCTGTTGAAGTAAATTTGTAAACTGAAGGATAAAATGATTGAGCAAATGTAACAACATTCATCATTACTGAAATAATTAAAAATTTAACTTTCATATATATATATTTTTAAAACAAATATAGTATTTAAACTAATCATTATTAAATAAAAAAAACGGCAAGTAAAATAAATTACTTGCCGTTTTTTTATATTGTTATTGTATAAAAACTAAGAACTTAATGCAGCTGCACCACCAACTATTTCTGATATTTCAGTAGTAATGGCTGCTTGACGAACCCTATTGTATTCCACTTTTAGTGATTTCAATAACTCACCAGCATTATCAGTAGCCTTATCCATTGCTATCATCCTAGCGCCATGTTCAGAAGCTAAAGAGTCTAACATTGATTTTAGAACTTGTGTTTTTAAAATACGAGGAACTAATTCTAATAACACTTCTTCTTTATTTGGTTCAAATAAATAATCGTTTTTCTTACCAGAGTTTACTACTAAACTTTTAGTATCAAATGGTAAAAATTGTTCTGCACTTAATATTTGAGTAGCTGCATTTTTAAATTGATTGTAAACTATTTCTACTGCATCAAATTTACCTGCTTTAAAACTACTCAATATAAATTCACCAATATTGAATCCTGTTTCAGCATTTGCTGTAAGCAATGATTCTTTAAAAGTATCGATATAATTAAATGATTGTTTTGAAAAATATTCGTGTCCTTTTTTACCAATTCCCAAAACACTAACACCACCGTTTGCTTTTTGGCTAGCATACTTATCAGTAATGGTTTTATTAGCTAATTTTATAACATTTGCGTTAAATGAACCACATAAACCTCTGTCGCTAGTAATTACTACTATCAAAACATTTTTTATTGGTCTCGCATCAAAATAAACTTTTAATGAATCAACATCAATGCTATCAGACAAATTGCTTAAAATACCGTTTAACTTAGCTGCATATGGGCGCATTAAGGTAATGGCATTTTGGGCTCTTCTTAACTTAGTAGCCGAAACCAATTTCATGGCTTTGGTTATCTGTTGGGTGGAAGTAACCGATGCTATTCTTATTCTAACTTCTTTTAAATTTGCCATTTTATATTAGTTGATTGGTTAATAAGTTGATTAGTTTGTAAGTGAAAACACTATCAACTAATCAACCTATCAACTTTTTACTATAATTAACCTACGTATTTTGCTGATAATTCTTTACAAACTTTTTCAAGTACTGCAGAAGCATCATCTGATAAACCTTTTTTCAAATCGTCTAAAGTGTTTTTATGTTTATTTTCCATAAAACTTAAAAACTCTGCTTCAAACTCACGAACTTTATTTACAGGAACATTGCTTAATAAACCTTTTGTTCCTAAATATATAATTGCTACTTGTTGATCTGCACGTAAAGGAGAAAACTGACCTTGTTTCAAAATTTCAACGTTACGAGCACCTTTTGCTAAAACAGCTTTAGTTGCAGCATCTAAGTCAGAACCAAATTTAGAGAAAGCTTCTAACTCGCGGTATTGAGCTTGATCTAATTTTAAAGTTCCAGCAACTTTTTTCATTGACTTAATCTGAGCATTTCCACCTACACGCGATACCGAAATACCTACGTTAATAGCTGGACGAATTCCAGAGTTAAATAAATTTGACTCTAAGAAAATTTGACCATCTGTAATAGAAATTACATTTGTTGGAATATATGCAGAAACGTCACCAGCTTGAGTTTCAATAATTGGTAAAGCAGTTAATGAACCACCACCTTTTACCAAATGCTTGATTGAATCTGGAATATCATTCATTGCTTGTGCAATAGAATCAGTAGCGTTAATTTTAGCAGCACGCTCTAATAAACGAGAGTGAAGATAAAACACATCACCAGGATAAGCTTCACGTCCAGGAGGTCTGCGTAATAACAATGAAACTTCGCGGTAAGCTACAGCTTGTTTCGATAAATCATCATAAACTACTAAAGCAGGATTTCCTAAATCACGGAAAAACTCACCAATTGCCGCACCAGCCATTGGCGCATAAAACTGCATAGGAGCAGGATCGGCCGAAGTTGCAGTTACAATTGTAGTGTATTTCATAGCACCATTAGCTTCTAAAGTACTTACAATTTGTGCAACTGTAGATGCTTTTTGACCAATAGCAACGTATATACAATATACAGGATTACCTGCTTCAAAAAATTCTTTTTGATTAATAATGGCATCAATACAAACGGCAGTTTTACCAGTTTGACGATCACCAATTACTAATTCACGTTGTCCTCTACCAATTGGAATCATTGCGTCAATAGCTTTGATACCAGTTTGTAATGGTTCTTTTACAGGTTCGCGATAAATAACACCTGGAGCTTTGCGCTCTAAAGGCATTTCGTATAAATCACCAGCAATTGGACCTTTACCATCAATAGGCAAACCTAATGTGTTAACTACACGGCCAACCATTCCAGCACCAACTTTAATAGAAGCAATTCTACCAGTTCTTTTAACGGTATCACCTTCTATGATTGAATCGCTAGAGCCTAATAATACAGCTCCTACGTTATCTTCTTCCAAATTTAATACAATTGCTTGTACTCCATTTGCAAATTCAATTAACTCTCCAGATTGAACTTTAGTTAATCCATAAATGCGGGCAATTCCATCGCCCACTTGAAGTACCGTTCCTACTTCTTGTAATTCAGCATCTGTTTTAAAGTTGCTTAATTGCTCTCTGATAATTGCTGATACTTCGTCAGGTCTAATCTCTACCATAATAATTTTTTGTTTATTTTGAGATATATGTGTTTAATAACTGTTGTTTGGCTTTTCGTAATTTACCAGAAATACTTGCATCATACAAACGGTCTTCCATTTGTATCATTAATCCACCAATTAAAGATGAATCAACAAGCATTTTAAGTTCTACGTTTTTACCACTTTGTTGTTGTAAAAAGTTTTGAATTTCAGCTTTAATTTCAGCTGATGCTTCTGTAGCAGTTTTAACTGTTGCAGTTGCAATTTTATTAATTTCGTTATATTGAGCAATAAAAGCTTCACAAATAGTAACTAAAACCATTTCACGTTGTTTACGTGTAATAATAGCTATAAATGAAATAGTTAATTTATTAAACGAACTAGCAAATATTTGAGTAATAACTGCCATTTTTTTATCGCCTTTAATAACTGGACTTTTTAGCAAGTTTTCTAAAGCATTATTTTCTTCTATAGTATGTTTCAATAATTTAATATCGGCACAAATTACATCCAAAATATTTTGTTCTGTTGCTAAATCAATTAATGATTTGGCATAACGACTGGCTACTCTATAATCTGACATATAATTAGTTCAGTGTTATATTTTTCAAACTATCATTTACAAAAACCTCTTGTTGGCTTCTGTCTTCCATTTTCTTACGAAGTATTTTTTCAGCTAAATCAACTGTAAGTACAGCAACTTGAGTTTTCAATTGATTCATGGTGTTTACTTTCTCCATTTCAATTGCTTCTTTGGCTGCGGCAATCATTTTGTCACCTTCGCTTTTAGCATCACCTTTAGCTTTAGCTAAAATTTGATCCTTAATTTCGTTGGCTTCTTTTAATAATTTATCGCGTTCAACTCTCGCTTCATTTAACAAACGTTGGTTGTCAGTTTTCAAACTTTCTAATTGCAAACGAGCAATTTCAGCCGACTTTAAAGCTTCATCTATACTATCTTCTCTTTCCTTTAAGGTTTTAGTAATTGGCTTCCATGCAAACTTAGTTAATACTATAAATAGTATGAAAAAAGACAATGAACTCCAAAATAATAAACCAATACTTGGGGTTACTAATTCCATGGTATAATTTTGTTAGTTTTTTAAAATAAAATAAAGCCCGATATCAAATTTAACCGGGCTTTTTTAGGCTAATTTTTTATTAGTTGCCTCCTAGGCCTAATAAAGAAATAACACAAGCAAATAATGCTACTGCTTCAACAAATGCTGCAGCAATTAACATTGTTGTTTGAATTTTGTTAGCGAATTCTGGTTGACGTGCCATACTTTCCATAGCAGATCCACCAATTCTTCCAATACCTAGTCCAGCTCCGATTGCGGCTAGTCCAGCTCCGATTGCAGCGATACTTCCTGTCATTTTAGTT
>JBMOGB010000208.1:0-6795 GCA_049318585.1 Bacteroidia bacterium | reverse complement strand
ATATTTACAATACTATTTCCACAAATAATTTGGTCAGGACCAGCATTAGCAATAGGCTCAGGAATTAGATTTATTTTCAAAGTATCATAAGCCCTTCCACATGCACCATTTGAATCATTAGATATAAGCACCAATTTAGCAAAACCATTTGCTTTATCAATATTACCAAAAGTATAAGTGGCATTCATTAAACTAGAATCATTGAAAGTTCCATTTCCAGTTGTAGTCCAATGCGCACTTGTAGCACTGCCTGAGAAACTTCCATTTAGTAATGCACTTGTATTATTTGAGCAAGTTGAAAAATCGAAACCAGCATTGGTATAAGCTAAATAGTTCATTTTTAAAATCATTTGATCTGAAACATTTACACATGAATTAATTGCGTCAAAGTTTGTGATAGTTATTGTAACCGAACCTGACAACTCATCACTTGAACTTGGAAAATATGCTGGTGTTAATGAATTTCCACTAAAAAAAGCACCTGTTCCCGAAGTTGACCAACTAATAAGTCCAGAAGTAGCATTTGATGTTCCTGATAGTGTAACAGAAGTAATACCAAATGCACATATACTTTTATCTGCACCAGCATTGACAGAAGGAATGGGAATAAATCTTATCATCATGGTATCGGAAATGGCTTCACACGGCCCAGCAGGATTATTGGTTGTTAAAACTAATTTTACAAAACCTGCTGATGTATCGTTTGAACTTGGGGTGTAAATAGCATTTGTTAATGATGTATTGTTAAAAGTTCCATTACCTAATGTACTCCAAGTTATACTTGAAGCACTACCTCCAAAACTTCCTAAAAGATTAACTGAAGTTGTATTTACACAAACAGATTTATCGAAACCAGCATTTACTGTGGGAAGTGAGTTGATAGTAATCATCATTGAATCTTTGGCTGCATTACATGGCCCATAAGGATCATCGCTATTAAATGTTATAAAGAATGAACCACTAGCTATTTCTGCTAAGTTGGGTGTGTATGTTGTTACTGAATCGTACGATATAAATTGATTATTAGACGAAGAAGTCCAAAAGCCATTTGTAGCCGAACCACCAACAGTTCCACTAATATTTACAGCACTATTTTCACAAATAATTTGGTCAGTTCCAGCATTGGCTGTTGCTAAAGGATTGAATGAAATAATTAAAGTATCGGTAACGGCAATACAAGGACCAGCAGGATCGTTACTTCTTAAAGCCAATTTTACAAAGCCAGCAGCCTTATCGGCTATGCTAAATGTATAAATAGCTTTTAAGTCATTTGTATCGCTAAACACACCAGATCCAGTAGATTTCCATGAAGCACTTGAACTTGATCCAGCAATTGTACCAAATAATTTAATTGAGTTATTGTTTTCACAAACTGATATATCAGATCCTGCGTTTACAATGGCAGACGGATTAATTGTTAAAACCATTACATCTGTAGCATTGTCACAACTGTTATTGATATTGCTATTTGTTACAGTTAAATTTATACTTCCTAATAATACATCATTGGTGCCAGGAACATATGTTGGTGTTAATGAATTTCCATTATAAAAAATCCCATTCCCTGAGCTTGTCCAATTTAAAGTACCACTAATAGCTGAAGTGTTAGATAATAAAGTAATATTATCAGTTGCACAAATTGTTTGATCAGCACCTGCATTTATTGATGCAACTGAATTAAAATTTATTTGTAAAGTATCTCTTACTTCAGTGCATGGACCTGCAGGATCGTTCGTAGTTAGAATCAATTTTACAAAACCTGTACTTTTATCTACATTACTTGGGGTATAAATAGCATTTAGTAAAACGGAATTATTAAAACTTCCAGTACCTAAAGTGCTCCAATTTAAACTACTAGCCGACCCACCAATTGAACCATTTAAATTTACAGTATTAGTTAGTATGCAAACATTCTTATCTGTTCCAGCATCTACAATTGGGGCACTATTTAAAGTAATTGTTACGTCATCAGCTATAGCTAAACATGGACCTACAGGGTCTATTGTTGTTAATGTTAACACAACAGATTGGTTTAAAATATCGGCAATACTTGGGGTGTAAGTTCCTGTTAAATTAGAAGAATTATTAAAAGTACCTGACCCAGAAGTTGACCAGTTTCCAAAAGGAGCAACAGTTCCTAAGCTTCCCGATAAATTTACAATACTATTTGCACAAATTGATTGGTCTAATCCTGCATTTGCAGTTGCCATTGGATTAATAATTAAGTTTACACCATTGTCTGATCCAATTATTGCAGGACTATTACTAACTACTCTAATTCTATATGCATAACCTTGAATTGAACTAGGAGGTAAAACAACTATTATATTACCACTATTATTTGAAGCCAATTGTCCAATATTTTGAGAGCTACTAAAATCACCATTACCATCACTTAGTTGTGCTGTAAAAGTATTTAAACCAATAAAAGTACCCGTTATTGTGTAACTAATATTTATGGTTTCGCCTCCACAATATTCCGTTCCACTTAAATTATTGGTGGTAATTGTTTGTGCATTTGTTGGGATGTTCAATAAAAATAAAAAGCTTAAAAAAGCATATTTGTAAATTACTTTAGTATAAATATTTGTTTTCATTTTTTTATTATTTAATTCAATCATTTAAATGACGGGTGATAAGGATAAACACAAAGAAGGTGAAAAACCAATAGATTCAAACTATATTAATCCACAAGCAGTTGATTTTCTTTTTAAGCAGCATGAATTCTATTTAATCGGGGATTTTCAAATTCTTAAATGATAGAAAAACAGCGATTATGAAAGATAATTCTTCTAAAAAATTTAAAATAATTTCATTAAAGAAGATAAGTTATGCACATTTTTTTTAATTATTTCAATAATTATTACATGAACTTTATTTAATAAAAAAAAACAAAAATTTTGTTTATTTATTCGCAAATTCGCACCTTATTTTTAAAACATGAACCAATCAATTCCAAATGGCAATTTAGCCTCACTTGAGCAAGCTCAACAATTAGGTCTTAGACCTGAAGAGTTCGAAAAAATAATAGAAATATTAGGTCGCATTCCTACATTTACCGAAATGAGTATTTATTCAGTTATGTGGAGTGAACATTGTTCATATAAAAACTCAATAGTTTGGTTAAAAACATTACCAAAAGAAGGTGAAAAAATGCTAGCTAAAGCTGGTGAAGAAAATGCTGGATTGATTGATATTGGTGATGGATTGGCTTGTTGTTTTAAAATAGAAAGCCATAATCATCCGAGTGCTATAGAGCCCTACCAAGGCGCAGCTACTGGTGTTGGCGGAATTAACCGCGATATTTTTTCGATGGGTGCTCGCCCAATTGCGCAGCTTAACTCTTTGCGTTTTGGAAATATTAACAATGAAAGAACCAAATGGTTAGTTCGCGGAATTGTTAAGGGAATAGGAAATTATGGAAATGCTTTTGGTATTCCTACTGTAGGTGGCGAAGTTTATTTTGACGATTGCTATCAAGTTAATCCTTTGGTAAATGCCATGAGTGTGGGAATTGCTAAAGTAGGTAAAACAGTTTCTGCAATTGCTGAAGGCGTTGGAAATCCTGTTTACATTTTTGGTTCTGCCACTGGTAAAGATGGAATTCATGGTGCTGCTTTTGCAAGCAAAGACATTACCGAAGATTCAGCAAAAGATTTACCTTCAGTTCAAGTTGGTGATCCTTTTTGGGAAAAATTAATTCTAGAAGCAAGTTTAGAATTATTAGAAACCGATGCTATAGTGGGAATGCAAGACATGGGTGCAGCAGGTATTACTTGTTCTACTAGTGAAATGACTGCAAAAAGCGGAACTGGAATGAATGTTTGGTTAGACAAAGTTCCTATGCGCCAAGAAGGTATGAAAGACTGGGAAATTCTTTTATCGGAAAGCCAAGAACGAATGCTTGTTATTGTTCATAAAGGTATGGAAGCCATAGTTGAAAAAGTATTGAGCAAATGGGATTTAACTTACGCCATTATTGGTGAAGTAACCGATTCGGGTAGAGTAAAATATTTTATGAAAGATGAACTACGTGCTGATATTCCAGCCGAAAGTTTAGTATTAGGTGGCGGTGCTCCTGTTTATCATAGAGAATATACAAAACCTACCTATTTTAAAGAAATTTCAAACTTTAATATAAAGGACATTCCTGATTGTGATATAGCAAATTATAATACTTTAAAAGAAGTAAACTCAGCCAAACAAATTGCCAAATTCTTAGCTGGTCACCCAAATATTGCATCTAAAAGATGGATATTTAATCAATATGACAGCATGGTAGGAACCATTAATCAAACTACCAATGCACCAAGTGATGCCAGTGTGGTAAAGGTAAAAGGTACAGATAAATCAATTGCAATGACAGTAGATTGTAATAGCCGTTTTGTTTGGGCAAATCCATTTGTAGGAGGTCAAATTGCAGTGGCAGAAGCAGCACGTAATTTAGTTTGTAGTGGTGCTGAACCTGCAGCAATTACTAATTGTTTGAACTTTGGAAATCCTTATAATACTGAAGTATATTACCAGTTTGTTCATGCAATAAAAGGAATTAGTGAAGCTTGTTTGAAATTTGGTACACCAGTTACCGGTGGAAACGTTAGTTTTTATAACCAAAGTAGTGATAACGATGCTGTTTTTCCAACTCCAACTATTGGAATGGTTGGTTTAATAAGTAACAATAAACCTCATATGACAATGGATTTTAAAAATGATGGTGACGTAATTTTTGTAATTGGTAAAAACAAAAATGATATTAGTTCATCGCATTATTTAGCGCATTACCGCAAAGTGCAATACTCACCAGCTCCATACTTTAACCTTGACGATGAACATTTGTTACACAAAGCAGTATTAGGTTTAATTAATGATAATAAAATAGAATCAGCTCACGATATAAGTGAAGGGGGTTTATTTATTACATTATTGGAAAGTGCCATGATCAGAAATTTTTCTTTTAATATAAACAATAATGGAACAAAGCTTAGAAATGATGCATTCTTGTTTGGTGAATCACAAGGAAGAGTTGTAGTTTCAGTAAAAGAAGATAAGTGCGAAGAAGTAATTACTTTCTTGAAAAGCATAAATATTAAGTTTAAAAAACTAGGAGTTGTTTCAAATGATGAAATTTTGGTAAATGGATTTAGCTTTGGCGAAACTTCTGAATATTCAACTATTTATAATACTTCTTTAGAGAAAAAGTTAGGGTAAAATTTATTCAACTAGTATTCAAAAAAGTTTGACATTGAAAAATGTCAAGTTTTTTTGTTTTATAAATTCAGCAAATATTTTAAAAAAAAACTTCTAAACTACATGATGAATCCGCTTTATTATTAAGCGTATCGTTACTTATATTACTTGATTTTATAAAGTGCTCTTATAAATAATCTGCAATAATCAATTTAATATGAATTCTCGCAAAATCACCGTAATATTTATACTTCTTTTCAATTTTGCATTTGGGAAGCATAAACCATTAGTGGATTATGCTGCATTTGTGCTTGTAGAAAACAAAACCGAGTATTTTGTACCATCTGACCGCATTGCTGATACAATTATAAAAACCTATAAAATAGGTTCATATCAATTTAGAGCAATTGCTATAAGAAAATATGCAGAAGTTGGATCTGGAATTTTAGAGATATTAGAAGTGAAATATTCTGTTAATGGGCAAAAACTCGAATTTATTAATCAAGTGGATTTTGAATTTAACAGTAAAATGAACTTAAAACCTGTTTGTAAAATACAAAGTGATTCATCGCTGATTATATTGTTAATATCTTCTACTACTCCTAATAAGTCGGGAATGTGTGGTGCATGTACTTATGATGAGTACAATTTTTGGCATTTAAAAGGCAGTAAACTAGATAAGATGTTTACAATAACCAATGGAATTAGTACTGATTTTTCTAGTTATGAATATTATAAAAACCAAGAATTAATTACCGGTAGTCTTTTTGAAGAAGCTAATGATTACAATAGAAATACTCAATCATATTGGAAAAACAACTCAACTTACGTTTTTCAAATAGAAAATGATAATTACAAACGTAATTTTTATATTCAGTTCGATACTTTGAAAAAAATGGTTTCGGTAGTTCCAGGAAAGAAGCTTAAACAATAATTTTTTTTGTTATCAACCCTTTAAAATGCCTAAAAAAATGTGATTTGTCTTTCAACAAACCACATTTGAAACACGGAAAATAATGAACAATTAAAACTTTTTTACGTCAATCAATTTTCCTTCAGTAATTGTTTTAGTGGTATTAGATGCATCTTTAGCTACAAAATTAAATGTACCAGAAATCTTTTTGCCTACAGTATCAATTTTAGTTATTGTAAGCATTCCTGACTGTGCAGTATATGTTTTTGAACTAGGAGCAATTCCGTTGCTGTAGGTGGCAACTGCTAGTGCGTTTGGACTAGAATTAATAGGGTAATTCCCAACAGTATCGCCATAAAATGTGAGAGAAAAGCCAGTTGACTCATTCGTATTGCCATTAATACTATTAGCGGTGATAATATAACTAGTATCTATAAATGTAGAAAGATAATAGGATGCGTCATTACTAAATGCAACGCCATCAACTTTTGCTTGAAAGCTTTTTGAGCTTGTAGTATCTATGGTGCTAGTTACTTCATCTTTGTTACAAGAAAAAAGTAAAATAATAACGCTGCATGATAATAATAGTTTTTTCATAATTTATTTTGTAGGAGCGAAAGTAAAATAAATTAGGAAAATAAACAATAGCGTCCTAAACGATTTTTTTGTTAAACAAACCAGTTGATTTTATTGGA
>JBMOGB010000207.1:0-6846 GCA_049318585.1 Bacteroidia bacterium | reverse complement strand
CAGCGTTTCCTAATGCCGAGAACGCCTTGATCATACCTAATACTGTTCCTAATAACGCAACTAACGTAGATACAGATGCCATTGTAGCAATAATAACTAAATTTTTTTCTAACATTGGTAACTCTAAAGAAGTAGCTTCTTCAATTTCTTTTTGAATAGCTAACACTTTTTGGTCTTTTTCCATGGTGCTTTCGCCTTCCATTTCTTTGTATTTTACTAAAGCCGATTTTACAACATTAGCAACTGATCCTTTTTGAACATCACATTCTTTGATAGCTGCATCTACATTGTTAGCTTGTAAATGTGATTTTACTTTACGAACAAATGATTCATTTGAAGCTTTTCCTGAAGCTTTTCCAATTGTTAAATAACGCTCAATTGAGAAAGTAATGCTCATTAGTACTAATGACAATAATATTGGTACAATATAACCACCTAAATAAATTAAACCTAATGTTGATCCTATTCCCTCTTTAATTGGATGATGACGGGCTTCACCATCGGCAAAATTACTTGGACTACCTAATACAAATTTCCATAGTAAAATTCCTACTACTACTAATGTTGGAATTGCAAGTGACGCGAAAATATCGCCTAATTTGCTTTCTTCTTTCTTTGTTACTGATTGATTCATTTTTTTTGATTTATTTTTTTAGTTAATTTGTTGCGAATAAAATTATTTTAGTTGAATAAACATATACTGTTTACAATTATTTAATAATATTTGTTATTTATTTTCTGTTTTTGTAATAAAATTCAGCTTTTTTATCCTCAAAAATAGTTGTCTATTAACAAGTAATATATAGCATTAGCAAGGGTTGCAGCAATTTATTTGCTTACAAAAATATGACAATTTAAAATTTATACATTAAATTTAAAATGCATCACATCACCATCATTTACTAGGTATTCTTTGCCTTCCATACGCAAAGCACCTGCTTCTCTACATGCCGATTCAGTACCATATTTTTTAAAATCGGCATAACTTATTACATCTGCTTTTATAAAACCACGTTCAAAATCGGTGTGAATTACTCCAGCAGCTTGTGGTGCTTTAAACCCGTTATTGATTGTCCAAGCTCTTACTTCCTGAACACCTGCGGTAAAATAAGTAATCAAATTCAATAATTTATAAGAAGCTCTAATTAATTTAGCAACACCACTTTCAGTTAATCCCAAATCGTTTAAAAACGAAATTCTATCTTCGTAACTATCCAATTCAGAAATATCGCTTTCAATGGCAGCACTTATAATAATTACTTCTGCATTGTCATTTTTTACAACTTCTTTTACTAAATCTACAAATTTATTTCCATTTACAACCGAAGCTTCATCTACATTACAAACATACATTACTGGCTTATCGGTAAGTAAGCACAAATCGGCAATATGTTCTTTTTCGTTAGCACTCATTTCTAAAGTTCTAGCCGATTTACCATCGTCTAAATGTGCTTTATATTTTAGCAAAACAGTTTCTGCTTTTACAGCATCTTTATCGCCTGTTTTTGCAGCACGACTCACTTTTTGAAGCTTTTTTTCAACCGAATCCAAATCTTTTAATTGCAATTCAGTATCAATAATTTCTTTATCACGTAAAGGATCAACCGTTCCATCTACATGAATAATATTATCATCTTCAAAACAACGCAACACATGAATAATTGCATCCGTTTGGCGAATATTTGCTAAGAATTGATTACCCAATCCTTCGCCTTTACTTGCACCTTTTACTAATCCTGCAATATCTACAATTTCGATAGTTGTAGGTAAAACTCTATTAGGTTTCACTAAGCTTTCTAATACATTTAAACGTTCATCTGGAACAGTTATAACACCTACATTAGGTTCAATGGTACAAAAAGGAAAATTTGCTGCTTGCGCTTTTGCATTGCTTAAGCAATTAAATAAAGTTGATTTGCCTACATTCGGTAAGCCTACTATTCCACACTGCATTCTTTAGTTCTTAGTTTTTAGTTTCTTAGTTTTTTTTAATAATTTTACGAGAGTAAATTGCTACTGTCCGTTAATAATTAGTTTCATATCCGAAATTATTTTTTCAGCTAAATGATTAGCAGTTGCTTCACTTTTGCTTTCGGCATAAATACGAATAATTGCTTCTGTATTACTTCTACGTAAATGAACCCACTCATTGTCAAATTCTATTTTTACTCCATCAACTGTATTGATAGGTTGTTTTTTATATTTTTCTTGAATACCACCCAAAAGATCATCAATATTGATATTTGAATCTAAATCAATTTTCTTTTTTGCAATAGTATAATCAGGATAAGAAGCACGAAGAATAGAACATAATTTATCGCTTTTAGCCAAATGAGTTAAGAATAATGCAATACCAACCATGGCATCTCTACCATAATGTAATTCTGGAAAAATAATGCCACCATTACCTTCTCCACCAATTACTGCTTTGGTTTCTTTCATCATGGTAACAACGTTTACTTCGCCAACAGCACTTGCACTGTATTTTCCTTTATATTTATCAGTAACATCTCTTAAAGCTCTTGTTGAAGAAAGATTTGAAACTGTATTTTTAACAAATCCATTTCTTTTTAAATTGTCGTTGCTTACATTACTCAAAACATAATCAGCAACTGCAACTAAAGTATATTCTTCACCAAACATACTTCCATCTTCATTTACCAAAGCAAGTCTATCAACATCAGGATCTACAACAATTCCTAAATCAGCTTTTTGACGAATTACTTCGTTTGAAATAGCTGTTAAATTTTCGGGAAGTGGCTCAGGATTGTGAGGGAATTTACCATCAGGAGTGCAGAATATTTCAACAACATCATCAACTCCTAAAGCATTTAAAAGCATTGGAATTGCTATTCCACCTGTTGAGTTTACTGCATCAACAACAATTTTAAATTTTTTGGATTTTATAGCTTCTACATCTACCAAATCCAATTTTAAAATTTCGTCAATATGCTTTTTTATGTAATCTTTCTTTTCTGTAATTTTACCTAATTTATCTACTTCAGCAAACTCAATATTTCCTGATTCAGCAATGGCTAACATTTGTTTTCCAAGCTCATCTGAAATAAATTCACCTTTGCTATTTAATAATTTTAAAGCATTCCATTGTTTTGGATTATGACTTGCAGTCAATATAATTCCACCTTGAGCGCCTTCCATAACTACTGCCATTTCTACAGTTGGAGTAGTGCTTAAACCTAAGTCAATTACATCAATACCTAATCCGTTTAAAGTAGCGCAAACCAAACGGTTTACCATATCGCCACTTATTCTTGCATCACGTCCTACAATTACTTTGCATGCAATAGATTCTTGTTTAATCATGCTACCATAAGCAGCTGTGAACTTTACTACATCAATAGGTGTTAATGAATTTCCACTTTGCCCCCCAATTGTCCCCCTAATGCCTGAAATTGATTTTATTAATGTCAAAACTGTTTAATTTTAGTGGCGCAAAATAGCGCTATATAATGATTTGATAAAACTTTAATTGTTTTTTGTATAAAAAAAAGCTCAAACAAATAATAAACAATGGTTTAGTATTTTGCCCAAGCTTTTAAAATGGTTGAAAACCTAATATTTAAAACCTAAAACCAGCTGTAACTATAAAATTCATCATGGTAAATTCATTTTCGGCCGAGTAACTTGTTCTTCCTTTTTCTGTTAATTGATAAGGAGTTTGATAGTTAGTATTCCAGGTATAAACCATTGCTCCATCTATGTAAAAATCGGAGCTGTAATTATCAACAGAAGGAAATAAAAACCCTAAACCTCCTGAAATACTTTGAGTTGGATTATCGAGCGAAACACCAGTAGAACTTGAATTAAAAGGACTTCCATAATAAGAATATCCTGCTCTAAATCTCGAATTTTTATAACGTAATTCCGAACCAACTCTTACATTATTTGCAATTGTATAATTACTTTTTACAGCAGCATTTGCATTTATAAACTCATAATTACTAGCTGCTAACCTTGCCGATTTGTAATCTACTTGATCCCAATCAACAGAAATAAAACCTAATTTTGGGTGCATTAATGCTGCACTTACAGTTAATTTTGAAGGAGTTACCAAATCGTAATCAAAGTAATCTGTTCTTTCTGTTGCACTATAAAAATAACTGTTTGAATTAGCTGTTGAGTTTAAACCATAACTATATTCGTCTTTTAAGTTTAAACGAACTGGAGTGGTATAACTTAAACCAGCTCTAAAATAATCTGTTGGTTTTAAAATAAATCCAAATCTACCACCAATTCCAGTACCTTGTGTTTTTACTTTTGTTGTAAAATCTGTTGAAAATAAATTTGAACTACTAGTTCTACTCAAAACTTTTTCTTTAAAAACATTGGATGATTCGTAATTTACATTTTGAAACAACAGAGATGCACCAAAATATAAAAAGTTGGAAATATTTAAACCACTCGAAAAATTATATTCATTTATTCTACCACTAATTTGGCTAATATTTGACTGACGAATTGAAATGGTATCCTTATTACTAGTAAAAATAGAACCGAATTTTTGAGGGCTAATGCTATCAATTAAATAAGTCCAATAAGCCATTCCAGCAATATCGTTCACATAACTATTAGCAGCTGAATTAAAGGTTCTACCATTGGCTTGCTCTGCAAAAAAATCACTGATACTTGATTTGGTATTTATGCCTGAAAAAATACTATTTTGGTTAAAATCATTCAATCTATTTACTCCAAAACCAAAAGAAAAACTTACCAAATCTTTGGTTTCATCGCCACTAAAACCTTGCTGAACTTTGGTAAAAACTAAACCAAATTGAGGTATATTTATTCCTGTTTTCGATTCAGTGTTTATACTTCCAATGTATTTGCTATCATTTAAATAAGATGTTACAGCAAAACTTCCAGACAATTCATTTCTTCGGTATAAAGCTATTCCAGCAGGATTAATTGCCACTGCACTTGCATCGGCACCTAAAGCTCCAAACGCTCCTCCAGCACCTTGAACTCGGGCAGAACCAAATAACTTATTTTGAGAATATCGCAATGCGTCTTGTTCGTTTTGCGCATAAGAGTATAAGCTAAGGCAAATACTTATTGTTGCCAATATTGATTTTTTTAACATAAAAATTAGTGTTTAAATTTTAAAGAAACTGCTATTTTATTGATCAAATTTTATATTTACCTAGGACGAGAAACTCCTCCTCCTCCACCGCCACCACTGCTTCTTCCGCCACCACCAGATGACGAACCACCACTATTACTTCTTCCTCCACCACCATCATTTGAACGTGGTGTATTGTATGTAGGTGGATTATAAACTGGTGGATTGTAAGTAGGTTGAGTTTGATTGTTTCGTTGTTGGTTATTTTGATTGTTATAGTTTGGTTGGGTATAAACGGGCGTTTGATTTTGTTGATTTGGCTCAGTCCTCACAGCATTTGGTGTTTGAATTGGTACTGGGTTTGCATATTGTGGATTTGCATTCCTAAATTCAGTTTGACGATTATTGTTTTCAACTGAACGTTCGTAAGTTGAATAAGTTGGAGTAGTTACTTCAGTATTTCTTGGAGCTATGTATTGAACTCCATTTGGTGTATTTATTAACGTTCCACTATTTTCTGATGATCTTGCCTGATTTGGCCTATCAATATTAGTTTGATTTCGAAATTCACCATTTTCCACTCTTTTAACCGCTCTTTGCGGATTTGGGTTTGGATTATCAATAGTTCCACCATTAGTAGCGGGTAAATTACTACCTATTACTTGCCTTGGTCTTGATTGAGGTGGATTGTTATTGGGCGTTTCGTTTGAATAACCACTTCCATTATTGTAGTTTGGATAATAATTATAATGACCATAAGGATTGTAGAAATTATTATAACCCCAAGGATTGTAAAAATTATTGTAACCATGTGGATTATAGTAATTATTATAGCCCCAAGGACTGCAAAAATTATTGTAATAAAATGGATTGTAAAATGAATTGAATCCGAAATTATTGAATCCAAAACCTATTCCTGTGTTCCAACCATTGTAACTATTCCAACCAAAATTTACTGAAGGACCAAAACCATTATTCCCCCAACCATTATTGTAAAACCCATTGTTGTAAAAGCCATTATTGTAGCCATAATTATTGTTGTAACCATTATTATAGCCAAAATTATTGTTATCATAATTATATCTGTTATTTAATCGGGCTAATCTTCTTTGTTGTTTTCGTTCTGCTTTGGCTAATAAATATTCTTCTCTTAAACTAAAAGGAGGCATTTTATAAGCTTGGTATGCAGCTGCAAGTTCAGGATGAATTTTATAAAATGAATCTTGTTTTTCTTTATAAATTGGATATCCATTTACAGCATTTGGGTTTGCTGTTCCATTATCATTATAGTACCCTTCAGGTTTATTTGGGTCAACTTGAGATGGATAATCACGTTTAATTTTTTCAATATCGGCAGTTGGAATAATTGTTTTACCTTTATTGCTATTGTTTGATGTTGAAAAATAAAGATCATCATCTGCCGTTCCTGGCTGATTTAAAAGAGCGCATGAGCTAATGAATAGAGCCAATGTGAATACTGCTAAAAACAATTTAACTTTCATACTTTTATATTTACAAATTGATTATACAAAATAAAGCTTTTTTTATCTAATAAACATACCCTTAAAGTAAAAATTAGGATATACTTTTTAGTTTCAAAAATACAAAATATAGCAATCCAAATATTGAGCCAAAAAATGTTGAATTATTGATTTCTGCAAAAATAATTAGTGATTCAGTATAAAATCAAATTATAATTTACTCATTTTTATAAAAAGTGCAATTGAACTTTCAAATAAATGCCTTTTATTCGCAAACAGAAAAAT